>JAATEY010000236.1 GCA_015655465.1 Gammaproteobacteria bacterium | reverse complement strand
TGGCAAGCCGGCCGGCGCGACCCTCGCGCTTCTCGGCATCGAGCTGATTGACCAGATCCACCACGCTGTAGAACCGGGCACGCTTGCCAGCGAGGATGGCCTGCCGCGCCAGCGCACTGGCCAGGTGCGTCTTGCCGGTGCTGAGCTGTTCCGGCATATTGCGGGCGATCCACTGGTCGGCCTCGCGGCGCGCCGCGATGTCGCTGCGGATCCGGTGCGTGGTGCCGAGGTGAATCCTGCGGGCCTTGCCGTCCCGATCCTTGATGCGCAGCCAGACGCTACCATTGCGCGCCTCCGTGCTGCCGCGGCGCCTGCGGTTGATCATCGGCCTGCGGTGCGCTCGCCATGCCATCGGCGAACAATCTCGGTCGACACTCCGAGCTCGCATGCGATCTGCTGGTCGCTGTGGCCATGCTGGGCCAGCGTCGCGGCTCGCTCTCGCAGCTGCTGCTGATCCGATTTCCCGGTAATCGTCTTGAGGATCGCCTGCTTCTGGGCTTGGCCGAACAGTCGCATGCGTTCGGTGCGCGCTGTCATTGCATGGATCTCCTGAGTTCGGCGACTTGTGCCGCATTGACTGGCGGTTGCTGGTGGAGCGTCGCGATCTGCTCGTCCGTTGCCTTCGGATTTGCCCTGATGAGTAGCCAAACGCTCTCCGGAGGTTTTATAGATGTAGATGTAGATGTAGATGAAGGCGATACGCTCTGCGACTCGCACTGCGAGTCGCTTTCGGGTCGCTTAGCGACTCCCCAACGCGCCGCATTTGTCTGAGCTGCGCCGGCGCGCTTTCGTTGCTTTGTGTCGAGGGCTCGCCGGTATTCAACCTCGATCCATCCGCATACGAGGGTGTCCCGCTCGTGCCTGAAGTAGGTCGACAGCGCTGGTCGCAACCGTTTCAGTTCCGCGCGCGTGACGCCCAGGCAGCGGGCAAGCTGCGCGTCGTCAGCCGGGAGAGGGCCTGTCCTCCACGTTGTCACCATGGCGCGGAACAGAAATCCCTGCTCCGCCATGGAGAAGCCGGCCGTGTCCGCAATCCACGGCGCTGCCGGAATCGACAGAAACGGAAGTATCTGTTCGCGCACTCAGCCCCCGCGCGGGCGGCGGGTGTTGGGCTTGCCAGGGTTCGAGAGAGTAGAGGCGGCCTGAGGTTTCACGGTGCGCTCAGACAGCCATTTCTTCAGCCCTTCGAGCGGATACACGACCAGGTCGCCGTCGACCTTGGTGTATGGAGGGCCAACATCCTTTGCGCGCCAGTTGCGCAGCGTGTTGGGCTTTTTGCGGATGATTTCGGCGGCCTCGGTATCCAGCAGATATCCCAGATCGCGAAGCGAAGGAAGGGCGGCAGTCGGAGTGGTCACGGGTTGCCTCGGTGAGGAACAGTGACCGGAAAGCTACTCGGAATACTTTCTACGCGTGGAAACCGTGCAGGGTTGTCACTTCATGCCTTCGTCCAGGAGCGATCTCCACCTAGGAGTTAGGCGCTTGTTGATCGCCTGGCGTGATATCCCGAGCTTGCTCGCCGCTGCGGTAACACTCCCTTCATCCCAAATCGCCCGCACGATCTGATGAATAGTCACTTTCTGCTTTTTCAGCTCGGCGCGTTCCAAGGCGATGAGCTTGTCGATCCCTTCGCGCCAGGTATTGTCGAAAACTAGGTCGCACCAGTCGTCCTGCAGGCTCATCGCAAGACGCATTGCCTCGTCAATATCTTGTGCTTGCCATGCAGCCCAAAGCTTGCGGATATTGTCTTCTATGCCAGGACGCAGCAGAGGTCGACCTTCTCGCTGCGCTCTCTCTTGAAGGCGGCGCGCATGGAGAATGGTCTGCGCGACGTCTCGCGGGAACCGCCTCGGCTGTTTCTCATTGCTCACTTGGCCACCGCAACGCGATGAAGGTCAGTCGCGCGAACGTGTGTGTACCGCTTCAACATCGCCCAGTCGCGGTGCCCGGATACCAGCGCCACCTGCTCGATTCGGTAGCCTGCATCGAACAGCCGGCTGATCGCTTCATGCCGTAGGTCATGCAGCCGCAGATCCGGCAGCTTCAGCGCGTCGACTGCGTGCGTGAAGTAGGCCGAGACGGTGCGCGGGTTCACCGCGAAGATTCGCGGGCCCAGGTGCGGCTGCCGGTTCGCGACTTCGTAGGCATCGAACCCGGTGGCATTGAGCAGCGGAACGGTCTGGTCGTTGCCCAGCTTGTCCTTCGGGTGCTTGCGGTTGCGGACGATGATCGTCTTGTTCGGCGTGTTGAGGTCCGCCCACTCGAGGCGGCACACCTCGCTGATCCGCATGCCTGACGCCAGGCAGAACCGGACGATCTCCGCCATCGGCACGATGCTCTTCTCGCCCTCGAAGTGGTCGAGCAGCTTCTTGATCTCACGATCTGAGACTCGGCGATCGCGGCGCTTCGACTTTGCATTGAGTCCGACGGAGGTCAGGGCAGTGCGGGCGTCTTCCGCGGCCTGCAGCGGCACGTCGAGCTGCCAGAGCGTGCGGGCGATGCGCAGCACGCCGACCAGGTAGCCCAGCTGGGAGGAGCTCGTCATGCGGCCCTTACCCTTGTCTAGGCGTTTGCGGAAGTGCGCCATCAGGACGTGAGAGGAGAGGGCGCCCACCGGGTGGTGGCCCAGGTCGAGCTTGAGCCTGGCCAGATCTGCCGACTTGCTGCGGCCCCAGGGCTTCACCGGGTAAAGTTCGCGGGTGTACCGATCGATCAAATCCGCGAGCGTGAGGCCCTTGGGGGCCATGACGCCTGTCGCCTTCAGTTGGTCGAGCTCGCGCTCGATCGTGGCCGCCCAGGCCTTCGCCTGCGCCTTGCTGTCGAACGTGTCGCATTTGGTGCGGCCGGCTTTCCGGACCAGTGCACGCCAGCGGCCGTCGCGTTCCGTGAAACTCGCCATTACGCTGAAAACACCATGGCTTCTACTTCTTCGAAAGTAAGCTTCTGTCTGCGACGAAGGGCAGCAGCTACGCGCCGAACAGCGGGCCAATTTTTATCGATGATCTCCATCGATTGGCTTACCGCTTTGCGAAAATCGGCTTCTGAAAGTTGTAGCGCGGCAACGTCGGAGGCGTCTTGTTGCTCAATCCAGAGGCGCGGAAGGCTGCGGCGCGTGCGCCGACACTCCGCATACGGCCCGGCAATGAAAAAGATGGCCTCTAGTTGGGGCGGGCGGGGAAACTCCGGATCATCTGCCGTGCTGTATGCAACATGGCCTTCCGTGTTGCCAATGGGGATAACTGTTACGAATTCAAAGTCGCGCCCGATGACAACACCGGCGACGGCGTGGCCCGCTTCGTGGTACTGGCATGAAATGGAACTCACCATTCTTGTATCACTCCTGTATCACTACCTGAGCGATACGCCGGTGATACAGCGTGATCATGAGTGATACAGAATGTTGACAGCAGGCGGAAAAAGTAGCAAGTTGGAGGGGAAGCCGGTCCAAGCCATTGACCGCCGCATCTCCGTCGCCCCCATGATGGACTGGACCGACCGCCACTGCCGCTACTTCCTGCGACAGTTCTCGCCGACGCTGCTGCTGTATACGGAAATGATCAACGCCGCCGCGATCCTGCGCGGCGACCGGAGTCGACTGCTGCATTTCTCCGCACCGGAACAGCCACTGGCCATACAACTTGGTGGTTCGGACCCCGGGCAACTGGCGCAGGCGGCGCGGATCGCCGAAGACCTCGGCCACATGGAAGTGAACCTCAACTGCGGCTGTCCCAGCGACCGGGTGCATGCAGGCGCGTTCGGTGCGTGCCTGATGAATACGCCAGCAGTCGTTGCGGAATGTGTTGCGGCCATGAAGCGTGCAGTGCGCGTACCCGTGACAGTGAAAATGCGCATCGGTGTCGTGGATCGCAGCCGTGCGGGCAGCACCGCCGCTGCGACGGACGCTGCGCAACGTTTTGATGATGCGGACATGGCTGACCTGCTTGCGTTCGTGCAGGCAATCGTTGCTGCCGGCGCGGACGCGCTGATCGTGCATGCACGCAAGGCGGTGCTGGGCGGCCTGTCGCCGCACGAGAACCGCACCGTGCCGCCGCTGCGATATGATGTCGTATCGCAGCTGAAGACGATGCTTCCTGGCGTGCCCGTGATCGTGAATGGCGGCCTGCGCACCACGGAAACGGTGGTGCGGGCTCTGGGTACCTACGACGGCGTGATGATCGGTCGCGAGGCCTATCACCGTCCCGAATTGCTGGGCGAGCTGCATGTGGCGTTGCACGCCGGGAATTCCACGCGAGCGGTCGACCCGGCGCAGGTCCTCGAAGCCATGCGCGCCTATGCGTCGCGGGAGGTCGCGCAGGGCACCCACCTGCGAGCCATTACACGTCATATGCTAGGGTTGCTCAGCGGTCGACCCGGTGCCAGAACGCGGCGCCAGGTGCTGTCGAGAAATGCTCAACAGGGGGGTAGCGTGGACGAAGTCATAACCGCGGCAATGGCCATCGCCGAAATAGCTGCCTAGGTGGATC
>JAATEY010000211.1 GCA_015655465.1 Gammaproteobacteria bacterium | reverse complement strand
GCCATGCGCGGCGCGCTGACCCGCCGTGCCCTCGACATGCTGGCCAAGCTGGCCAAGGACGAGCCCGAGAAATACGCGGCGTTCTGGAAGGAATTCGGCACGGTGCTCAAGGAGGGCGTGACCGAGGACTATTCCAACCGCGACAAGCTGCTGCCGCTGCTGCGCTTTGCCAGCACGCACGAAGCCGGCGACGAAGACAAGGTGGCATTGGCGGACTACGTGGCCCGCATGCAGCCCGGCCAGGACAAGATCTACTACGTGCTGGCCGAAAGCCGCGCCGCCGCCCGCAGCAGCCCGTTCATCGAACAGCTGCGCGTCCGCAAGGTGGAGGTGCTGTTGCTGGGCGATCGCGTCGACCCCTGGATCATGGGCCAGTTGCACGAGTTCGAAGGCAAGAGCTTCCAGGATGCCGCGCGCGGTGACCTGGACCTGTCGAAGCTGGGCGCAGCGCCTGCGCAGGAAGCTGCCGCTGCCACGGATGAAAGCGCCCACGAGGCACTGTTCGGCCGCATTGCGGCCGCGCTGGGCGACGCAGTGGCCGGCGTGAAGGTCAGCCAGCGGCTGGCCGAGTCGCCGGCCTGCCTGACGCGCAGCGACGACGACATGAGTGAGTCCATGCGGCGCATGCTCGCTGCGGCCGGACGCGGCGATGCGCCGCCCAGCAAGCCGCAGCTGGAGCTGAACATGGGTCATCCCCTGGTGCAGCGCCTGGCTGGCCTCGAGGGAGACGATTTCAACGAGCTTTCGCAGCTGCTGTACGATCAGGCGCAGCTGACCGAGCAGGGTCATATCGACAACCCGGGCGATTACGCCCGCCGCCTGAACAGCCTGTTGCTCAAGCTGCTGAAGTGAGGAGGCAACCCGCATGAGCCAGAGTCGCAAACCAGGCGAGCAGGAGCTGCGCAGCCGACTGTCACCCCTGCAATACCATGTGACGCAGGAGAAGGGCACCGAGCGCCCCTTCACCGGCCAGTACGCAGCGCACACCGATGTCGGCACCTACTACTGCGTAGTCTGCGGCACGGATCTGTTCGAATCCGGCAAGAAGTTCGATGCCGGTTGTGGCTGGCCGAGTTTCTGGCTGCCGCTTGCGGGTGATCGCATCCACCAGCACCGCGATATTTCACACGGCATGGTCCGCACCGAAGTCACCTGTGCCAGTTGCGATGCGCACCTGGGTCATGTGTTCGACGATGGACCCGAGCCCTCCGGCCTGCGCTACTGCATCAATTCCGCGTCGCTGGGCTTTCACGAGGGCAGGTGAGCCGCAGCCTGCCGATGCTTGCCGAGCAACTGGTGCTTGCCGGCAGTGCCGGTGCGCTGGAAGCGGTGGCGGATATTCCTGTTGAGGCAGCACCTGCTGCCTTCATGGTGATCTGTCATCCGCACCCGCTGCATGGCGGGACCATGACCAACAAGGTGGTCACGACCCTGGCACGCGCCGCGCATGAGCTCGCCATGCCAACGCTGCGCTTCAACTATCGCGGTGTGGGTGCAAGCGCCGGCAGCTTCGACGAAGGCCGGGGCGAAACCGAAGATGCACTTGCTGCGGTTGCCTGGGGGCGACAGCGCTGGCCCGATGCGGCCCTGTGGCTGGCAGGCTTTTCATTCGGTGGCTATGTGGCACTGCGTGCCAGCACCGCGCGCGGTGTGGGCAGTGTCGCCCGACTGGTGACGGTGGCGCCGGCATTGGCGCGCAACCATGGCGCGGTGGGTGACATCAGCATGCCGGGCTGCCCATGGTTGATCGTGCAGGGCGATGCGGATGAAGTGGTCGATGCATCCACCGTGATCGACTGGGCAGCGCAGTTGCAACCGCCGCCACGGCTGGTGGTGCTGCCGGGCGTGGGGCATTACTTCCATGGTCAGCTCGGTGCCCTGCAGCAGCAGGTCGTGCCCTTCCTGCGCGGAGACTAAAGCGAAAAGCCCGAAAAACACTGGGTTTTCCGGGCTTCTACGGTCTTTGGAAGACTTGCGGGTTCTTAGTTGACCATCGCCTTCAGGTTCTTCAGCGGCAGTGCGCGCACCTTCTTGATGGCCGGCTTGGCCTTGAAGGTCATCTCCTGACCGGTGAACGGGTTGGTGCCCTTGCGAGCCTTGGTGGCAGGCTTCTTGACGACCTTCAGCTTCAGCAGGCCTGGCAGTGTGACGATGCCGTGGCTGCGCAGGCTCTTGCGGATGATGCCGTTCAGGGATTCGAAAACCGCACTGACCTGCTTCCGTGACAGCTCGGTGTCCTTGGAAATGGTGGCCGTGATTTCGGACTTGGTCGGTGCGCCGCCCTTTTTCGCCATGTCTGGATACTCCCGCGATTTGATGTTTCGACGGCGAGGAACATCCGCGCCGCTGTATTTCCGCGCGAAACATAGCATATGCGCAATGTCGCGCAAGCGCTTTTTTCAAAGCACTTTAGCGTCAGCCAACAAGGATGCGCAGTGCCTGAATCGCAATGCACGCCCAGAACGGCGACAGATCGAGACCCGCAATCGATGGAATGTACTTGCGGATCGGGTTCAGCACCGGATCGCAGATCGACGCGAGAATGGACTGCGCCGGCGAGTAATTCCCCGGTGCAACGAACGACAGTATCGCGTTGAGAATCATGGAGTAGAGATAGGTTCTGAGTACCACGTCGATGCTGTCGAGCAACGTGCCGCGCAACAGCGTTTGCAGGCTCGGAACACCATGGATGAGCAGCACCTGCAGCACCCAGACCTTGAACAGCGCCACCAGCAGGACCGCGACCACCGAGGCCGAATCGATCCTGCGCAGCGGCGGCAGCACGCGACGCAGCGGCAGTACCAGCGGGTTCGTCAGCTGCACGATGCCGCGTGCGATGGGGTTGCGGAAGTCCGCACGCGTCAGCTGCATGAGCAGTCGCAGCAGCAACACCAGCTGGTACATGCCGATCAGCGTGTCGATGATGAAGTAAAGCGCCCGCATTGGTTGGTGCCCCGTTACGGTTGATCGCCGAACTGTTCCGCCAGTTCGTGGCTGCGCTGTGCGGCGGCCTGCATGGCTGCGGCCACGGTGCTGTCCAGTGCGAGCGCGCCAAAGCAGTTCAGCGCCGCTTCGGTGGTGCCGCCCCTCGAGGTGACTTCGGCGCGCATGCGGGCGAGGTCCGGCGACGTTTCGGAGGCCACCAGCTGTCCGGCGCCGGCGAGAGTCTGTGCGGCCAGTTGTCGCGCCACCGTGGCGTCCAGGCCCTGGGCGATGGCTGCCTCGGCCATGAGTTCGGCCAGCCGGAAGAAGTAGGCAGGCCCGCTGCCGGACAAGGCGGTGACCAGGTCCATGTCGCCTTCGCGGTTTACCCAGAGCGCAAGGCCGGTGCTCGCCAGCACCTGCTCGGCGAGTGCGCGTTCGGCCGCGCCCACGGTGGCATCCGCATACAGTCCGCTGGCGCCCGCGCCGATGAGCGCGGGGCGATTGGGCATGCAGCGCACCACCGGCACATCAGGGCCGATCCAGCCCGCGAGGTTGGCGCTGCGTATGCCCGCAGCCACCGAGATCACCAATGGTCGTGACAGCTGCAGCGTGGGCGCGAGGGCACGCACCACCTGCGCCATGATCTGCGGCTTCACCGCAAGCACGATCACCCGGGCACCGGCAACGGCGCAGGCGTTGTCGCCGGTCACCGCAACGCCGAAATTGCGCTGCAGGGCGTCGCGACCCGCTGCATCGGGTTCGGCCACGGTGATGTACGCGGGATTGGCACCCTTCGCGATCAATCCGCCGATCAGGCCGCGCGCCATGTTGCCACCGCCGATGAGGGTGATGCGCAGGGAGGAGAGTGCTGTCATGGCGGCATTCTACGGGGCGCGCGGGCCGAATAGCGCGGTGCCGATGCGCACGATGGTGGCGCCTTCGGTGATGGCAGCGTCCATGTCGGCGCTCATGCCCATCGACAGTGTGTCGAGTGCAAGGCCGTCCTGCCGGCCCGCCTCGAGCAGCGCATGCAGGGCGGCAAATGCCCGGTGCTGCCCGGCCTCGGGAGTCCCATGGGGCAGCATGCACATCAGGCCGCGCAGCTGCAGTCGGGGCAGTGCGCCGATGGCATGCAGCAGTGCCGGCACCGCATCGGGTGCCACGCCACCTTTGGCGGGATCGTCGGCGATACGCACCTGCACGCACACATTCAGTGCGGGCATGCGCGCTGGGCGCTGCGTGGCGAGCCGTTCGGCAGTACGCAGCCGGTCCACACTGTGCACCCAGCAGAAATTTTCGGCCACGAGGCGGGTCTTGTTGGCCTGCAGCCGCCCGATGAAATGCCATTGCGCTGCACTGCCAGGCAGCGCCTGGATCTTGGGCAGCGCCTCGTCGATGTAGTTCTCGCCGAACTGGGTGAGTCCCATCGCCATGGCGGCACGGATGCCCGCGACTGCCTGCCCTTTTGTCACGGCGAGAAGCGTGACCGAGTGCACATCGCGGCCGGCAGTGGCGGCCGCCTGTGCAATGCGTTCCCGGACGTTGTGGAGGCGCGCGGCGAAGTCGTCAGCAGGCGGCGGATTTTGCGGATTACTTAACAACATAGGAGCGGTCAACACGGTGCACTATACTGCCGAGGTAGTCTTCGGAGCACTCATGGCCCTCGATATTGCCCAGTTGCTGGCGTTTGCGGTCAAGAACCACGCCTCGGACCTGCACCTGTCAGCCGGCGTGCCGCCGATGATCCGCGTCGATGGCGATATCAAACGCGTCAACATGCCTGCGCTTTCCCACAAGGAAGTGCACAGCATGGTGTACGACATCATGAACGACAAGCAGCGCAAGGCCTTCGAAGAGTTCTTCGAGACCGACTTCTCGTTCGAGATCCCGAAGCTTGCCCGCTTCCGCGTCAATGCCTTCAACCAGAATCGCGGCGCCGCGGCGGTATTCCGCAATATTCCGTCCACCATCCTGTCGCTCGATGAATTGAACGCGCCCAAGACTTTCAAAGATCTATGCATGATCCCCCGGGGCCTGGTGCTGGTCACCGGACCCACCGG
>JAATEY010000082.1 GCA_015655465.1 Gammaproteobacteria bacterium | reverse complement strand
GTATACGACTTTCTGGCTGTACAGCCGTCGGGAGGCTAAACTCCGGCCGATGAAACACGATTCCAGCATCAAGGCCAGCGATGGACTGAAGAACGTCCGCTACGAAATTCGCGGTGCGCTCGCGCGCCGTGCCATCGAGCTGGAACGTCAGGGCTATGAAATCATTTCGCTGAACATCGGCAATCCGGGGGCCTACGGCTTTCGCACCACCGAGATCCTGCGCCTGGCACTGGTGCAGAACCTGCCGCAGGCGGAAGGCTATTCCTACCAGAAGGGCATCTATCCGGCCCGCGAGGCCATCCTGCTGCAGCAGCAGAGCCGCGGCATTCGCGGCGGCACCACCGAAACCATCTTCATCGGCAACGGCACCAGCGAGCTGATCGACATGACCCTGCGCGCGTTGCTCAGCGATGGCGACGAGGTGCTGGTGCCGGCGCCGGATTATCCGTTGTGGACCGCGGCGGTGACGCTCAACGGCGGACGTGCGGTGCACTACGGCTGCCGGCCCGAGAACCGTTTTTATCCGGATGCAGATGAAATCGAAGCACTGATCACGCCGCGCACGCGGGCGCTGGTGGTGATCAATCCAAACAACCCCACCGGGGCGGTATATCCGCGCGAAGTGCTGGAGCGCATTGCGCGCCTGGCCGAGAAATACCAGTTGATGATCCTCAGCGACGAGATCTATGACGGCATTACCTACGAGGGCGTGCAGTTCGTGCCGATCGCCTCGCTGGTGAACGACACCTTGTGCGCAACCCTGTCGGGACTGTCCAAGGTCTATCGTGCTGCGGGCTATCGCGTCGGCTGGGTCAGCTTCTCCGGGGCGGTGCAGCGCGCGGGCGAATACCTGGCCGGCATGGAATTGCTCAGCTCCATGCGCATGTGCAGCAATGTGCCGGCGCAGTATGCGGTGCACAGCGCGCTGGGCGGTTACCAGAGCATCGTCGACCTGACGTCGCCGGGCGGCCGGCTGTTCGAATCGCGCCGTGCGGTAATCGAGGCTGTCAGGCGCAGCAGGTATCTGAAGCTCACGCCGCCGGCGGGCGCGATGTATGCGTTCATCGAAGTGCGCGAGGACGTGCTGTCGGAGTTCAACGACCAGCAGTTCGCGCTGGAACTGCTGGAAGAAAAACACGTGCTGGTAACCCCGGGCAGCGTGTTCAATGTTCCGTATCGCAATCATTTCCGCACCACCATCCTGCCGGATGCGGCGACCCTGAGCCTGGTGTTCGAACGCATCGAGGCACAGCTTGATTCCTGGTCGGCGCGGCATGGCGTGACGCCTGCATCCCAGACGGGTTCGCGCGTCGTGGATGCCGCGGGCCGCTTCAAGTAGCGGGAGCAACGTACGGGCGCGGCCGGCCTTGATGCTTCGATCATTGTCGCGATCGACGCCGGGCGTGCCATCGTCGTTCCCAGCGCGCAGCGCGCCACGGCGTTGCGCTTCGCCTGGGCAGGAGTGCAGCAGGCGCGCGGCCTCACGGTCTGGAAAACACCCGAGATCCTGACCTGGGAAGCCTGGCTATCACGCCAGTGGCGCAGCGCCACGCTGCAGCAGCGCAACGCGGACGGGCGACAGCTGCTGAACCTGAGCCAGGAGCGTTTGTTGTGGGAGACCGCCCTGCAGCAGCTGGCGCGGAGCGATGATCCGGAAGCCCTGCGTCCGCATGCCGCGGCGCTGATGCGCGCTGCGTCCCAGGCAACCCAGTCCCTGCTGCCGCTGTCGCGGACGGCAGTAACCGAAGAAGAGACATTGCTGGTGGCAGCGCTGCAGCAGGTGCGCGAGCTGTGTGCCGCACGCGGCCTGGTATCGCTGAACCTGGCCTTGCCTGAGCAGCTCGGATTCCTGGCTGGCTGCGCGCCACCGGTCATCGTCGGCCAGCCGCAACTCACGGCATTGCAACAGTGGCTGCAGCAGCGTTACTGGCCGGGGGCCGAACTGTTGCCTGCGCCCACGGGTGAGTCTGCCGCGGCGGTGTCGCTGCGCAGGACTGCGCACCTTGATGCTGAAATGGCGGCCTGCGCACAGTGGTGCCGCGAGCAGTTGCAGCAGGACGGTAGGCGCCGTCTGCTGGTGGTCAGTTGCTGGCAGGATCCCGGTGCCGCCGCGCAGGGTGCGTTGTTGTGGCGCGCATTCACAGGCAGTGGCAGTGCGTCGGAGGAACAACGCCAGGCGCTGCTGGCCGTGGAAGGCGGTGAGCCACTGCATCATCAGGCGCTGGTGGGCGATGCATTGGCCGCGCTTGCGATGACCGCTGACTGGATCGACACCAGCCGGTTGCTGCAGCTGCTGGGCAGTCCCCGGTTCCACTTCGGCAGTACCAGTGAATGCTGCGCCCTGCAGGCCCGGCTTGGCGCATGGGGCCTGGCGCGCTGGCGTTCTGCAGCCCTGCTCGAGGCGCTGGCATCGGTGTCCGCAAAGCTGCCCGTGGCAGACCGGATGCGGGGCTGGCTCGAACAGGCGCGTACGCTGCGGTACGCAGTGCCGCGACGCAGCGCCCTTGGCTGGGCCGAGTGTTTCAGCCACTGCCTGCGCGCGGCCGGGTTTGCATCGGGCGGCATGCTGGATTCACGCGATGCGCAGCGTCTGGGGCGTTGGGGTGAACTGCTGGATGAATTCGCGGGCCTCGATGCCGCGTCGCTGCCAATGGATGCGGACACTGCGCTGCAGGCATTGCGGCGCCTGGCACAGCAATCGGTTCACCAGGGTGCGACCGGCGACGCCGCCATTACCTTCAGCACGCAGCTGCACGATCCGGTGGTTCACTACGACGGCATCTGGGTGATGGGCCTGACGGAGAACCGCTGGCCTGCGCCCCCGCGCCCTGATCCCTATGTGCCGCTGCATGAACAGCGTCGCTGCGACTGGCCGCAGGCCGGTGTTGCGCAGCGACTGCGTGCAGCGCGGTGGTTGCAGCAGCGCTGGCGCCTGCGCACGGGCAACCTGGTGCTGAGCCATGCCCGGCAGGAGGGCGATGTGCAGCATCGTCCTGCCGCGTTGCTGTCGCCATTCGATGCGCCATGGATCGATGCGGATGTCGCCGCCGGCGAATCGCTGGCGAGCGTTGCTGCGGCCAGCCGCGATCCGGCATTGCCGCCCATGTCGGCCGGCGAGCTGGCGCGGCCGCTGCGGGGTGGGGTCGAGCGTCTGCGCGTGCAGCAGGAGTGTGCATTCCATGCGCAGGCACAGTGGCGACTGGGGGCCGAAGCACCGGCGGCGCTCACCGATGGCATTCCGTCAAGGTTGCGCGGCATGCTGCTGCATTCATTGCTGGAAGGGTTGTGGGGGGAGCTGCAGGACCAGCAGCGCCTGCTTGCGCTCACGCCCGCCATGCAGGCGGAGCTGGTGGCGCGCCACTGGTCAGCGGCCCTGCGCGACAACGCGGCGGCAGGTGTTGCCTGGCTGGCGCCGGGAGTGCTGGAGCGCGAGCGACTGCGCGCAGCGCGGCTGCTTGATCGCGTGCTCGAACTGGAGCGTGGGCGTGCGCCCTTTGCCGTGCGCATGCGTGAGCACGAGACCACCTGGCGCAATGCTGCAGCATCGATCGTCATGCGCATCGATCGCATCGACCAGACCGCTGGCGGATACCTGCTGGTCGACTACAAGAGCGGCGCGGCCGGGTCCATTCGTCTGCAGGAAGGAGAAGCCCGGCCATTGCAGCTGGCTGCCTATGTCGTGGCACTGGCGGAAGAAGGGCTTGGTGTGGGTGGCGCATTGCTGCTGAGCCTGAAGCCGGCGCAGCTGGGCTATGCCGGTGCTTCAGGCATCGACGAGCCGCTGCCACGCGGCGTGAAGCCGGTGGGAGACTGGCCAGCGGCACAGCAGCAATGGCAACGCGAGCTGCAGCAGTTGCTGGCGCAGCATCTGGGTGGCACTGCAACGCTGGCCGAATCCCTGGAGGCCTGCCGGTACTGCCATCTGCCGGCATTCTGCCGCCGTCGCGCCATGGGTGACGCCCTGCCTTCCGAAGAGGGCAGCGATGAGTGACGAACTCGCGCGGCTCGATGCGCTGCAGACCGGGCGCGACATCCTGTTGCAGGCACCGGCAGGGTCGGGCAAGACCACTGTACTGGCGCAGCGCTTCCTCGGCGCATTGGCGCAGGTGGATGAACCGGAGCAGGTGCTGGCGATCACGTTTACGCGCAAGGCAGCAGCGGAGATGCGTGAACGCGTGCTGCTGGCGCTGGAAGACGGGTTGCCGGAATCGCAGGCGGACCTGGCCCGCTGGCGGGAACTGGCGGCGCAGGTGCATGCGCATGCGCGGCGCCGCGGCTGGCAGGCAGCAGAGTTGCCCGCACGGCTGCGCATCCAGACCATAGACTCGCTGGCGCACGAGATTGCGCGCGCGATGCCGCTGCTGGGCCGCAGCTACTCCAGTCTCGATGTGATCGACGCGGCTGGCCCGCTGTATGAGGAAGCCGCACGCGAGGCATTGCGATTCAGCGCAACCGATGCCGACTACCGCGATGACGCGGACCTGTTGCTGCGCCGGCTGGACAACGACTGGGACCGCGCGCAGCAATTGCTCGCGGAGCTGTTGCCGGGGCGCAATCGCTGGCAGCCGCTGCTGCTCGAACATCAGCCGCAGGAGCTCGCGGACCGTGTGTCCGCCAGCCTGCAGCGCATCGTCCGGGAAACGCTTGACGAAGCGCAGCGGGTGCTCACGCCTGCGCTGGTGGCCGAGGCTGCAACACTCGCACGCAGCAGTGCGCAGCATCGGCGTGATGCGAGCCACAGTCAGGACGGGCCATGGTGCGCATGGTTGTCGCCGGACGCATCGCTGGCGGCGGCGCCAGCGAATCTCGCCGCCTGGCAGGCAGTTGCCGACCTCGCACTGAAAGCCGATGGCGAGCCGCGCAAGCAGGTCACTGTCAATCAAGGTTTCCCGCGCGAAGACAAGGCGCTCAAGCAGCGTTGGCAGTCGTGGACGCAGCAACTGCAGGAATGCACCGGAGCATTGCAGATGCTGCGCACGGTCGAGGCTCTGCCGCCGGTCATGATCGATGCGCAGGAGCGGCAGGCACTGGCGGCGCTGGCGCGGCTGATGCTGCTGGCGGCGATGCAGCTGAAGCTGGTATTCCGCGAGCACGGGCTGGTGGACCACAATGAAGTATCCGCGGTGGCGCGGCAGGCATTGCGTGGCATGGACGGACCTACCGATCAGTCGATACGCCAGACGCTGCGTGTACAGCATCTGCTGGTCGACGAGTTCCAGGATACCTCGCCGGAACAGCTGGACCTGGTGCGCGAGCTGATCTGCGGCTGGGATGCGGGCGAGGGGCGTTCGCTGTTCCTGGTCGGCGATCCGATGCAGTCGATCTATCTGTTCCGCAATTCGGAAGTCGGGTTGTTCCTCAGGACGCGCGCGGAAGGCATTGGCGACATCAAACTCGAGGCGCGGCACCTGAGCCGCAATTTCCGCTCCATGCCGCAGCTGGTCGGCTGGGCGAATGATGCGTTTCGCACGGTCTTTCCGCCGCTTGAAAACCTGCGCAGCTCGGCGGTGCCCTTCCTGCCTGCGGAGGCTGCGCGCAGTGCCGCCGCCGACCAGTCAGCCGCCGTGACCGTGTGGCCGCAGTCCGCTGCCGATGCGCAGGCAGAAGCATCGGCCATTGCGCAGGAAATCCTGTTGCTGCGCGGTCGCCAGCCCAACTGTTCGATCGCAGTGCTGGTGCAGACCAGGGCACTGGCAGCGCCGGTGCTGCGCGCACTGCAGGAAGCCGGAGTCGCTGCACTGGGCGTTGATCTCGCGATGCTGGCCGATCGCGGCGTGGTCCGCGATCTGGTGGCGCTGGGCCAGGCATTGCTGGATGCGGGCGATCGCAGCGCCTGGCTCGCGGTGTTGCGGGCGCCGTACTCCGGGCTCACCCTGGCCGATCTGAAGCTGCTCTGCGACGGCGCGGACAGGCAGCCGCTGGTCGATGTCATCACCGACGTCGCGCTGGTGGCGCAACTGTCGGTCGACGGGCAGTTGCGGCTCGCACGTGTCGGGCCGCAGCTGCAGCGTGCATGGCGCGCGCGTGGCAGCCGTGACCTCGCCTCCGCGATCGAGACCTTGTGGTACGAACTCGGTGGACACGCGGCCTGCCAGGATGCGACGGAGGTCTCCGCAGCCCGGCAGTACCTGCTCGCGTTGCGGCGACTGCAGGAGCAGGAGAGCAGCGTCGACGGGCCGCGGCTGCGGCAGCTGGCCGGGCAGTTGCGTGATCGCAGTGAAGTGGCCGGCGATCATCCCGTGGAAGTGCTGACCATTCATCACGCCAAGGGGCTGGAGTGGGATGTGGTGTTCGTGCCCGGGCTTGGCAAGCCGGCCCGGGCCGACACGCCACCGCTGCTGCGCTGGCTGCAGCTGCCTGCCGCAACCGGCGGCAGCGACCTGCTGCTCGCCGTGCACAGCATTGGCGAACCCAATTCGTCGAACCCGCTGGCGCGATACATCGCGCGCCTGCAGGCCGAGCGTCAGCAGAATGAGCGGGTGCGCCTGCTGTATGTGGCGGTCACGCGCGCGCGGCAGCGGCTGTACCTCTCTGGCCATGCACCATGGCGGGAGAGCGAAGCCGCGCCGGTTCCATCCAGCCGCTCGTTGCTGCATCTGCTCTGGCCGGCAGTCCGTGACCGCTTCGATGGTCAGGCGGCCGGCCCGGAGCAGGATGCAGCCGGCAGCGCGCAATCGCTGGAATCGGTGTGGTGGCGTCTGCCGGCTGATTTCACCGGTGTCGCGGCACCGCCGCTGCCGGTGGTGTCGTCGCTGGCGCGCAGCGCGGGTGATGCCGTCGCCGGGCCGGAGTTCAGCTGGGTGGGCCCGCTGGCGCGCGCCGCGGGCACGGTCATGCATGCGGAGTTCGAACGCCTGGCAGCCATCGGCCCGGACGCAGCACAGGAGCCTGAATTGCGGCTCGAGCCCTGTGCGGCACGACTGCGCGAACAGGGCATTGCGCCGGACCAGGCCAGGCAGACGGCGCAGGCCATCGTGCGCCAGCTCGCCGTGCTCACGGCAGATGCGCGCGTACGGTGGCTGACCGGCGGGCAGCATCGCGATGCGCACAGCGAGCTGCGGCTGTCGGGTATCGTGAATGGCGAACTGCGCAATGTGGTCATCGATCGCAGCTTCGTGGATGCAGACGGCACGCGCTGGATCGTGGACTACAAGACCAGCGTGCATGCCGGCAGCGGCCTGGCTGAATTCCTGGCGCGCGAGATGGAGCGCTACGCGCCGCAGCTGCAGCTGTACCTGACGCTGGCGCGGTCACTGGGTCCGGAGCCGGTGCGCGCCGCGCTGTATTTTCCCTGGCTCAGGGAGTTTTGCGAGTTTGACGCGCTCACCTGAAGCTGCCTTCAGCCGCGAGGCGGCGCCGGCCGTTGGCATCGGGCGCGCCAAGATAGTCCAGGCGGGTTTGCAGACCGCGATCCGCACCCGGGCGTGCTGCAACCAGCCCTTCGAGCCGCCAGCGGCGATCCGCGGAGATGGTCAGCGAAGCGGTGACCTCCAGCGGTCCACCGGTATCCTGCAACGCACCGGCAAACGGCGGCGCTTCTACAGGCGGAAACTGCAGTCGATAGCTGCCGAACGAGCCACCGCGCCCATCATTGAAATCATGCAGTGCAAGTTCGCCGGACAGCGCCTGCAGCACATTGCCCTGCACGCGCATGACCAGGTGTTGTCCTTCGAGCTGACCGGTCCAGCCCGCGGCAAGCATGGTGGCGAGCCGGCGATCGAACTGCGCCGCGACTGACACATCCTGCAGGGCCATGCGCCCGTTGCGGCCCAGTTCGACTTGTCCGCTTGCCGTTCCCTGGCTGGTGCGCAGATCGAAAGTCGCCCGCAGGGACAGACGCAGCAGGGCTGCCGGCTGCAGTTTCCAGTGCAGCCGTTCGATCTGCAGCGGCTCGGCGCCGGCCTGCTGTACGGCAAGTCCCGAGCATTGCCCGCGCCACACCGAACCGCTCCAGGCGGCGCAATGCAGTTGCGGGGGCAGGAAGCCGGCGATCCAGCTGGCCGGCAACACGATGATCAATGCCAGCAGGAAGGCGGCAAGGCCAAGCCAGACCACGCGGGATTTCATCTACCGGCTCTGCGCTGCTAGCGCGGGCGCAATTGCACGGCGGCGTTCACCACGCCGGGGCCGCTGCTGGTGAAGCTGGCAGCTTCGACCCGGACTCCGTGCTGCGCAGACAGGCGCGAGATCCAGCCAGTGAGCAGGTTGAAATCCGCACGTTCCAGCTGCTCCCGTACGGCGCCATTTGCTGCTGCCTGGCTGCCGGTAATTGCCTGGGCCAGACCGGATTCGCGCGCGGACTGGTCGATCAGCACCGGCAGCGATTCGGGCGAGGTGGTCGCCGTCGATCCGGGACCCGCGGCAATCAGGGTTGGCGCAACCCGCTGCATCCACTCCAGGTCTGCCTGCTGGGCTTGCAGCTGTTCCCTGGCAAGCCCAAGGCTGCGATGCAGCGGCAGGAACACCCCTGCGAGCAGGATCACCACCACCACCACGCCGCCGATATGCAGCACACGCTGCTCGCGTGGCGTCAGGGTGGCATACCAGTTGACGACCTGCGCGCGGTTCATGAGCCCGGCTTCCTCAATTCAACCTGACCCTCGTAATTTCCGCCGTGTACCGATCCCGAGATGACTTTCGCCGTATAGCCGCTTGCCCGCAGTGCCTGGCTGAACTGCTCCAGGGTTGCGGCATCGGGCGCGCTCAGTTTCATCTTCAGCGAACCAGGCTCGAATATGGCGGACTGCAGCAGCGGCACGGGCACGTTCTGTTTTGCAGCCGCGACTGCGGCCAGCAGATGCAGCAGTTCACCCTGCCTGTTCGCATCGCCAGCCAGCGACGCGAGACGTTTTTCCATCGCACGGCGCGGGTACGGGCCAGGTGGTTGCCCCTGGAAGACCGAGCCATAGATCCGGGCGATGTCCTGCTGGCGTTCTTCCGACGCCTGGCGCAGCTGGTGCAGCTGCCAGAGGGAGCCGGCTCCATGCAGCAGCAGCAGGGCGCCAGCCAGCATCGCCACCCAGCGCCATTGGCGCCAGCCGTCGCCGCTTGCGCGCTTTGGACGGAAATCGCCCTGCAGCAGGTTGATGGGCAGGGAGTGCACCAGGCCCTGTGCGAACTGCGACAGCAGCCCGCCGGAACTGAGCTGCACCTTCAGCGAAGCAACCCGGTCGCGCAGTGCTTCCACGGCGCTGCCATGCAGTTGCCAGTCTTCGGCGCTGGAATACACCACCAGGTTCACCGCAGCCAGATCCGCTTCGGCGCCCAGCAGCATCTCCAGTGCGAGCGCCGGATCATTGGCGGGCAGCAGCAGGGGCCGCGCCGCGTCGTTGCGCAGCAGCAGCTGGTCGTCCGCGACCACCATGGTCACGTGGCCGGGCAGCACCGGCGCCAGATCGCTTTCTGCAAACACGGCATGCGGAACGATCTGCAGCTGCGTGGCGCGCGCGAGCCACTCCTGCATGTGGCTGCGTTCCGCCACCGCAACCGGCACCAGGCCGGTGATTGCATCGCGCTGGCCGACGGCAAAGTGCAGCTGTTCCACATCCTGCGAAACCAGGTCTTCCAGGGCAAAAGGCGCGAGTTGCAGCAGCCGCGCCTCGGGCCCGGCTGGCAGCGCAACCTGAAACTGCGATACGTCGGCACCCGAGACCAGCAATGCCACGCGTCGCCCCGTGGACATGGTATGCAGGCCGCCATCGCCACTGGCATCGGTGCTGGGCAGGGACAGCAGCTGGCCGGTCGCATCGACGACCGCCCACGACACATCGGCGTCGCTTCCGGACGGCAATCGCAGCAGGAGCCAATCGGTGGTAGCCATCTTGCCTTGCTCTATGAAGCGTTATTCGGTGCCAAAACTGCGCAACACGGCCCGTGACTGGCCACGGGGATCGCGGTACATGAGACTGTACAAGGCGAACTCGGCAGTGCCAATACGAATCCAGGTGTGCAGGCGGAAATAGCTGCTGCGTTCCGCGGTGCGCGCCGCGATTTTCGGCTCGTCTGCGGCCAGCACATCACGCTTGGGGAAGCAGCCATTGGCACGCAGGCGGTCGAATTCCTCCTGCGAGCGGGTGCTGTGTTCGACGTAGCCGGGTTTGCTGGTGCTGAGGGCGAACAGGGAATCGAGCACGATGCCATCGGCCGTGCACACATTGATCCTGTTGGCAGAGTGTGGCAGAGCCGTGATATGCGGCGCGAGCTTCTGGTACAGCGGCAGCGTCAACTCCGGTATCTGCAGCAGCTCCGAGATGCTGGTCAGCAGCTGGTTGCTGGTGAGATGCGGCGACGGGCGGGCAGTGTAGAAGCTGTCTTCGCCGCCGCCGGGAGCGGGCTCGGAATCAGGGTCGATCCAGTCGACTATCAGGTCGGCCCAGCGTTGCTCGAGTCCGCTCAGTTCCAGCAGGCGCTGGAACACCTTGAAGGCGTCGTCATCGCGGGTGCCGTCGGCCTTGAGCAGGGTGTTGATGTTGAACTTTGCCTGTTCATCGTTGAGCAGTGCGTCCAGCGAGACCCCGGCTTCGACGTCCACCGGGCCATAGGGCTTTGCCCAGTCGTCCAGCGCGGTATCGTCCTGGTTCTTGTCCTGGTTCAAACCATAGGCAGCAAGTGCTTCGGCACCCTGGGCCAGCTGCAGGGCCTGCTCCATGCTGAAGCTGGCCACGGTACGACGCGCCGACATCGCGGTGTCGAAGAACAAGGTTGTGGCGACGATGGCAGCCAACGCCACCAGAATCAGCGCGCTGATCAGGATGACGCCACGCTGCCGGATCATCCGGTCACCTCGATGAGGCGGGTGAGCACGCCAAAATCCTTGAGTTCCAGCGTGACCTCCACGGCGATGGGGCGCAGGCCAAGTTCACGCTGGGTGCGTGTGCCGCCGCTCTGCGCTGCCGGAGGCCAGCTGTCCTGCCAGGTCCGCCCCGCATCCATGTAGCGCACTTTGAAATTGACCACATCATCCAGCAGCTGGCGCGAAACGGGCGGGGGATAGATCTGGGCATCCAGCGCCATCCAGTACTCGCGGAACAGTTTGCCGTCGACCAGTGAATAACGCACCCGCTGCAGCGTCGAACGTTCCAGCCCCACGGGATTCGACCAGCCGCTGCGGGTGAATACGAGTTCGGTGCCGCCTGCAACCGCCGGCTGGTAACCGGGGCCCAGTGGTTCGCGTACCGGGCGCGGATACAGCTGGCTCAGATCCTGCACCAGGCTGCGCATCGTGAATTGCACCGACTGCAGCCGCGCCGCATTGGTACGGATGCGGTCACGGCTCTTGAGCGCGTTCTGCATGGCTTCGAAGGCCATGATCGCCAGGACCGCCGCGATCACCACGGCAACCATGATCTCCACCAGCGTGAAGCCACGTTGCCTTTTCATGGGCGGGTGGGTGGCCGTGGTGGCAGGGTCCAGGACGGATCGACGTCATTCGGTGCGCCGACGCCCGTGCCCAGGAAGCCATACGCCTTCGTCAGGGCAGGAAACTCCTTGTCCTGGTCCGTGCCCGGATTCGCAGCATGCGCCGGTGCTGCAGTGGCGCGTGCCACTGCAACATCGATACGCAGCATGCCTGCCACATCCTGGTCGATGACCTCCTGCCGCCAGCGCCATTTGGCGCCCGCGTAATCGGTCTCGCCGGTGGTCACTCCGGGTCCCGGGAGCGGCATCGACAGGCGTATTTCGCTGATGCGGTTCAACGCCACCCACTCGGCAAGGGACTTGTCGCGCAGACGGCCGACACTTTCGGCCGACGAGGTCAGTGTGGTGAGCAACGCACCGACGCCGATGGCGATCACGAACATCGCCACCACCACCTCGATGAGTGTGAAGCCGGAGGAACGGCGGCGCGGTTGCTGCGGGATCATGTCGGGCGGGCCGCAAGTTCGGTGGCCTTGATGCGATCGGAATCGGGCGCGGGCGCAAAGCGCACGCCGCTGCCGCCTTCGCGCTGCAGCGTCAGTTCGAACAGGTTCAGCTCGCCGCTGGAAAACAGCATGATCTGCGGCACCAGCTCCTCCACATTTTCGACGGCTCGCGGCAGGATGATCTCGCGACCTTCGATATGCAGGGTGAGGTTGATGCCGGGAGACAGTTTGCGCGGTCGTGTTGCGGAATCGCCTTCCACCCGTTGCCATACGCCATTGCGGGCATCGAACACCAGAAACTCGTAGCCGCCGATGAAGCAGCGCATGCCGTACTCGCGGTTCTGCAGGGCGGCCTGGTCGCGCATATAGTCCGTCAGCGCGAGGATGCGGTCGCGCTCCTTCTCCATGTCGCGGTCGCCACCGCCGATGTGCGTCGACAGCACAGTGCCCGCAATCATGATGCCGATGATCAGCATCACGACGAGTATCTCTACCAGCGTGAAGCCGGCGGCGCGGCGCCGTGGACTAATCGCCCAGGTTCCAGTTGCCGATATCCGCATCGTTCTTCTCACCGCCGGGCTTGCCATCCGCACCCAGGGTGTACAGATCGAACTCGCCTTCATGCGTGCCGGGGCTTTCATATATGTACACGTGCCCCCAGGGGTCTTTGCTGGAACGCTTCACATAGGGCCCGTTCCAGTGGGTGATGTCCGGATCGGCCGGTTTCTGCACCAGCGCCATGAGTCCCTGCTCCGTGGTCGGGACCTTGAAGTTGTCGAGTTTGTAGAGCTCGATGGCGGTTTCGATGGTCTGGATGTCCTGCCGCGCCTTCGAAACCCGGGCGTCGCCGACTTTGCTGAATACATTCGAGACCACCACCGCCGACAGCAGGCCGATGATCACCACCACGACCATGATTTCGATCAGCGTGAAGCCGCGCTGCAATCCGTGTTTCCGGCGAGTCATACTGGGCACCTGCGGTCTGACCTTGAACTGCCCGGATCATAGCAAACACCCCTGCCAATCCAGTGACATCGCACATATCCCGCTCCGGCATCGCAAGGTCGCTGAACTGCGACGGCCGGTATGCCCCCGGTCTGCTGCTTTGCGTCGCATTGCTGCTGGCGCCCCTGGCCGGTGGCGAACGGCTGCAAATGCTGTGGCGCTACGAGCGCGCCGCAGTAGCCGAAGGGCAGTGGTGGCGGCTCCTGACCGCACATTTTGTACACATGGACACCTGGCATGCCGTGCTCAACTGCATCGGGCTCGCGCTGCTGTGGGCGCTGTTTGCGCGCAGCTATCGCCTGACGCAGTGGCTGTTTGCCCTGGGCCTCACGCTTGTGACCATCGATCTCGGCTTCTGGTTCATTTCGACCGGGCTGCAGTGGTATGTGGGTGCATCGGCCCTGCTGCACGGTGTATTCGCCTGCGGCTGCATTGCGCTGATCCGTGAGCGCGATCGGGTGGGATATATCGCGACCGCCGTCTTTGCAGCCAAGCTGCTGTGGGAGCAGGTGCATGGCCCGCTGCCGCTGGAGACCGAGCACCCGGTGGTCACCGTATCGCATGCCTATGGCGCAGCCGGAGGTGCGCTGGCCGGGCTGCTGCTGTGCCTGCGTGACCGGCTATACTGACCGCCTTTTTTTGGCAGGGTAAGTCTCGATGCAGCGTGTTTTTGTCTTCCCGGGTCAGGGCTCACACTCGGTGGGAATGCTGGCAGAACTGGCCCAGCAGGATCGCGGCATCGCCGATACCTTTGCCGAAGCATCGTCCGTACTGGGTTATGACCTGTGGCAGCTGGTGCAGCAGGGTCCGGCAGAGTCGCTCAACGCAACCGAGTGCACCCAACCGGCGATGCTCGCGGCAGGAATCGCGACCTGGCGCTATTGGCTGAAGCAGGGCGGTGCCAGACCCGATGCCGTATGCGGTCACAGCCTGGGTGAATTCTCGGCACTCGTGGCAGCAGGTGCACTGGAGTTCACCGCGGCGGTGGGCCTGGTGCGTGAGCGCGCGCGCCGGATGCAGGAAGCCGTACCTGCCGGTGTGGGTGCCATCGCTGCTGTGCTGGGTCTGGAAGACGATGCCGTTGCGGCAGCCTGCCTCGAGGCAGCACAGGGCGAGGTCGTGGAACCGGTGAACTTCAATTCGCCCGGGCAGGCGGTGATTGCAGGTCATGCAGCAGCTGTGCAGCGCGCGCTGGATGGCTGCAAGGCTCGCGGCGCGAAGCGCGCCGTGCTGCTGCCGATGAGTGTGCCAGCGCACAGTTCGCTGATGCGGCCAGCCGCCGAGAAATTCGCCGCACCGCTGGCAGCGGTGCCGCTGCAGGTTCCGCAGATCGCCTTCTGGAGTCCGGTGGATTGCCTGCAGCAGGAAGACCCCGAAGCCATTCGCCGGCTGCTGGCCAGGCAGCTGGTCAGCCCGGTGCGCTGGACGGATCTGGTGCGCATGCTGGCGCTGGCCGGCGCCACCACCTTCGTCGAATGCGGTCCGGGCAAGGTACTCACCGGCCTGAACCGGCGCATCGAAAAGCGTCCCGAGATCCAGTGTCTTGCCCTGCAGGACATCGCCTCGGTGCAGGCGGCACTGGCACAACTGAATTGATGGCGAGCAGGAAAGCAGCATGACCGGGATTCTGGAAGGCGAGACCGCCCTGGTGACCGGCGCCTCACGTGGCATCGGCAGGGCGATTGCGCTGCGACTGGCAGCCGCGGGTGCAAAGGTGATCGGCACGGCGACGACTCCCGAAGGCGCAGCGCAGATCAGCGCCGCCTTGTCGGCGCAGGGCGGCCGCGGTGAAGTGTTGAATGTGACCACGGCAGGTTCGCTGGAAACCCTGATCGCCGCGCTCGATGGTGCCGGCGACATGCCGAGCATCCTCGTCAACAACGCCGCCATCACCCGCGACACGCTGCTGCTGCGCATGAAAGAAGACGACTGGAACCTCGTCATCGACACCAACCTGTCGGCCAACTTCCGCATTTCAAAGCTGTGCGTGAAGCGCATGATGAAAGAGCGCCGCGGCCGCATCATCAACATCACCTCGGTGGTGGGCCTGATGGGCAATGCCGGCCAGGTCAACTATGCCGCCGCCAAGGCGGGCGTGATGGGTCTGACCAAGTCGATGGCCCGCGAGTTGGCTTCGCGCAACATCACGGTCAATGCCGTCGCCCCCGGGTTCATCGACACCGACATGACCAGGGGGCTGCCGGACGAACAGAAGGAGGCCCTGCTGAAGCAGATACCTGCAGGGCGTCTGGGCAGCCCGGAAGACATCGCCGAGGCGGTTGCCTTCCTGGCTTCACCCGCCGCTGGCTACATCACCGGCCAGACCCTGAGCGTCAACGGCGGCATGCTGATGCCCTGACCGCGGCGGGTGTTGTGGGCTCCTGCCGACAAATGTTCAAATAAAACAACAGGTTGCGGTTCGACAGAATGCGGGATTTCTGTGGCGCGGCGCGGGGGCTTCCCCTACAATACGCGGCCCATGCGCCCCCCAATCCAGGGGGCGGGAACGGTCAATAAATCAGAGGATTAAATACAGATGAGCAGCGTCGAAAGCCAAGTCAAAGCCATCGTTGCCGAGCAGCTGGGTGTCAAAGCCGAGCAGGTAACGAACGACGCGTCATTCGTCGATGACCTCGGCGCTGACTCGCTGGATACGGTCGAACTGGTGATGGCCCTCGAAGAGGAATTCGAAATCGAGATTCCCGACGAAGAAGCCGAAAAGATCACCACGGTGCAGCAGGCCATCAACTACATCAACGATCGCCGCGCGAAAGCCTGATCGTTGGCTGAATGTTCCAACATGCGCGGCGAGCGATCGCTGCGCATCCGCCGGATCTGCCGGCATCGTTTTCCCCAGATATGGAGCTGCGCTTGAGCAAGCGTCGAGTAGTCGTCACGGGCATGGGCATCATCTCGCCGGTGGGCAGCACCCTCGAGAGCGCCTGGGCCGATGTCGTGAACGGCGTCAGCGGCATTGCGCCCATCACGCGCTACGACCCCACTGAATTTCCCTGCCGTTTTGGCGGGGCGGTGAAGGGCTTCGAGCTCGCGAAATACCTTTCGCCCAAGGAAGCCCGGCGCATCGACGAGTTCATGCACTACGGCATCGCTGCGGGTGCCGATGCCATGGCCGATTCCGGTCTTGATCTGGAAAAGACCGACCTGGACCGTGCCGGCGTCATCATGGGTTCCGGCATCGGCGGCCTGGAGAGGATCCAGGAAGAGCACAAGACCTTTCTGGAAGCAGGCAACAACCCGCGCAAGATTTCCCCGTTCTTCGTGCCTTCCACGATCATCAACATGATCTCCGGGCATCTGTCGATCCGCTTCGGGCTGCGCGGCCCGAATTTCGCCGTGGTCTCGGCCTGCACCACTTCCACCCATGCGCTGGGCGTGGCCACGCGCACCATTCAGTACGGTGATGCCGACATCGTGCTGGCCGGCGGCTCCGAAATGGCGACCACGGTCATGGGAGTGGGTGGTTTCGGCCAGGCCAAGGCGCTGTCCACACGCAATGAATCCCCGACAGAAGCCAGCCGGCCCTGGGATCGCGACCGCGATGGTTTCGTGCTCAGCGATGGCGGCGGTGCAGTGGTGCTCGAGGAACTCGAACACGCGAAAGCCCGCGGCGCACGCATCTATGCAGAACTCGTCGGTTACAGCATGACCGGCGATGCGCATCACATCACTGCGCCTCCGGAAGATGGCAACGGCGCGCGCCGTGCCATGCTGCTCGCCATGAAAGACGGCGGACTGAATCCCTCGGACGTGCAGTACATCAACGCACACGCGACTTCCACGCCGCTGGGCGACGTGGCCGAGACCATCGCGATCAAGGGTGCGTTTGGCGATGCGGCCCGCAAGGTTGCAGTCAGCGCCACGAAGTCGGTCACCGGCCACCTGCTGGGCGCCGCCGGTGTGGTGGAAGCCATTTTCGCGACGCTTTCCATCCGCGACCAGATCGCTCCGCCCACCATGAACCTGCATAACCCCGGTGAAGGT
>JAATEY010000002.1 GCA_015655465.1 Gammaproteobacteria bacterium | reverse complement strand
TCAGCTTCCACACCGGGCCGGATATGAGCGAAAGCAACAGACCGTCCGACCGCACCATCTGCGATGGTCTCCGGCTGCTTCATCGTAATCTGCAGATTGTTCACGGCGGTCTTGTCGTAGCGGTGGCTGCGCTGGAGTACCAGAACGCGGATCGCGACAAGGACATTGCACAAGTTCTCGAGCATCTGGTCGGTGACCGGCTCGCCGACCAGATCGAACGCACGGTAGAACTCATGACCGCGATGGGCGCATCCAGGACGCCTCCGCCCGGCATCGAAGAACAGGACGCGGGGAAGCCCCGTGGCGTCCGGGAATCGAGTCTGCTCTGGAAGCATCGTGATTTCGCAGCCACCCGTGAAACCCCGGGCTTCTACACCGCGGCACGGAGGATGCAATTGATCTCCCGCAGCCTGCACTGCGGAGCGGGTTGAAAGATGTATATGTGCTGTGGACCCCTAGTCTCCGGAAAATGCAGGCTTTGCCGCTGTGGCAAAGCTTACCCCTCAGCAGGCCTTTGGACTGGTGCTCCGGGAGTTCCGGCACCAGCGAGGGCTTACGCAGGAGGCGTTCGCGCTGGAATGTGAGGTAGACCGGACATTCGTCGGCCTCATCGAGCGCGGAGAGCGCCAACCTACGCTGACGACATTGTTCCGGCTTGCGGGTCCGCTGGGCCTGCGTCCATCCGCCTTGTTGCGCCGGGTAGAAGCGCTCGTTTCCGACTGATCCTGCGATTGATGGGAGCACCGATGCGATGGAGGAATTCGCGGGTCACCTGGCCAAGCCGGGCAGGGATGCCAGGCTGATCCGGGGCGTTTGAAAGTACCATCCACCAGATGGAGGCAGTGGTGCCGTTGAAGACGACAGGGGCTGGATGACTTCCTCTCGCAGGCGAGGCCCGCTCGGGCTCACAGATATCTCACATCTGTTGCAGAGGGGAACCCTCAGTCTTGTCCCGGCGCGCCGCCCCGGGGTCCTGGGCGCTGACGGTGGGTTGGGCGGGCTGCTGGCGCGTCCTCCGGGCAGCCTCGCAGAGCCAGCCGCTGCTCGAAGCACTTCGGAATACCTTGCCGCGAAGCGAGTCGTCCAGGTCATCCATGCTCGTCATCCGGGTTTCCAGGTGGCAGCAGACTGGTTTCGGTTGATCCAGGCAGACAGGTGGTCTGCGGCCCGGTACGACGACAGCCACGATGTAGTCGCGCGGGACGAGGCTCGCCGGTTGCTCAAATTGGCCGCCGCCGCCAGATTGGTGTCCAACACCGAACGAGACGCGTTCGACAGAGCGGTGTCGTTGCTCGGGGACCCGGATTCCCGACTGGAATCAAGCCTGCTGTTGCTGCGTCTCAGGCCGCCGCGCCGGCGTGAGAGTGTCGTCAGCGAAGCTCCCGCCGCGCCCTTGCAGCCGGTTCGCAAGCGGGCACCGGTGCAGAAGACCGAGCACTGGATCGAAATCGAACTCGCCTTGCCCGACGGCAAGAGTGTCGCTGGCGAGCGCTTCCGGATCATCACGCCCGACGACCGGGAGATCCATGGAGTCACCGATTCGCGTGGTCGGGCGCGCGTCGACGGCATCGTTGCGGAAGGGTCGTGCACGATCAGCTTCATCGACCTCTACGACGACGAGTGGAGACACGCGTGATGGCGGAGGAGGCGAAAACTAAGATCGATTCCGCCTCGATGGACAAGCGTCACCGCTACGTTCTGGATGCGCAGCCAGATTGCAACGAGCTTCCCGGTCCGCATTTCGATTTCGACTGCACCTTCGTGCGGGTTGAAGGTATGGTCAGCCTCACGAGCATCGCAGCGGCCATACAGGCGCGTCCACACAAGAAGGCAGCAGTCTTCGGGCATACCGATACAGTTGGAGACGAGACTTACAACAAGACGCTCAGCGAGCAGCGCGCACGCATCGTGCTTGCGGCGCTGACGCACGACACACAGCCGTGGGAGGAGCGCTACCAGGCCGAACATTGGGGACCGCGCGTGATCCAGGCGATGCTGAACGCGGTACAACCTGAGGAGCCGCTCGCGGAGGATGGTGTGGTTGGTCCGCGCACCAGCGCTGCGGTCACGAAATTCCAGCGGAGTTCAGGGCTCGCCGACGACGGCGTCGCCGGACCGGTCACGCGCAAGGCGCTGTTCAAGGCGTACATGCTGAAGTTCGTCGAGAAGCCGGTGGATGCCAGCCGCTTTCTCGCCTTCGGCGCGTCGAAGTACATGGGGTGTGGCGAGTTCAACCCGTTTACCGAAGGTGTGGCGGATGCGGCGAGCCGTCGTGTCGTGGTGCTGCTTTTCAGCCCAACGCTGCTGCGCACGCCGCTGCCCTGCGCAGTGGGAAGCATCGGTCCGTGCAAGGGAAATCTTCGCGGCGAGAAGGATCCTCCGGTCGCGGATGACAAGACTCCGCACTTCCAATGCAAGGTGTACCGGAAGATTTCCATTCGCTGCCCGTGCGGCCCCGGGGAAGATCTGGTGCCGATCCGCGTGCAGCTCCACGACGAGTTGTACAGGCCCTGCGGAGACGTCGAGTACCGGCTCAAGCTCGCTTCGGGCATCGTGGTTCACGGCCGTACCGATGGCAACGGCTGGCTTCGCAACGCTGTGCCGAAGGGCAAGCAGGTGGTGACAGTGTCGTACACACCTTCGGAATCGGAGCAGGAGTACAGCTTTCCCGTACGCCTCACGGATGCCGATCCGGCCTCGGACGATGCCTTGCTGTGCCACTTGTACAATATCGGCTTCGGCCGCAGCGAGGACGACGACCGCGTGATGCTGCTGCGATTCCAGAAGGAGAAGGATCTCGACCTCACGGGCTCGCTCGACGGCCCGACAAGGGAGGCGATCCGGAAGATCATCGATGGCGCCGACGACTCGCTGCGGAGCGAGCTGGGAGACTGAAGCTTGTGACGATCAAGACGAGAGTGGCCCCGGACTTCCTGTATTTCGCACTCGTCGACGGGACGAACGAAGTGGACAGCGTGGCATTCGCCACCAATCTCTCCAGGAAGAAGGACTTCGGCGGTTGGCGGAACCTCCTCGATTTCATTCAGGAGGATCCTTTCGAAGCCACGAATCTGATCGACGGCGCGCATGTCTACCTGCCGATCATCAAGATGAATGCCAAGGGCAAACCCGATGCGGGCGGTGTGGCCGTGGTGTGCCCGGGCGGGGCCGGCGGCCTCGGCAAGGAGGACAAGTGGAAGTCCTACGAGCCCGGTCCGACCGTCTGGGACATAGGCGGCGGCATGGGTATCAAGGTACAGACGTTCGGGCGCCACACTGCCGCGGAGGAAAGCGCGGCGATGATCTCCGACTTCATCCTTGCGCCGGCCGTCCAGGTGGATTCGGTGGGTGTGGCGTCGATCCAGAGCGGGCGGCCCGTGAAGCCCGATGCAAAGGTCTTTCGCGCCAGCCTGCTGTATGTCAGTTCGCACGGCTGGCTGGGCGGGTTCATGAAGGGCGAGGAACTGGCGGAGTGGCCCGACGCCCAGCCGGAAAAGGCACGCGAGGAATACGTCCCGTTTCACTCCTATTTCCTCATCGGGCGCGCGGACGTAAACGGGAAGTTCTTCGTCGGGCCACGCTGGATCGTGCTCGCGCAATGCTCCACCTTGAACCAGTCGACCTGGGCAATGTGGGCACGCGTGATGGCGAACAGCGATCCGCCCGTGCACGGCATTCTCGGCTACGAGGAAAGTTCGCCGGCCGCAGGAGCCTCGGTGGGAATCGCAAACCGGTTCTTCGCGCAGCTGCGGGCGAAGAAACCCTTTCTCGATGCCTGGAAGACCGCGAATCAGGGCCAGCACTGGGCGGCCATCGTCCACGAGGATGCGCACCTGGACACGCTGACGTCGTTCCCGCAGAACCGGCTTCCCAAGCCGACCATCGACAAATACATCGGCTACCTGCCATGGATGTCGAAGGTGGAAGGGGTGAGTGATCCGCCGCCGCCGTTCACGGCGAGGCTTTGGCGCCTCCGCAAGGATCCTGCCGATCCGCCAGGCGAGGTGACGCCGGACGCGCTCGACGGGCCGCAGGCGAACCTGGTGCCTGGGGGGAACTACTTTATGGTCGTGTCAGATGCAAAGCCTTTCAAACGGGTGGTGATCCGGTTCGTGCATATCCGGGACAGTTACTCCCCGCAGATCGGCCACGCCAAGGTGTTTGCGGAGATCCTGAGCGCGACCACCGGCGCAACGGTTAGCTTGAAGAGCACGCACGCCATCGTGGTGGCGCTGAACCCTGCCGCGACCGAAGTCGAAGTGCGGTTCAAGACCCAGCCGAAGCCGATCCTCGAAAGGTCGGGGCTCCATGCGAGTCATTCGTACCTCTGGGTGGCAGTCTCGATCCAGCCTGTCGCCGGGGCCGAGAAGAAGCACAACTTCAAGACGCTGGGATTGCTGTATGGATGATCGGGCCCGGCGCGCGGTGGCGGTCGCCGGGCTCGTTTTCGCATTGGGCATCATGCTCTGGCGCGGACTGTCGACGCACCCACAGGCAAGCGATTCCTCGCGGCCGGCGACAGCCGCTGCAGCGACGGAAAGCATCGCACTGCGCCTGCGCGTGGTTCGCCTCGGCGGCGGTACCGAGGATTTCGAGCTGATGCCCTCCGGTCGTGTCACTCACAAGGCGGATTGGGATTCCCGCGATCTCCACCTTCCCCCTGAAAACATCAGGCGGCTGGAGCGCGAACTGCTCGCCTGTGGAGTCTGCTCGCTCGAACCCGCGGAACCTTTGCCCGCAGGGCCGAGCCGGCGGCGGATCGACATCGAAGTACTGACACAGCCGCAAGCTTGCTCGGCAAACCTTCCCTGGGAGAAGTGGCACGAGGACAAGGCGGCGCGAGTTTGTCTCGAGGCCATCGGGACTGCGTTGCAGCCGCTGGTCGACCAATGTGGTGAATGCACCGTCCCGTAGTTGAGCAACCCTTCGGCCACGAGGCAGGTACCTTGTAATTGGTCCTGGTGCAGTTTCCAGGCGGGATTCGTGAATTACAAGCAAGCCGGGCGGTAGAGGATGGTCGACGACGATCGTCATTACAACGGCCGGGAACCGGAAGCAGTGTGGATGCCGCCGTAGTCGACACCTGTTCCGAGGCAGGTTCGGCAGCGGCGGTGCGTCGCCACGGTTGCGGAGGACAGTGTCAGCTGCAGATCGGGCGGCCGATCGAAAGCGGCATCGTCGTCCACCATCGGGCAGGCCGTGAGGCGCAGCGATCCGTCGCGCTTGAGAAGCATGCGCCCGCTCGCGCAAGCGGGCGGGCAGTCCGCCTGCGGCTGGGCCAGCGGCTGGTTATCCGTTCCTGCAGCAGGGCCCGCTGGATTGCTGGAGATGTCCAGCGCTCCCAGTTCCGGCAGCGCCACGATGGACAGATACTCCGGCAGCCGCTGTTTGCGCAGCAGATTGCGAAAGCGGTTTTCCACTGCACGGGCATCTTCACCAGGTTGCTGTTGCCGTGTGATGCCCACTGCAAAGCCCGCGGCATGCAGCAGCCGGAGTCCTTCCAGCGCCTTGCGGAAGTTCCTGAACCCGCGGCCCGCATCATGCTGTGCCTCGTCCGGATAGTCGATGCTGACACGGAACGACAGCGGGTGTGGCAGCGCGCGCAGGCTGGCGAGTTGATGCGCACGGCGGATGAAGGGCGCGGTGCCATTGGTCAGCACGAGCACGGGCCGTCGCTGCAATGCATAGGTCAGGATGGCGTGGATATCGCGCAGGATCAGCGGTTCACCGCCGGTGAACGCGAAGCTTTCGACCTGGAGCGCCACAGCCTGCTCAAGAACCGGTGCAATTTCTGCCAGCGAGAACCCCTGCAGCCGCTGATCGCCGGGCCTGGACCCTTCATGGCAGAACGGACAGCTCAGGTTGCAGGCCGTGCCGGTGTGCAGCCAGAGTTCCCGCAGCCGGGTGAGCGCAATCGTATGAGTGGGCCCGTTCACGGGCGCGGATGTTAGCGCAGGGCGTTGAGCTGCGCTTCGAGTTCCGCGGCAGTAACCGGCTTGCTGAGCAGGAAGCCCTGCGCTTCGTCGCAGCCGAGGTCGCGCAGCAGGTCGAACTGCGGCTGGGTTTCCACGCCCTCGGCCACGACCAGCATGCCGAGGCTGTGACCCAGGGTGATGATGGCCTTCACGATGGCGGCGTCTTCGCTGTTGGTCATCACCTCGGTGATGAACGAGCGGTCGATCTTGAGCCGT
>JAATEY010000264.1 GCA_015655465.1 Gammaproteobacteria bacterium | reverse complement strand
TTGCAATTCGGTGCCTGGGGTACACTGCTATACAAAAGCCCGGGAGAGGGGTCCTCTGCATCGCTACGTCTGGAGATTCCGATTTCTCGCAGCTTCCGTTCATTGGCGCGCGGCGTTCTGGCCGCATTGTCCGTGGCAGCCCAGCCTGCGCTGTCCGCAGAGAAAACATCCTTCAAGGTCGCCTGGAGCATCTATGTTGTCTGGATGCCGTGGGACTACGCCCAGCAAAGCGGCATCCTCAAGAAATGGGCTGACAAGTACGGCATCAAGATCGAGCTCACGCAGATCAACGATTACGTGGAGTCGATCAACCAGTACACCGCCGGCAAATACGATGCCTGTGTGATGACCAACATGGACATGCTGACGATACCGTCCGCTGGTGGAGTCGATTCCACCGCGCTGATCGTCGGCGACTACTCCAACGGCAATGACGGCGTGGTACTCAAGGGTGCCGGCAAGAAGCTCGTCGATATCAAGGGGAAGTCGGTCAACCTGGTCGAGCTGTCGGTGTCGCACTACCTGCTGGCCCGCGGCCTGCAGTCCGTGGGCCTGAGCGAGCGCGACGTGAAAGTGGTGAATACTTCGGATGCGGACATCGTGGCGGCCTATGCAGCCCCCGCAGTCACGGCCACGGTCACCTGGAAGCCGCAACTTTCCGAAGTCATGTCACGACCGGGCAGCACGCTGGTATTTGATTCCAGCCGGATTCCCGGCGAAATCCTCGACCTCATGGTGGTGAACACCAAGGTGCTGAAGGACAGCCCCAAGCTCGGTCGGGCGCTCGCCGGCGCCTGGTATGAAACCATGAAAGTGATGCAGGGCAAGGACCCGGCGGCAACCGCCGCGCTGAACGTGATGGCAAAAGCCTCCGGCACGGATCTCAAGGGGTTCAACGCGCAGCTGGCCACCACCTACATGTACGCGACGCCCGCAGCAGCAGTCGCGGCCGTGAACAGCCCGCTGCTGGTGACCACCATGGACTCGGTGCGCAAGTTCTCGTTCGAGAAGGGTCTGCTGGGCGCCGGTGCCAAGACCGTCGACGCAGTGGGCATCGAATTTCCCGGTGGCAAGCTGCTCGGCAACCCAAAAAATGTAACCATGCGGTTTGATGCCAGCTACATGCAGCTGGCGGCGGACGGCAAGCTCTAACAGTGCGCAGGCTGATCAATCAGCGGCCAGCGCGGGCTGAACGCCTTGCGCTCGGACTGCTGCCTTTTGCAGGGCTACTGGTGCTCTATGTGTTCGCGTCGCAACTGCGGCTGGCCGAGAACGCCAATGACAAGATGCTGCCTTCGCTGGGCAGCATGGCGGAGACATTTCACAGCTACGCGTTCACGGAAGACCCGCGCACCGGCCAGTACCTGTTCTGGTCCGATACCTGGGCCAGCCTGAAACGCATCGGCAGCGCATTGCTGATCAGCGCAGGCCTCGGCCTGGTACTGTCGCTTGCCATCGGCGTGGTGCCGCGGGTGCGCGCCTTGCTGCTGCCGCTGCTGTCCACCGTGGCCATGATTCCGCCGCTGGCGGTGCTGCCCATCCTGTTCATCATCCTGGGCCTGGAGGAGACTGCGAAGATCACGTTGATCGTGATCGGTATCCTGCCGTGCATGGCGCGTGACCTGTCACTGCGCATCGCCGAGCTGCCGGAGGAGCAGCTGGTGAAGGCGCAGACCCTCGGTGCGTCGACCTGGCAGCTGGTGTTGCGCGTCGTATTGCCGCAGACCCTGCCGCGCCTGATCGATTCGCTGCGCCTCAACATGGGTGCTGCGTGGCTGTTCCTGATCGCTGCGGAAGCCATCGCGTCAACCGGGGGCCTGGGCTATCGCATATTCCTGGTGCGGCGCTATCTGGCCATGGATGTGATTCTTCCCTACGTTGTCTGGATCACATTGCTGGCAGTAAGCGCCGACCTGCTGCTGCGACTGGTGCGTGCCAGGGCCTTTGCGTGGGCAGAGCCAGGCAACTGATGGCCACGGTTTCCGTGCAGAATGTCTGGAAGCAGTACGGCGCACACGTGGTGCTCGAGAACCTGCGGCTCGAGGTGGCCGACAACGAGTTCGTCACCATCGTGGGCGCGTCGGGCTGCGGCAAGACCACGTTCCTTCGCCTGCTGCTGGGCACCGAGCAGCCCAGTCGCGGGCAGATACTGATCGACGGCAAGGCGATTCGTCCCGAACCGGATCCGGAGCGTGGCGTGGTATTCCAGCGCTATTCCCTGTTTCCCCATCTGACGGTGATGGGCAATCTGCTGCTGGGTCTGGAGCTCAAGGGTTCGCGTGTACTGGGGCGCCTGTTTGGCGCGGCCCGGCGCAGCGCCAGCATGCGCGCCGAGGCAATGCTCGAGGCGGTTGGTCTTGCCGCAGCCCGTGACCGTTACCCGGCGCAGCTCTCCGGCGGCATGCAGCAACGGCTTTCCATCGCCCAGGCGGCGATCTGCGAGCCGAAGATCCTGCTGCTGGATGAACCCTTCGGCGCACTCGATCCCGGCATCACCGCGGACATGCACGAGCTGATTCTCGAGCTGTGGCGCGACAACGGCATGACCATCTTCATGATCTCGCACGATATCCAGGAGAGCTTCAAGCTTGGTACGCGGCTGCTGACCTTCGACAGGTTGCGGTACGATCCGCAGGCCCCGGAAGCCTATGGTGCCGGCGTTACCTACGATATTCCGCTGCGGCCCACCGCGCGTCAGGCGCGGTTGTTGCGTTTGGCTTCGGGATAGGACTGCGCGATGGCCTCGAGGAACAGGTGCGGCACTGCATCGCCGGTGGTCTGCAGCAGGTTCCCGTAGATGTCCTTGTAGCGCGCCCAGCTGGTTCCGGCGCTGGTCCCACCAGTGCCTGATTGCAACCGCGCCGGCGACAGGTGCGCCATGAATTGGCCCAGCGCGCTGCGCAGCGCTGGATCCATTGCGGCGTCGTGACCGCTGGCATGCGTGAAGTAGCCGCGCAGCTGCATGACGGCATCGAACTGATGGCGTTCATGGCCGGCGAGCAGTTCCAGCAGGTATTCGTCGGTTCCCTGCTCCAGCGGCGAGCGCCCGGTTTTTTCGGTATCCAGCCCATAGCGCTCGCGAAAAACCTGCTGGGCGCGCAGGATTTCCTTGAGGCCGATGATCGCTTCGCGCAACAGCCGGCCGACCAGGTGCAGGCTCTGCGCGTCGTTCTCCAGGGGCAGCTGCGCGGCGTCGATGCCGGCGCCACGGCAGAACGCCTGCATGCCGTTGTGCACGTCGGGCTGCGGCGCGGCATTGCCTTCCAGCCGCGCACGGGCGGCGGCACGCAGGCGCGTGAGTCGTTGCTGCGCCGAGAGCGGGGTGCCCAGGTCCGGCGGTTCGCTTTGCGGTGTCGCAGTGCTCAATTTGGCCGCCGGACCTGCATCCTCCGACGGCATCAGTGCTTCGATGTTGAGCGAAGCGCCCAGATCTTCGGCCTCCCGACCCACGGCGCGCAGCGG
>JAATEY010000077.1 GCA_015655465.1 Gammaproteobacteria bacterium | reverse complement strand
GGGGCCTCCTGAAGCCGGACCTGTGGAGCATCCTGCGTACGATCCGGACCTGTCTGGCCGGGCTGCCCCGGGCCCTGCCGCAGCGCGGCGAGACGCGGCTCGCGCGGGGGGCCCATGTTTCCCGGCACGCGTCCGCCTCCGAACATATCCGCCAGGCGGTTTGCATTGCCCAGTGGTGCCGGCCGGGGCGCGCCATCAAAGCCCAGCTTCTTGCCATCGCGCAGCACGGCAACCTTCACCTTCTGGTCGGGTTCGAGCTGGCGCATCTTTTCCACCAGCGCGCGCCCGGGATTGCTGTCCTTCGTCAGGTCCAGATCGGCGATGCCGGTGATGATATCGCCCACCTTGATGCCGGCTTCGGCCGCCGGGCCGCCGGGACTGACATCCATCACATGCGCGCCGTCCTTGTCCGCACCTGGACCGATGGCGACCCCCAGCAGCGCACGTGGTGGCGGACCCTCGCCGGGCTCGATGCCGAGCCGCATGTTGAAGCGGCGCCCAAGCTGACCGGACAGTTCCGCCACTTCGCGCGCAGCAGCGTCCAGCCGCTGCTGTGCAGCAGCGAGTTTCTTCTCGGCATCCTGCTGCGCAGCCGCGCTGGCCGCTGGCGCCTCGCCGGCAGGGGATATAACCGGCAAGGCGCACAGCGCCAGGGCAGCCATGAGCGGAACATTGCGCAAACCCTTCATGATCGTTCTCCTTACAGATTCAGCAGCGAGTGGGCGTAGCTGACGCGCTGCAGCGACTGGTTCAGCTGCTCGCGTGTGGATTCCATCTGGCGCAGCTGCTGGGCGGATGCGGCCTGCATGCGCGCCACCGACAGTTCTGCATCCAGCAAGGCGATGTGGTCTTCCAGCTCGGTGGTCAGGTCGAACTGGTCCAGATTCACGAGGGCCGGCAATTCCGCAGACTCGGGGGCGGGCGCTGCCTGGACCGGCTGCGTGTCGGCCACCTGCAGCTGCGGTGGCGCCTGCGTCACCAGCGCCATGATCGATACCACCCCGATCGTCGCAATCGATCCGGCTGCACCCAGCAATGTGGTGCGCCGGCGCGCTGTGGCCAAAGCGCGCCGCTGCTCGAATTCATCGAACCCGAACGGCGCAGCCGGAACATCCACTGCCGCCAGCGTGCGCAGACTTTCCTGCATGTTCATGAGACCTGACCTTGCGCTGCAATTTCGGGGCGCAGCAGCGGTTGCTGCACGTCCGCGCGATCCCCCAGCTGCGTGCGTAGCAGCGCATGGGCGCGCGCCAGCTGGGATTTGGAAAAACTCACCGAGCGGCCAAATGCCGCGCCGATCTCCTCGTGCGTCAGGCCCTCGACGTCGTGCAGCCACAGCACGGCACGGGGCGTATCGGCAAGCTCGGCCAGCGCGCGTTGCACATCGATGATCTCGGCGAGGGGCGGATCCAGCGCCAGCAGCACCAGTTCGGGATCTTCCTCGCCATCGGCCCCGACCCAGTCGCGCAGCGCCCGGCGTGCCTTCTGCCAGGGGGAGCGCAGATGCGCCAGACATTGATTGAGCGTGATCTGCCGCACCCAGGCGCCCAATGGCGCATCGCCGCGATAGCCCGGCAGGTGCTTGAGCACCGCGATCATGCTGTCCTGGAAGACGTCTTCGGCGGCCGTGCGGTCGCGCAACACGCGGCACACCAGGGCAAACATCGGCCTTGCGACCTGCTCGTACAACAGCCGCTGGGCTTCCCGGTCGCCCGCGGCCGCCCGGTTCAGGCTTTGCAGGTCAAACTGTATATCCAGGAACCGGCTCATACCCCCTAGGATGCGCCAGCCCAAGAAAAGGTCGCAGCAGGAGCCGGAAATTTCATACCATTTGCGCCCCGCATGCCCGTGTGGCGGAACTGGTAGACGCAGCAGACTCAAAATCTGCCGATCGCAAGGTCGTGTCCGTTCGATTCGGACCACGGGCACCACAGGAGCTACCCATGCCCAAGCAATTGATGGCCCTCGGCCTTGCCGCCCTGCTGTCGGCGGCGGCGTTTGCGCAGCAGCCCCCCTGCGACCGCACCTGCCTGGAACACTGGGTGGATTCCTACCTCGTAGCCATGCGCGACGCGAACAAGGACCTCGCCCTGTTTGCGCCCGATCTCAAGTTCACCGAGAACGGCGTGCGCCTGCCGTTCGGCAGCGAAGGTCTCTGGTATGGCATGAGCGGCATCGGCACCTACAAATTCTATGTTCCCGATATCGACACCCAGCAGATCGCCTTCCTTGGCACGGTGCGCGAGAACGGCAAGACGCAGGCCGATGGGGACCTGGTCGCCATTGCGCTGCGCCTGAAGATCCGCAATCAGCACATCACCGAGATCGAGCAGATCGTCAGCCGGCCCTCCAATGTCAACAGCAGCCGCGGTGACTTTCCGCCCACGGGCCAGGGCGTCGAAGCCATGGGCGCACCGCATCCCATCTTCACCACCGCGATTCCGGAAAAGGAACGCGCATCCCGCGCCGAGCTGATCGAAACGGCCAACTACTACTTTTCCGGGCTGCAGAACAACGACGGCAAGGGCTACTACCCGTTCACCGACGACTGCGTGCGCTTCGAAAATGCGGTGGATGTACTGGCGCGTGGCGACGCGCGGACTACTTGCAGGAAACAATTCGAGGAAGGCCTGAAGGGCATTGTCGATCGCGTGCGCGACCGCCGCTTCGTGGCCGTGGATCGCGAGCGGGGCATCGTGTTCGCCTTCGGTTTCTTCGACCACCACCGCATCAACTGGACCTGGCAGCTGGCTGAATTGTTCAAGATCGAAAAAGGCCAGATCCGCCGCATCGAAGCCATTTTCCACCGCGCGCCTTTTGGCATGGCGTCCGGCTGGAGCACCTGGGAGCAGGGCATGTCCAGCGAAGCGCAGGACGTGCGTTGAAAGCATGAACGGGAAACTCGAGCAGATCGAAATGAAGATCGCCTTTCTGGAGCAGGCGAACGCAGAGCTCAGCGATGTGATCTACCGGCAGCAACAGGAACTCGATGCGCTGCGCATGCAGCTGACGGACATGTCTGCGAGGTTCGCGACCGCGCAGGCCCAGGCGACCACCTACACGGCGGAAGAAGAGAAGCCGCCGCACTACTGAGCGGCAAACTGCGGCCGGTGCTACGCGCGGACTTCGTACCAGCCGCGGGTGCGATTGACGATGTGCACCACCGACAGCATGACGGGCACCTCGATCAGCACACCGACAACGGTTGCCAGGGCTGCACCCGACTCGAAGCCGAACAGGCTGATGGCCGCGGCCACGGCCAGCTCGAAGAAATTGCTCGCGCCGATGAGGGCGGACGGGCCGGCCACGCAGTGTGCCTCCCCGACGGCGCGATTCAGCAGGTAGGCCAGCGCCGCGTTGAAATAGACCTGGATCAGGATCGGTACGGCGAGCAGTGCAATCACCAGTGGCTGCCGGAGTATCTGCTCGCCCTGGAACCCGAACAGCAGCACCAGCGTGGCGAGCAGCGCGACCAGGCCGGCTGGTCCCAGGCGCGCGAGCGTCGCCGTCAGACGCGCATTGCCGCCAGCTGCCAGCAACCATCTGCGCAGTGCCTGCGCGATCAGCACCGGCACGACGATGTACAGCCCCACTGAAAGCAGCAGCGTTGCCCAGGGCACGGAAATGGCGGAAAGGCCCAGCAACAGGCCGACGAGCGGCGCAAACGCCACCACCATGATCAGGTCATTCAGCGCCACCTGCGACAGCGTGAAATGCGGCTCGCCCTTCGACAGGTTGCTCCACACGAACACCATTGCCGTGCACGGTGCGGCTGCAAGCAGGATCAGTCCGGCGATGTACGAATCGATCTGGTCGGCGGGCAGCCAAGGCCGGAACAGGCCACCGATGAACAGCCAGCCGAGCAGTGCCATGGAAAACGGCTTGACCGCCCAGTTCACGAACAGCGTGACGCCGATGCCGCGCCAGTGCCGCCGCACCTGCCCAGGCGCGGCAAAATCGATCTTCATCAGCATGGGAATGATCATCAGCCAGATCAGCACCGCGACTGGCAGATTGACCTTTGCCACTTCGGCGGCAGCGACGGCGTGAAACACGCCCGGCAGGAAGTGGCCAAGGGCGATGCCGACCACGATGCAGGCGGCGACCCAGGCGGAAAGAAAGCGCTCGAACGTAGACATCGATCAGCCGGTGCCGATCTCGCGCACTCTTGCAGTCAGCGCCAGCTTGCTCAGGGAACCGATCGGCAGCGCCGTGAACAGACCGATGCGCCGCTCCAGCGCCCGGAATGTCCCGCGAAAGGCATTGGCCTTGTCGAGGTCGCTGCCTTCCACGGCTGCGGGATCTGGCAGGCCCCAGTGCGCGGTCATGGGCTGGCCCGGCCAGACCGGACAGACTTCGCCAGCGGCGTTGTCGCAGACGGTAAACACGAAATCCATCACCGGCGCGCCGGGCACGGCGAATTCATCCCAGGCCTTGCTGCGCAGATTGGTGGTGTCGAACCCCAGCCGCGCCAGCAGCGCGAGCGCATGCGGATTCACCTGGCCATTGGGGTGGCTGCCGGCGCTGTACGCAATGAACCTGCCGGCGCCTGCCCTGTTGAGCACTGCTTCAGCAAGGATGCTGCGCGCGGAGTTGCCCGTGCAGAGAAACAGGACATTCCAGGGACGCGCAGTCATGCAACCTTCCTGGATCCTGCCTGCACCCTGCCACGGGACGGGGTGCAGGCAATGCCGCAGGATTCGCCGCTTTCCGCGCAGCAATTGTCGGTGAGATAGGAAAGCAGCGCGTTCATCGCGGCAAAATCGGCGCTGTAGATCAGCTGCCGGCCCTCGCGCCGCTGGCGAATGAGACCGGCGCGCTGCAGCGCCTGCAGATGAAACGTGAGCGATGACGGCAGCAGGCCGACCCGCTCGCCGATGACGCCTGCCGCAAGCCCGTCCGCACCGCGCCTGACCAGCGCGCGATAGATGGCGAGACGATGCTGGTGGGCCAGGGCGCCAAAGGCATCGATTGCAGCTGGACCCTTCATGCTGACATTACGATATTTCAACTATTATCATAATGTCAAGCGCAGCATCGGACCCGCCGGGCAATGCCCGCTGCGTCATCCGACGTCGAATATTTCCTGGCGGTCTGCCGACTCGCGCTCCACCAGCGTGGCCATGGTGGAATCGAGCGGCTCGGGCTTGCCGAACAGGTAGCCCTGCCCGAAATCCACGCCCAGCCGCCGCAGGATTTCGGACTGCTGCTGGTTTTCCACGTATTCACCCACCGTCTGCAGCACGAAGTCGCGCGCCAGCTGCACGATGCCGCGCACTGCTGCCTCGGACTTCTTGTTGGTGGCGATGTCGCGCACGAAGCTGCCGTCGATCTTGAGCCGCGTGACCGGCAGCTGGTGCACGTAGGCCAGCGAGTTGGCGCCGGTGCCGAAATCGTCGATGGCTATGCCGCAGCCTGCGGTGCGCAGGCGACGCATGACATCGGCGGCCTTGACCAGATTCCCCGCCGCCACCTGCTCGGTGACCTCGACCACGATGCAACCCGGAGGCAGCTTCGACCGCCGCAATCCTTCGATGAAATGGCTCGCAAATGCAGGATCGGAGAGCGACTGGCCGGATACATTGATCGCCATGGTGATGTGCAGGCGCCCCAGCACGTGGCGGTGCGGCGCCAGGATGGAGAAGGCCTGGTCGACCACGTAGCGGTCGACCATGGGCAGCATCTGGTAGCGCTGCGCCACGGCGAGCAGCCGCCCGTGATCATCCGGCTTGTCCGTGCCGCCCCGCCGTCGCAGCAGCAGTTCGAAACCCAGCGGCTGCCGGTGATCGCGCAGCGACACGATGGGCTGGGCGTATAGCTCGAGCTGACCCTGGCGAATGGCATCGCGCAGCTCGGTGGCGGCGAAATCGTCATCGTGGCGACGGATGACACTCGCATCGTTGGACGCATGTATCTCGATGCGCGACCGGCCGCGTTCCTTGGCCAGGCGCAGCATGATGTCGGCTTCCAGCAGCACCTTGTCGATGAGCCCCGCGGCGAAATCGTATTCAGCGACGCCGCAGCTGACGGTCAGCCGCGGGAAGTCGTCCTGGCCCTTGATCTTCACGCCTTCCAGTGCGTACTGCAGTTCCGTGGCGAGTTGCGCCGCTGCAGCGGTATCGACATCGGGGACGAACAGGGAGAACTTGGCACCGTAGAGGCGTGCCACCAGCGTGCCTTCCGGCAGCAGCGGCGGCTCCAGCAGACGCCCGAAAGCCGTGATGACATCGTCACCCGCACCAACGCCGCGCGTGTGGTTGAGAGGTCGCAGTCCATCCAGGTCCGCGAGGATGACGGCGCCGGATCCGGAACCGCGCGTCGCAATGGCGGTACGCAGGCCGCGCCGCGACAGATGCCCCGTTGCCGGATCGAACTCATGCGTCAGGCGTCGCGACAGCCGCAGGCTCTGCACCTGTGCGAGCACCGCCGACCAGGTATCGAAGCGTGGCTCGGTCAATTCGCGCGCGAACACCAGCCAGGCGGGAAAACGCGCGGTGCCGGTGTCGAGCGGCACGATCAGCAGGCGACAGGCAGCCTGGCGCCCGGCCCTGCTGTCGTCGCCCTGGAATATTGCGGGTTGCCCGCTCTGGTCCAGAGTGGCGATGCGCGCGGCAATGCCATCGAACTCGGTGCCAACCGGCAGCGGTACTGCGCCGTCCTTGCAGGCCACATGCACGTTGAGGCGGCAATACGGCATCCACAGCAGCGCGGCTGCGGCACCCATGCGCGCGGTCACATCGCGCAGCGCCTCGGTGAATACCGCGCGATCGCGGATGCGCCGACGCATCTCGTGGCCGAGACGCATCATCGCCAGATCCGCACCATGCCGGTCGGATGCACTGCTATTCTTGGCGTCCATTCAGTCAGTTACCCGCTAATCCGGCCAGATGATTGCCTTTGGGACCCTGGGTCCGGTGTGACGCAGTTCCCAGCACAATTGCCGCCCTATGTGATGCACAAGCACTTCTGCTGCTATTGCGGCAACAAAACGGTTATGGCCACCCCGCCCGGCGACCATCTGCCGCGGCGGGTCTGCCCCGCCTGCGATGCGGTGCACTATGAAAACCCCCGCCTGGTGGTCGGCTGTGTGCCGGAACACGAGGGCCGGATCCTGATCTGCCGGCGCGCCATCGAACCGCGGCGCGGCTACTGGACCGTACCCGCCGGATTCATGGAAAACGGCGAGACGCTGGAGGCCGGTGCCGCACGCGAGTGCCATGAAGAAGCCCTGGCCACGGTCGCCATCGGCTCGCTGCTGGCGCTGGTGAATATTCCCGGGGCGCAGCAGGTGCATGTGTTCTTCCGCGCACGACTGACCACGTCAGCTTTTGGTGCGGGTGAGGAGAGTCTCGAAGCGATGCTGGTCGATGCCGCCGACATCCCGTGGGAGGACATCGCCTTCCCGTCCACGCGTTTTGCGCTGGAGAAGTACCTGGCGGATCGCCATGCCGGGGTCGAATTGCACCACCTGACGACACTTGCCCGCCGCCATCCGGGCTAGAATATGCGGCTTGGGTTTGAGGAGCTCGCATGACCTTCGTCGTCACGGAAAACTGCATCAAGTGCAAATACATGGATTGCGTGGAAGTCTGCCCGGTGGACTGCTTCCACGAAGGCCCCAATTTCCTCGTGATCGATCCGGATGAATGCATCGATTGCACGCTGTGCGAGCCCGAGTGCCCGGCCGAAGCCATCTTCTCCGAAGACGAAGTGCCGGCCGACCAGAAGGATTTCCTGAAGCTCAATGCCGACCTCGCCAAGAACTGGCCGGTCATCACCGAGAAGAGGCCCGGACCTGCCGATGGCAAGGAATGGGACGGCAAGCCCGGCAAGCTCGGGCTGCTGGAACGCTAGGGCGCCTTCGCGGGCGTGGCCACGGCGGCCACTTTCGTGGCGGCCGCTTCCTTGAGATGCGCCAGCAACTGTGGTGGCGACAGATATCCTGGAATCAGCTCACCGCTTTCCAGCACCACGCCGGGCGTACCGGTGATGCCGATATCGCGACCCAGCTGATATTCGCGCGCCACCGGTGAGCCGGGGCAAGCCTTCAGGGCCAGTTTCTCGCCAAGCTTCGCGCGGGTGAACGCCGCCTTGCGATCGCTCGCGCACCACACGGTCTCGGCCTTCGCCCAGGATTCCGTATCCGGGCCGGTACGCGGATAGAACAGATAGCGCACCCGCATGCCCAGCTTGTTGTACTCGGCTATCTGGGAGTGCAGTTTGCGGCACCAGGGGCAGTCGATATCCGTGAACACCGTGATGGTGTGCGTGGCATTGTCGGGGCCGAACACCAGCATCTGCGACTCGGGCACCTTTGCCAGCAGGCCGAGCCGCAGTTCGCGCCGCCGGACTTCGGAGAGATTCGGGAATTCGGCCGTATTCGTGACCTTGTACATGTCGCCGGCAAATACGAAGCCCGCGTCGGCGCTGATATACGAGATATCGGTGCCATGTGTAAGTTCGAAAATGCCGGGCACTGGCGTGGCACGCAGGTCTTCGGGCCTGGCACCGGGAATCTTCGCCGCCAGCGCAATGCGCGGATCGCCGGCGGCAATGGGGGCCTGGGCGCTGGGCGCCGGTGCAGCCTGGGCTGCCTTTGGAGCGGAGGCTTCCTGGGCACAGGCGGCCAATGGCACAGCCATGGCCCACAGCAGGGCGATACGGATTTTCATGGGCGTGAGTCTAGCACCACGCGCCTGTGCAACCGCTCAACCGCGCGGAACCTCAAGCGGTAGGTGCCGCCAAAGTCCAAGGACACTATCCGCGCGGATGATGGGTCGAGTGCAGCTCTTTCATGCGCTCGCGGGCCACGTGCGTGTAGATCTGCGTGGTCGACAGGTCACTGTGACCCAGCAGCATCTGCACCACGCGCAGGTCGGCGCCGTGATTGAGCAGATGGGTGGCGAACGCATGCCGCAGCGTATGCGGCGAGAGTTCCTTTTCGATATTCGACTTGCGTGCGTAGCGCTTGATGATGTGCCAGAAGGCCTGGCGGGTCATGTGATCGCCGCGGCGCGTCGGGAACAGGTAGTCGGTGGTGCGATCGAGCAGGATCTCGCCGCGGCCGGTGCCGATGAATTCACGCAGCCAGCGCACCGCCTCTTCACCCAGCGGAATCATGCGTTCGCGGTCGCCCTTGCCGTGCACGCGCAGCACGCCCTGGTTCAGGTTCAGCTGTGAATACCTGAGCGAGACCAGTTCCGACACACGCAGACCGGTGGCATAGAGCACTTCCAGCATGGTGCGGTCGCGACTGCCCAGCGGATCGG
>JAATEY010000138.1 GCA_015655465.1 Gammaproteobacteria bacterium | reverse complement strand
TTGTGGTATTTTTGCGACGCTAACCGGGAGTAATGTCAAATTGGTTGGGGAGTGCACATAGACCCGGGGCAGAGGCCCCCTGGCAGGGGGTAGCGATACCCAAAGACCCTTGACCCCCTCTTTATTGGGGTCTGGAACAGGTATGATTCGGGATCATTAATCGGGCAGGTTGGCTGTCCATCACATTCGTGTTGCAAAGAAATTGCGTTGGCGCTGCCGCCACACTAAATTTGACAGTTGTAACTGGTTGGAGAGCCGCCCTGGCGTCGAGAATTGGACGGTAACTTGGTTTTACAGAACTTGCCGACACCGACGGCCAGCGGGATGGGCCTGCGTCGCGCGGAATTTTCCACGCTGACCGAGGCTCTCGATTACGCCGCCGCGGGGCAAACAGGCTTCAACTACTACAATGGTCGGGGCGAGCTGACCACAGTCCTGCCGTATGGCGAATTGCGCGAACGGGCACGAATCCTGGCGCGTCGCCTGCAGGGCCTGGGTCGGGGCGCGCGGGTGGCGCTGGTCGCCCATACGCATCCGGATTTCGCCGTGATGTTCTACGCCTGCCAGTACGCAGCCGTGGTGCCCGTTCCCCTGCCGGCAGCCATTCACCTGGGCGGCCACGAGGCCTATGTCAGGCATCTGCGCCAGATGGTGCTCGACTGCCGTGCGTCGGCTGCCTTTGCGCCAGCGGAATTCATCGAGCTGTTGCGGGAAGCGGCCAGCGACCTGCAAGTGCAGATCACCGGCACGCTCGACGATTTCTCGGCGCTGGAAGACAGGGGCGACCTGCCTGAGCCGCCGCAGCCGCATGAGCTGGCGTATATGCAGTACACCTCGGGCAGCACGCGTTTCCCGCGTGGCACGATGATCACCCAGGCGTCGGCGCTGCATAACCTCGAAGCGATTTTCAATCATGGCTTTCGCCTGACGCAGGATGATCGCTTCTGCTCGTGGCTGCCGTATTACCACGACATGGGTCTGGTGGGCATTGTGCTGGGCTGCGTGGCCACCCAGCGTTCCTGCGACTTCATGGGCTCACGCGAGTTCGCCATGCGGCCGCGGTTGTGGCTGAAGCTGATGTCGCAGAACCGGGCCACCATTTCCTTCAGCCCGCCATTCGGCTACGCGCTGGCCGCGCGCCGCATCACGGCCAGGGACACCGAGGCGCTCGATCTCTCCGCCTGGCGTGTGGCTGGAGTCGGCGCCGAAATGATCCATCCGGACTGGCTGGATGCTTTCGCTGCAGCGCTGGCACCGGCCGGCTTCAAGCCAACCGCCTTCCTGCCGTGTTACGGCATGGCCGAATGCGCCCTGGCGGTGAGCTTCGCACCGGTTGGCGGCGGCATGCAGATCGATTACATCGACGGCGAGCTGCTGTCCGAAACAGGCGAGGCCCTGCCGCTGGAAGAAGGTGCATCGACACGTCGCAAGGGTTTCATCAACTGTGGTGCGCCGCTGCCCGGCTTCGAAGTCGAAGTGCGCGATGACGATGGCCGGGTGTTGCCGGAGCGGCAGGTCGGTCGCGTATTCCTGCGCAGTCCCAGCGTCATGGTGGGCTATTACAATTCGCCGGACACCACTGCGGAAGTGCTGTCCGCCGATGGCTGGCTCAATACCGGCGACCTGGGCTACCGCGTCGATGGTTCGCTCTATCTCACCGGCCGGGCCAAGGATCTGCTGATCATCAATGGCCGCAACATCTGGCCGCAGGACCTTGAAAACCTGGCCGAACAGCAGCCTGAAGTGCGCCCAACCGACGCCTCGGCCTTCTCGGTTGCCGGCAGCGACGGCACGGAAGTGGCAGTGCTGGTGGTGCAGTGCCGGGAGCAGGATCCGAAATCGCAGGCGGAGCTCGCCGACCGGCTGCACGAGGCCATCTCGGTGGAATTCGGCATTCGCTGCATGATCGAACTCGTGCCGCCGCATACGCTGCCGCGCACTTCGTCCGGCAAGCTGTCGCGCAGCGTTACGCGCAAGGAATTCCTGGAGCGCCACGATGACGAACGGTTGCGTGAAGCGGTACATATCCGCTTCCTGGTGAGCGACGGCGGCCGCCGCCCGGTTGCGGCCTGACCGTATGCCTGCAACCGTCGACAGGGTGGAACTCGCGGTGCGCGAGGCTTTGAAGATCGCGGTACCCGACATCGGTGCCGTCGATGGCAGTACGCACCTTGCCAGTGAGCTGGGACTCGACTCGGCGCAGGTCATGGACCTGATCATGGAGATCGAGGATCACCTGGATATCTCGATTCCCGTGGCAACGATTGCCGAAGCGCGCACGCTGGATCAACTCTGCGACAGCGTGCGGCGTGTGGTGGCGGATAACGCATGACCCTGCTGGCGAAGTTTGCACCGCTCGCTGAATTGCGGGCTGCGCTGGCTGGCAGTGGCCGCGTGCCGTCGATCGCCACACCGATGGATGCGGTGCATTCAGCCACCGAGGCGACGATCGATGGCCGGCGCGTGCTGCTCGCCGGTACCAACAACTACCTGGGCCTGACCTTCGATGCGGACTGCCGGGCTGCGGCCATCAAGGCCGTGGAAACGCTGGGCACCGGCACCACCGGTTCGCGCATGGCCAGCGGCAACTATGCCGGACATCGCGCGCTGGAACGCGAGTTCGCCGATGCATTTGGCTGGCCGGCCTGCATCGTGTTTTCCACCGGCTATCAGGCGAATCTCGGCGCCATTTCGGCGCTCGCCGGCCAGGGTGATTTCCTGCTGGTCGATGCCGATGGCCATGCCAGCATTCATGACGCCTGCCGCCTGAGCGCGGCGACCACCATCCGGTTCCGTCATAACGATCCGGAGAATCTCGCCCGTCGCCTGGAGCGGTTGGGTGAAGATGCGAAGCGCACGCTGGTGGTGGTGGAAAGTCTTTACAGCGTGCTGGGTGATCGCGCGCCCCTGAAGGAGTTTGTCGAGGTCACGGAGCGCTACGGCGCCATGCTGATCGTCGATGAAGCGCATTCATTCGGCATGTTCGGCCCGAAGGGGCTGGGTATCTGTGCCGAGCTGGGCCTGCTCGACCGGGTTGATTTCGTGCTTGGCACCTTCTCCAAGAGCCTTGGCGGTGTCGGCGGCTTCTGCGTCAGCCGGCATGCGGACTTCGAGTTGCTGCGTCTGGCGAGCCGTCCCTATCTGTTCACGGCGTCGCCACCACCAGCGGTGATAGCAGCAACCCATGCTGCGCTCAAACGGCTGCTGGCAGGCGATGATCTGCGCGCGACGCTGTGGGGCCATATCCATCGCTTCTACGATGCGGTGAACAGGCAGGGGTACCGCGTCGGTTCGAAGGATCCCGGCCCGGTGACGGCGCTGGTATTCAATGAACGTGACGCCGCCATCGGTCTTTGGCAAGGCCTGCTGGATGCGGGCATCTACACCAACCTGATGGTGCCGCCGTCGACGCCGGCAGGTCTGAATATCGTGCGCATCAGCCTGTCGGCAGCGCATACCGAGGCGGATATCTCGCGCATGATCGAGGCGCTCGGCAAGCTCGCCGCACAATTGAAGCCCGTGGCGGCCTGAGCCGCCGCGCAGGCAGTTCTTCAGTCCTGCGTGGCTGCTGCGCCGGAGCGCGCAGCGATCGGCTTGTTGTCGTCATCCACCAGCACCACGACCGGACCATGCGCCGCCAGCTCCGCCTCGCTGTACTGGCTGTAGGCACAGATGATGAGCAGGTCGCCCACCATCGCCTTGCGCGCTGCCGCGCCGTTGAGCGAGATGACGCCGGAGCCGCGCGCCGCTTCGATGACGTAGGTGCTGAAGCGTTCGCCGTTGTTGATGTTGTACAGCTCGATGTACTGGTTCGGCCTGATTCCCGATGCATCCAGCAACGCGCGGTCGATGCCGCACGAGCCTTCGTAGTCCAGGTCGGCTTCCGTGACCCGTACACGGTGCAGTTTGGCCTGCAGCATCGTCCTCAGCATGATTGCATCACCCGTCCTGATCCGGCCGGCAGGCCGGGCGCGCATTATTGCGCGGTGCCAGCGCCCTGCGCGAGGTAATTGCGCCAGCTGCCGTGATCGCTGATGTCGGTGGCCTGGGCCACGGCGAACGCCTCGCAGAGAAAGCCGCAGGTCTGCGTTCCCGCTGCACTGCGGACCTGGCCAATGCCCAGCGGGGCAGGAATGCCACGCACGAAAGATGCGAAATGTTCCTCCGGCATGCGCCAGATTTCCATGTCGATCGCAACACCGCCCTGCGCGACGCGCACCAGACCGGGTCGCGCCGGTGGTCCGCCCGGCAATGCATACAGCCGGTATTCCGGCGCCGTGCGTGTTGCCGTGATGCGCCAGGCGCCGCGATCGGTGAGCTGGTGATTCAGCGGCAGGCCGCTCATGTGCGCACCGCAGACTGCGATATCGATGGTGGCTGCTGCCTGCGGCGGACTGCCTGGCTCTGCGGGCCAGCTGGCGCCACAGGCGCCCAGGCTGCTTGCTCCGGCGGCATGCAGGCGCGCTGCCAGCGTCAGCAGATCGTCGTCCTGCCAGGCTGGTCCGATCAGCGTCACGCCGAAGGGCAGGCCATGATCGGTGAAGCCGGCGGGCACTGCGACCGCGGCCAGGTCCAGCAGGTTCACGAAATTGGTGTAGCGGCCGAGATTGCTGTTCAGCTGCAATGGCGAGTCGATCACCTCGGCGATGCGGTAGTGGCTGCCGGCAGTAGGCAGCAGCAGCAGATCGACGCTGCGCCAGATGGAACTGGCAGCGGCTGCGAGTTCGCGCAGCTGGTACTGCGCGCGGAAAGCGTCCATTGCGCTGGCGTTGCGGCCTGGCTCGATGATCTGCCGGGTGACCGGGTGCAATGCATCCGGATTTGTTTCGAGCAGCGCCTGCGCCGCGAGATAGCGTTCCGCAACCCACGGGCCTTCATACAGCAGCCGCGCCACCCGCAGCAGCGGTTCGATATCCACTTCCACTGCGATGCCGCCCAGGGCGCTGCAGCGGTGCACGCTGGCTTCGAACAGATTGGCGTATTGCGCATTGCCGAAGAACTCGCGCTGCCCGGGCAGCGGCACGCCAAAGCGGAAGCGATCCTGCCGTGACCAGCCTCGCTTGCCGGCCAGCTGCGCAGGACGCGACCAGGGGTCTGCTGCGTCGAATCCTGCGCCAACCTGCGCGACGGCAGCCGCATCATTGGCCGTCAGCGCAAAAATGGAAATCGCATCCAGCGAGCGGCATGCCGGCAGCATGCCGTGCGTGCTCAGCAGGCCGAGCGTGGGTTTGTAGCCGATGAGGTTGTTGAATGCGGCCGGTATGCGGCCGGAGCCGGCGGTGTCCGTGCCCAGCGCAAAACTGACCTGACCCAGTGCCAGCGCCACGGCGGAACCACTGGACGAGCCACCGGAAATATAGTCTTCGTCGAAACTGTTGCGGCAGATGCCGTAGGGCGAGCGTGTGCCCACCAATCCGGTGGCGAACTGGTCCAGGTTGGTCTTGCCGATGGCGATGGCGCCGGCATCCAGCAGTTTCTGCACGACGGTGGCGGAGCGTTGCGGTTCATAGGCGAAGGCCGGGCAGGCGGCAGTTGTCGGCAGGCCGGCAAGATCGATGTTGTCCTTGATGGCGAATGGCACGCCATACAGCGGCAACGACTGCGGATCCACCGCAGCCAGTTCGTCGGCGCGGGCATATAGTGCAGCTTCGCCGACGCGCGAAATCCAGATCGGGTTCGAGGCGCTGCGCGCAATCTGCTGCAGCACGAATGCCACGGTCTGGTGCACCGTCTGCTGCCGGGTGCGGTAGGCCTGGGCAAGGCTTGCAAGGTCGAGTTGCATCATCGCTGGTTACCTTGAGGGTGAATCGTGAGCAACACGTCGCCTGCGTTTACGGGTTTGCCCTGCGTGCAGGCCACGGTTGTAAGGGTGCCGGCTTCCTCGGCGTGTACGCTGATCTCCATCTTCATCGCTTCCAGCACCAGCAACTCGTCGCCGACGGCAACCTGCTGGCCGCGACTGACGCGCAGCTGCCACACATTGCCGGCCACTGGCGCATGTACCGCGTTGCTGCCGGCAGGCACAACAGCCGCCACTGCTGCAGCCGGAGGTTCGGCTGCCGGTGCTTCAGACAGGCCGGCGGCGCGCCAGCGTTGCCGTTCCGCTTCGAAGGCCTGGCGCTGGTGCGCGCGGAAATCACTGATCGAAGCCTGGTGGTCGTGCAGAAAACGGCGATAGTCGGCGAGCCGCAGCGAAGTCTCCTCGATCCGCAGTCCGCAGCGACCCATCGGGAAGTCCGCGCGCAGGCGCAGCAGTTCGTCTGCGCTGACCGGATGGAAGCGCAACTGGTCGAAGAAGCGCAGCAGCCACTGCCTGCCGTCGCGGAAGTCTGCAGTCTGCCGGAAGCGGTTCCACATCTGCACCGTGCGGCCCACGAATTGATAGCCACCCGGGCCTTCCATGCCGTATACGCACAGATAGGCACCGCCGATTCCGACGGCATTCTCCGGAGTCCAGGTGCGGGCCGGGCTTTACTTGGTGGTGACGAGCCGATGGCGCGGATCCAGCGGTGTGGCAACCGGTGCACCGAGATACACGTCGCCCAGTCCCATGACCAGGTAGCTGGCCTCGAATACGATGCGGCGCACATCGTCCACGGAGGCAAGGCCGTTGATGCGCCGGATGAACTCGATGTTGTCCGGGCACCAGGGCGCATCCCTGCGCACCGATTGCATGTAGCGTTCGGTGGCCAGGCGCGTGGCGGGGTCGTCCCACGAGAGCGGCAGATGCACGATGCGGCTCGGTATGCACATGGCATCGGTGTCGGGCAGGTCATCCAGAGCGCGCAGCACATGATCGATTGCCTGCTGCTGCGACAGGCGGCGCGCATCGAAGTGCACCTGCAGCGAGCGGATGCCAGGTGTCAATTCCAGCAGGCCATCGAGTGGCTGGGTGCGCAGGCGATCGAGCAGCGCCTGCACCTGGAAGCGCAGCTCGAGATCGAGCACCGGTGCGCCGAATTCGATCAGCAGGTTGTCTTCGCCGGATTGGCGTATGCAGATCCCGGCATGCCGCGCCGTTCCCGGCAATTCCAGCACCACAGCCGGATTGCCGGTAGCGGACTGCACTCCATTTGCCGAGGCCAGCGGTGCGGCGTCGGGTGCGGACAGGCTGGCAATCGCCGCGTCCTGTGCCAGCAGCAACTGGCGGCCCTGGGCGGGCGTCACGGCGTGAAAGCGCACGCGATCACCGGGTCTGAGCTGTCCGGTCATCCACAGGTCGGCCAGGCAGATGGTTACCGGACAGACAAACCCGCCGAGGCTGGGGCCATCCGGCCCCAGGATCACCGGCATGTCGCCGGTGAAGTCGATCGCGCCCGGGGCGTAGGCATTGTCGTGAATGTTCGAAGGATGCAGGCCTGCCTCGCCGCCATCCGTGCGCGCCCACTGCGGCTTCGGACCGAGCAGCCGCACGCCGGTGCGGCTGGAGTTGTAGTGCACTTCCCAGTCGGTGGCGAAGAACGTCGCGATGTCTTCGGTGGTGAAGAAGTCCGGGGCGGCATGCGGGCCGTGCAGCACGCGGATGTGCCACTGCGCGCTGTAATGCGGGACGATGCCGGAATCCGGTATGCGGGTGCGACCGGCATCGCCCGCGGACTGCGTGAGCCGCAGCACATCGCCGACGCGCAGCGCGCGGCCACCGTGTCCGCCGAACTTTCCCAGCGTGAACGTGGCGCGGCTGCCCATGTATTGCGGCAGGTCGAAGCTGCCCTGCACCGACAGATAGCTGCGCTGCCCGCCGCCTTCGACCGCACCCAGTTTCAGCACGCTGCCTGCGGTGATCTGCACCGGCTTCCAGAAGTCGATGCTGTCGCCATCGATGCTGGCCTGCATCCTGGCGCCGGTCAGTGCGATCAGCGCATCGCAGGCAAAGCGCAGCGTGGCGCCGGTGGCAGTCATTTCCAGTGCCGCTGCGCCTTCCGGGTTGCCGACAATCCGGTTGGCAATCCGGAAGGCCTGGGCATCCATCGGGCCGGAGGGCGGTACGCCGATGTCCCAATAGCCTTCGCGGCCCGGCCAGTCCTGCACAGTGGTCAGGGTGCCCGGGCCCAGTACTTCGATACCGGGCGACGTGAACGCAAGCGTGTTCAGCAGGCGCGTGGTGGGGCGGCCCGCGACAAACGCTTCGTTGCCCAGGATGGAGATGAGAAACGGGAGATTGGTTTCAAAGCCGTGCAGACGCGTGCGCGACAACGCATCGGTCAGGCGGGAGATGGCTGCCGCACGTGTTTCGCCATGTGCGATCACCTTCGCGAGCATCGGGTCGTACCAGGTGGTGACTTCGGTGCCGGTTTCAATCCAGCCATCGACACGCAGGTCCTGTGGAAACCGGACTTCGGTCAGCAGGCCGCTGCAGGGTCGGAAGCCGCGGGCCGGATCCTCGGCGTAGATCCGTGCCTGCACCGCGTGACCCCGTGGCACATGTCGATGCGCGGCGAGATCCGGTGGTGTGCCGGCAGCGACGCGGACCATCCACTCCACCAGGTCGATGCCGCCCACTTCCTCGGTTACACCATGTTCGACCTGCAGTCGGGTGTTGACCTCGAGAAAGTAGAAGTCGTTGCAATCCGCGTCATAAACAAATTCGACCGTTCCGGCAGACCGGTAGTGCACGGCCATGCCCAGCCGCACCGCAGCGGCGTGCAGTTGCGACCGCAGTTCCTCCGACAGGCCGGGTGCGGGTGTTTCTTCAATGACCTTCTGGTTGCGCCGCTGCATGGAGCAGTCGCGCTCACCCAGAGCGATGACCTGGCCGCCGCCGTCACCGAACAACTGCACCTCGATGTGGCGCGCGTTCACCACGTACTTCTCGACGAACACGCCGCCATTGCTGAAGTTGTTGGTTGCGAGCCGGCGCACGCTGTCGAATGCGCGGCTCAGATCTTCGGGTGTGGCGCATTGCTGCATGCAGATGCCGTCGCCGCTGGCCGTCCATTCGAGCATTACAGGCATGCCGATGCCGCCGCCGCCGGCAGTGCTCTTGAGCATGACCGGATAGCCGATGCGTGCTGCGGCGCCCAGTGCGGCCTCCAGGTCGGAGACCAGGCCGCTGCCGGGCAGCAGGGGCAGGCTGCTCGCTTCAGCCAGTGCGCGGGCGCTGTGCTTGAGTCCGAAGCTGCGCATCTGCGCAGGCGTTGGCCCGATGAATGCAATGCCCGAGGATTCGCACGCCTCCGCGAAATCCGCGTTTTCGGACAGGAAGCCGTAGCCCGGATGTATGGCAGCAGCGCCGCTGCGACGCGCCACTTCAAGAATGGCATCCTGGCGCAGGTAACTCTGCGCCGCTGGAGCGGGGCCCAGGCAATACGCCTCATCCGCCAGGCGTACATGCAGGGCGTTGGCATCTGCTTCGGAGTACACCGCGACGGAGGCGATGCCCATGCGTTGCAGCGTGCGGATGATGCGGCAGGCAATGGCGCCGCGGTTGGCGATCAGGATCTTGCTGAACATTGCGCAGTCCCGGGTGTTCTGCGCCAGGTCGTCCCGGCCGTATTGGTAAAGCGCAGCGGGTCGTCCCGCCGGCCTGTGTGCCGATTCAACTGCTCCGGCTCAGCACCCGCACCGGCGTCGGGTTGTAGGCATTGCAGGGATTGTTCAACTGCGGACAGTTGGAGATCAGTACCAGTATATCCATCACCGCGCGCAGTTCCACATACCGGCCCGCGGCGGAAATGCCGTCGGCGAAAGTCAGCCCGCCGGCCGGTGTCACCGGCACGTTCATGAAGAAATTGATGTTGCTGGGCAGGTCGCGTTTGCTCATGTCGCGGCCGGCTTTTGCCAGGGCCAGCAGGAAGCTGTCCCTGCAGCTGTGCATGTGGCGTTTCTCCAGCGCATAGCGCACCGTGTTGCTCTCCGCCGAGCAGGCACCGCCCAGGGTGTCGTGGCGACCGCAGGTGTCGGCCACGATCTGCAGCATAGGCCGGCCGCGATTGGACAGCAGGGTGGAGCCGGTCGTCAGGTAGATATTGCCCTGCGCCTGGATGGTGCCCTGGGCGCTGTAGTGTTCGTGCGTATCGCCGGCATTGTAGAAGAGAGTGTCCACAGCCTGGTTGCCTTCCAGATCGACAATGCGAAACAGCTGGCCGGCACGAACCACGCCCATCCAGGGTTCGCCTGCGGGTATCACCGTATCAATATGCGATTCGGCCGTGCTCACGCTGCCACGTAACGCTCCGTGTTGAGATAGCCGCGGTCGTTTTCCGGGCAGCGTGTGCGGCAGGGGTCGTTTGCACCGGCCGGCGCACTTCGATACGCCTGCAGCAGTACGTCTGCCGGGGCGTAGCGGCTGCCCCGGGCAAGCGGATGCGGTCCGGTGTGCAATACGACAATGCAGTCCATTTCGAAGCGCAGGTCCAGTGCATCGCCTTTACGTGAGTGGCCCGGCACCAGGGTCATGGCACCGCTGTCGTCCACGATGACCTTGCTGAAGAAATTCATGTTCGCGACCAGGTCCCGTTCGGCCAGGCCGTACTTGCCCAGCTCCACCAGCACCGCCTCCCGGCCGCCGATATGGCGCTCGTTGCGCTGTTCCTAGAATGTGCTGCGGCCGTATTGCGCATCCACACCCGCCTGGTCCGTGAGTCCACCGAGCGGATCGTGCCAGCCACAGCTGTCGGCCGTGATGGCGCAGAGTATCCGGCCCATGTCGGAATAACAGACGCAGCCAGTAGTCAGATGCGCCGTGTGCTGCGCCTTGAGCGTATCGGCCATGTTGTAACGCTCCAGTGGCTGCTCACGGCTGTAGAGCAGCGCGGCCACATTGGCGTCGGCGCCATCCGCAATGAGCCGCAGCGAATGGCCGCGGCGCAGGACCCCGGACCAGTGTGCGCCACCGTGCAGCGCATAGGTCCAGAGAGGATCGATCAGATACATGCTGGTTTGACCTGAAGAGGTTATTTGTCGATCTGGATCAATAAAGTGCAAGGGCTATACCAACCACTTCAGCGGCAACGATGGCATTCCCGCAGGTTGCCGTCGCAGTGGTGCACTCATACGGGGCGTGGTGCAGGGGGCCTGCCATGCGCTGGTGCATGGCAAGGGAGGTGAGTCGGCGGCGCGGGCCGCAATGGGGCATGCGGTCCCGGCACGCGCTTTGCAATTCGGTGCATGGGGTACACGGCGGGACAAAAGCCCGGGAGATGGGTCATCCGCATCGCTACGTCAGGAGAATCCTATGTCTCGCAGCTTCCGTTCATTGGCGCTCGGCGTTCTGGCCGCATTGTCCGTGGCAGCCCAGCCGGCGCTGGCCGCAGAGAAAACATCCTTCAAGGTCGCCTGGAGCATCTATGTTGGCTGGATGCCCTGGGACTACGCCCAGCAAAGCGGCATCCTCAAGAAATGGGCTGACAAGTACGGCATCAAGATCGAACTCACGCAGATCAACGACTACGTGGAGTCGATCAACCAGTACACCGCGGGCCAGTACGACGCCTGCGTGATGACGAACATGGACATGCTGACCATACCCTCGGCGGGAGGAGTGGACTCCACGGCCCTGATCGTCGGCGACTATTCCAACGGCAATGACGGCGTGGTGCTGAAGGGAGCGGGCAAGAAGCTTGCGGATATCAAGGGCCAGCCCGTCAACCTGGTGGAACTGTCCGTATCGCATTACCTGCTGGCGCGCGGCCTGGATACCGTGGGGCTGGAGGAGCGCGACGTAAAGGTCGTGAACACGTCCGATGACGACATCGTCGCGGGCTGTG
>JAATEY010000120.1 GCA_015655465.1 Gammaproteobacteria bacterium | reverse complement strand
CCGGCGTAAATCTTGCCGCGACGGGTCCTGCGATCACCTTTTCCCACGAGAATCTCCAGCTGTATGAGGGCGGCGCAGTCTAGGAAACGGCAGCGAGACTGTCCACAATGGACTGATGAACTTGCCTTTGGCCTGCGTTTTCCGGTGCCGGAAAAAAGAATGGCCGGACAATTTGTCCGGCCGAACTTTGACAAGACCCCCAATTGGTACGCGCTTTCTCAAGCGCCGAACCGGGGGCGATCATGCGCCAGCTATGACCGGAATGCCAGCGTTTTCAGCAACAGATTTGGTGGTTTAGCAACGATCATGCCGAAACGTTGCGTATCGTTTAGATTTCAATTGCCGCGGCAGTCTTTTGTACGCGTTTTTTAAGGACTTTTGAATCGTGTCGGAACAAGGCAAATCACGGGAAACGGACTTCGGCTTCGAACAGGTCTCGTGGTCCGACAAGGCAAAACGCGTGCGCGGTGTTTTCGATTCAGTCGCCGCACGCTACGACGTGATGAACGACCTCATGTCGGCGGGCGCGCATCGACTGTGGAAACGCTTCGTACTTTCCTGCACCAACCTGCGTGCCGGGCAGCGCGCGCTCGATGTGGCTGGTGGCACGGGTGATCTATCCATCGGCATGCTGCGCCAGGTCGGGCCGGCGGGCCTCGTGGTGCTTACCGACATCAATGCCGCGATGCTCATGCGCGGTCGCGACCGGTTGATCGATGCAGGATTTGCCGGGAATTCCAGCGTTGTACAGGCCAATGCCGAATGCCTGCCTTTCAAGCCCGGCCAGTTCGATTGCGTGACCATCGGCTTCGGGCTGCGCAACGTCACCGACAAACCCGCGGCGCTGCGCTCCATGCGCAGCATGCTGAAGCCTGGCGGGCAGCTCATCGTGCTGGAGTTCTCCACGCTTGCAGTGCCGGCACTGCGGCCGCTGTATGACGCGTACTCGTTCCGCATCCTGCCGAAGCTGGGTGAGCTGGTGGCCGGTGATGCCGACAGCTACCGCTATCTGGCCGAATCGATCCGCAAGCATCCGGACCAGGAAACACTGCTGGCGATGCTGCGTGATGCAGGCCTCGAGAACTGCAATTACCAGAACCTTGCGGGCGGCGTTGTCGCAGTGCACCGCGGTTACGTGTACTGATGCTGAGCGGACAGATCCAGGCGATGATCGACCGCCATGTTGCTGGTTCACCACGCGCGCGTCAGTTATTGGCGCAACTGGACGGCCGGCGAATGCAGATCGTTGCGCGTTACACACCGTGGCGCATCACGCTGCTTGCGCGTGAGGGGCAGCTGCTGTTGTCGCGCCAGGATCCCGCGGAACCTGACGCCGTCATTGCAGGCTCACCGTTCGCCTTGCTCGGGCTGCTGCGCGAAGACCCCACCGACGTGATCCGCCGTGGTGACATCACCATCAGCGGCGATGCGGACCTGGCTTCCCGGTTCCAGGAATTGCTGCAGTTGCTGCGTCCGGACCTGGAAGCGGGTCTTGCGCGCGTGACGGGCGACATCCCGGCGCATGGCGCAGGCCTGCTGCTGCGCAAGGCACTGGACTATGGCCGCAGCAGCCTGCGCACGCAGGCCATGAACGTGGGTGAATACCTGGCGCATGAGAAACGCCTGCTGGTGCCACGCGCGGAGGCGGAAGCATACCTGCAGGAAGTGGATGTCCTGCGCGAGCAGGCGGACCGGCTTGCCGCGCGCGTTGCGGCGCTGGAATCGCGGAGCGCTTCGTGAAGCTGCGCGTACTCGGACGCCTGATCCGCATCCATCGCGTGCTGGCCCGGCATGGGCTCATCGAGTTCACGCGTGGCACCGCGGTGCACGGCAAGCTGCAGCTCATCGGCTGGCTGTCGCCGTGGTTGTGGTTGCAGGCCCGGTCATCCGGCGACCGCGGCCTGCGGCTGCGGCTGGCGCTGCAGGAACTGGGGCCGGTGTTCGTGAAGTTCGGCCAGGCCATCTCCACGCGCCGCGACCTGCTGCCGGCGGACATCGCCGACGAACTGGTGAAACTGCAGGACCAGGTGCCGCCCTTCTCCGGCGAAATTGCGCGCCAGATTGCCACCGATGCACTGGGACAGCCGCTGGCGCAACTGTTCCGGCAGTTCGACACCGAGGCACTGGCGGCCGCATCGATCGCACAGGTGCATGCGGCAACGCTGACCGATGGCCGCGAAGTGATCGTCAAAATCCTGCGTCCGGACATGCGCGCGTTGATCGAGCGCGATGTGGAGGTGCTGTATGCACTGGCCGACCTCGCCGACCGCTATTCCGTCGAAGGCAGGCGCCTGCGCCCGCTTGCGATCGTGCGCGAATACGAGCAGACCATCCTCGACGAACTGGACCTGATGCGCGAAGCGGCCAATGCCGCCCATCTGAAGCGCAATTTCGCGGGTGACCCCAAGCTGCATGTGCCGGAGGTGTACTGGGATCTGTGCCGCACCAATGTCATGGTGATGGAACGCGTGCACGGCATTCCCATCGGCGACATCGCGCGGCTGCGCGAACTGGGCGTGAACTTCAAGCGGCTGGCCGAGAACGGCGTGGCCATCTTCTTCACCCAGGTGTTCCGCCACAATTTCTTTCATGCGGACATGCACCCGGGCAATATCTTCGTGCTGGCCGACAATCCCGACGCACCGCGCTATGCGGCCGTGGACTTCGGCATCATGGGCACGCTCGACCCGCGCGACCAGGACTACCTTGCGCAGAACTTCCTGGCCGTTTTCGACCGCGACTACCGCAAGGTCGCCACGCTGCACGTGGATTCCGGCTGGGTGCCACATGACGTGCGTGTTGAGGACATGGAAGCGGCCATCCGCACCATCTGCGAACCCATCTTCGACAAGCCGCTGAAGGACATTTCCTTCGGCGTGGTGCTGCTGCGGCTGTTCGAGGCACTGCGCCGCTTCGACGCGCGCATCCAGCCGCAGCTGATCCTGCTGCAGAAGACGCTGTTCAATATCGAAGGGCTGGGGCGGCAGCTGTATCCGGAGCTGGATATCTGGAAGACGGCGAGCCCGATACTGCGCGAGTGGATGCGCGAGAAGCATCATCCCGTCAAGGTCGCGAAGCGCCTGTGGGCTCAGCTGCCCGAGCTGCTGCGGGCCCTGGAGGCGGCGCCGACGGCACTGCGCAGGGAAGTGGTTGCGCGTGCGCAGCCGAAACCACTGCCGAACGAACCGCGCGATGACGCTACCGTCGCTGCTACTGTAGCTGCAGCTGCTGGCGCGCGCCGCTCCACGGCAAACCGCATCGCCGGGGCAATCCTCGTTCTCGCTGCCACCATCTGGGTCGCCGCGCCGGTGAACCCTGCCTGGATCGGCTGGGCCCTCGGTGTGGTTGGCATCGTGCTGATGGTGCGTCGCACCCGCTAGCGATTCGCCAAGCCCGATAACCGCAGCCGTGCAGGAATAATCCTACAGGCCCAATTGCGGAAATCCCGTATCAGGGCTTGGCGCCAGCAGACAGCATGGAGGCATACCCGAGGAGCTGCTCCCATGCGTCATTTCGTCTTCCCCCTACTGGCCCTGCTTTGCGCCTGCGCCAGCGGCCCGCAGATCCGCACCCACCACGACCCGTCCGCCGATTTTGCCATCTACCGCACCTATAATTTCGCCGCAGAACCTGGCACTGACCGGGCCGGCTATTCCACGCTGATCACCGGCCACTTCAAACGCGCGGTGAGCCGTGAGATGGAAGCGCGCGGCTATACGCTGGCCACGGAGCCCGATCTGCTGGTGAATTTCTTCACCAGCGTGCGTGACCGCACCAGCGTGCAGAGCACCCCTGTGCTGGTCGGCGTCGACTACTACCGGTACCGGAACGGCCTGTATTCAGTCTGGCCACTCTATGACAACGATGTCACGACGACGCAGTATCAGGTTGGCACTGCAAGCATCGACGTGGTGGATGCGGCCCGCAAACAACTGGTGTGGGAAGGTGTGGCTGAAGGCCGCCTGACCAGTCGCGTGCAGCGAGACCCAGGACCAGCCATCGACCGCGCCGTGAAGGAAATCTTCGACCGTTATCCTGCCCGCGCCGGCTCAGCTTCAACGCAACGCTGACGCCGCGCTTCACACGAGCCAGCCGGGATGCTGGCCGACGCTACAGTCGATATCAGCCGCGCCGCAATCTCACGCCGGTGCGCCAGGCAATCCAGGCGGTCACGCCCAGCCCCAGGGAAATCCACGCCAGCAGGCACAGGTCGCCGTGCACCATCGGGGCGATCATGCCCATCACAATGGCGCCGATGCCCAGCGCGATGAATGACTGTACCGATGCCGCAGCACCACGCGCACGCGGATGCATGTCGATCATCTCCAGCGACAGCACGGGATAGGTCATCTGGGCGCCAAGCGCCATGGTGAACAGCAACACCTGCACCAGCCCGATCGCGACATTGTCCGCAACCAGATGTGCGATCACACCCACGGCCCCAGCAGTGGACAGGAATCCAAAGCCGATGGCGAGCTGCTTCGGCCGGCTGACGCGACCGGCAATCCGGTTGCCGATGATCGAAGAGATCATGAACCCCAGCACCACCGGAATGAAGATGTAGTGGAACTGCGTTTCACTCAGGTGCCAGCGTTCCAGGATGATGGCGGGTGCCGAGCCGATGTATATGAACAGTGAAGCAATGGCGAGCGCCGCGGAAACCGCCAGCAGGAAGAATGCCGGTTGAATCGCGACCCGCCAGCAAGTGCGCGCGAGTTCACCGGCATGAAAGCGCGAGCGCTGCGCCGGCGGATGCGTCTCGGGCAACAGCAATGCGCAGACCAGCACCAGTGCCGCGCCCATGACCACCAGCATGCCGAACACCCAGCGCCAGCCCAATGCGACGTGCACCCAGCCACCAATCACCGGCGCCACCGCTGGCGCCAGCGAGAACACGAACATGGTGCTGCTCATGAGGCGCTGTGCATTGGCGCCTTCGAACAGGTCGCGCACCACCGCGCGTGCCACCGTCGGCCCGATGCCGGCCGCCAGCCCCTGCAATACCCGGCAGAAAAGCAGCGTGCCGAAGGTGGGTGCCAGGAAGCAGCCGATGGAGCCCAGCGTGTAGAGCACCAGTCCGCCGAGCACGATGGTGCGGCGTCCCAGCGCATCGGACAGCGGGCCATGCACCAGCGAAAAGCAGGCAAAGGGCAGCAGGTAGGCGGTGATGATCTGCTGCACCTGCCAGCTGGTCAGGTGAAACTCCGCCGCAATCGTCGGAAATGACGGCAGGAATGTGTCGATGGACAGCGGGCTGATCATCGACAGGCTGGCGAGCAGCAGCGTGATGCCCAGCGTGGGAGCACCGCGCGCGTTGGCGACCTTCAGCCTCACGTTGCCAGCGGCTGCGTGTGCGTCAGCTGCCGCGCAGTTTGCGCAGCAGCTCAACCGTCGATGCGCCTTTCTCCATGGCCTCAATCACTGCAGAACCCACCACCACTCCGTCGACATGCGCATCCAGCGCTGCCACCTGCTTGTGTTCGCGGATGCCGAACCCTGCACAGACGGGAACCGGCGAGAGTTTGCGTACCTTGTCCAGGTAGTCGAGCGTCTCCTGCGGCAGACCTGCGCTGTCGCCAACCGAATGGCCGGTGGTGCCGGTCATGGACACCGCGTACACGAAGCCCTGCGCGCTGCTGCACAGCTGCTGCAGGCGGGCCGCGGGCGTCACCGGTGTCACCATGCGGATCATGGCAAGCCCATGCGGCGCGATGGCGCGCTCGAAATCGGCACTTTCCTCGATGGGCAGGTCCGGCACGATGAAACCGCAGATTCCCGCCTGGGCCGCATCGGCAGCGAGTTGTTCCAGGCCATAGGCCAGCATCGGGTTCAGGTAACCCATGAACACCAGCTTTGCTTTTAGCGGCGGCATGCTCTTCAGCGTGTCGATGATCCAGTGCAGGCTCACGCCCTGCGCCAGTGCGGCCAGGCTGGAACGCTGGATGGTCACGCCATCGGCCATCGGATCGGTGAACGGCACACCGATCTCGACTACATCAGCCTCGGAAGCCAGTGCCTCGAGGTCGGCGCGGAAATGATCGCGTGAGGGAAATCCGGCCGTCAGGAATGCGACCACGGCAACGCGCTCGCGGCGCACCTTGCGGATGGCATCGCTCAGGCCCTGGGCGGGAGTGGGGCTCATGCCTTCACTCCCAGGTCCGCCAGCAGTGTTTTCTGCAGTGTTGGCATGTCCTTGTCGCCGCGGCCCGAAAGCCCGACGAGGATCCGCTTGCCGGGATTGCGCGCCGCCCAGTCGCGTGCACCGACCAGCGCATGCGCCGACTCGATGGCGGGCAACAGCCCTTCGTGCGTGCTGCACTCCTGCACGCAGCCGAGGGCATCGTCATCCAGCGCCATGATGTACTTGACGCGCCCGATCTCGCCGAGGAGAGCGTGCTCGGGACCCACACCGGGATAGTCGAGGCCGGCCGACACCGAATGCGTCTCCTGGATCTGGCCCTGCCTGTCCTGCAGCAGCATGGTGTACGTGCCGTGCAGCACGCCGGGCGTGCCGGTGGCGAGCGTGGCCGCATTGTCGCCGAGACCGGGGCCACGACCGCCGGCTTCGACGCCGATGATCTCGACGCTGGCATCGCCGAGGAATGCATGGAAAGTGCCGATGGCATTGGATCCGCCACCCACGCAGGCGATGACGCAATCAGGCAGGCTGCCGGTACGCTCGAGCATCTGCGCCCGCGCCTCGCGCCCGATGATGGCCTGCAGTTCGCGCACCAGGTACGGATAAGGATGCGGACCGATGGCCGAACCCAGGCAATAGAAGGTGTTGATGGGGTCGCTGACCCAGTCGCGGAAGGCATCGTCGATGGCGGCCCGCAGCGTGCGATCACCGCTGGTCACCGGCACCACCGTCGCGCCCATCAAACGCATGCGGCCGACGTTCGGCGCCTGCCGCTCCATGTCGACTTCGCCCATGTACACCACGCAGGGCAAACCGACGCGCGCGCAGGCAGCGGCCGTCGCCACGCCATGCTGGCCGGCACCGGTCTCCGCCACCACGCGGCGCGCGCCCATGCGCCGCGCCATGAGGGCCTGACCCAGGGCGTTGTTGATCTTGTGCGCGCCGGTATGCGCGAGGTCTTCACGCTTGAACCAGACCTCGGCGCCCCAGCGCCGTGACAGGTTGCGCATCGGCGAAAGCGCGGTGGGCCGACCCACCCAGTCGCGCAGCTCACCGGCCAGCTCATCCTGGAAATCCTTCGTCGGCAGGATGCTGTGCACCGCGTCGGTAAGGCGATCAAACGCGGGCACCAGCGTTTCGGGAATGTAGCGCCCGCCGTAAGGACCGAAACGCCCATGCTCATCGGGCATCTTCCCGGCCAGCAGTTTCGCCAGCAGCCCGGCGGCCTCGGCCTTGTTCATCACAGGTGTCATATCAATGCTCTCCGCTGCCGGAGCGCGAAACGAATGCCGCGCGCACCCGGGATACAAACGAATCGATCAGCGCCGGACTCTTGCGTCCCGGTGATTCTTCCACGCCACTGGATACATCCACGCCGAAGGGTTGCACTGCGGCGATCGCTTCGGCCACATTCGCCGGCGACAAGCCGCCGGCCAGGATCAGTGCATGCCCCGCCGCCAGCGCGCGGGCTGCGGACCAGTCGGCCACCCTGCCCGTGCCACTGCGCGGACCTTCGAACAGCAGGCGCTGACCGGGCTGCAGGCAATCGGCCATCTCGCCAGATGGCAGCCCGCGCAGCACCGGCCATGCCGCGACATTCGCCGGCAAGGCGATCGACTGCAGATCCTCCGCATCGGTCTGCAGCACATCGGGCCGGAACTGCGTGAATATTTCCTGCAGCAGTGCGGCATCCGGATGCAGCGTCACTGCCACGCACAGCACCTTGCCGCGCGCCGGCTGCGCCAATACCGCCGCCTGTTCCGGTGTCACGCGCCGCACCGACGCCGCGAACACGAAGCCGATGGCATCGACGCCCGCAGCCAGCGCTGCCGTCACAGCACGCGCGTCGGTCATGCCGCATACCTTGATGAAGGCCATGACTCATTTCGCTCCGCGACCGGCCACGAGCATGGCGGACAGCAGCGTTGCAGGGTCTTCGGTGCTCATCAGCGCGCTGCCGATCAGCGCCAGGTCGTAACCTGCACGCGCCAGCCGCGCCGCATCTTCAGGAGTGCCCACGCCGCTCTCCGCAACGCGCGGCACGCCGGTGGGCAGCAAATCCACCAGCTCTTCCAGACGCCCCGGCACGACTTTCAGGGTGGTGAGATCGCGGCTGTTGATGCCCAGCAGCAGCTTCGATGTACCGCTGCCATGCGCGGCAAGCAGTTCATCGGCCACCGCGATATCCGCCGTGTCAAAGGCCTCGATCAGCACGAACAGTCCGAGCTGCTGCGCGGCCTTGATCAATGCATCGAGTTCGGTGCGCGCCAGCATGCGCACGATGATGAGGATGCCGCCCGCACCGGCCAGGCGTGCTTCCGCCACCTGGTAAGGATGGACCAGGAAATCCTTGCGCATCGCAGGCACGCCGCCGGCTGCCTCCAGCGCGCGCGCGGCTTCTTCCAGGTGATCCAGCGAACCTTCGAAGCGTTCGGGCTCGGTCAACACGGAAACTGCCGCAGCTCCGGCTGCCGCATAACCGGCAACCCGCGCGCCGATGTTTTCATCGCCACTGCGCAGCACGCCCACGGCCGGGGAGCGCAATTTCACTTCGGCGATCACATCGAATTTCTTTGGCGACAGCACCAGCTTCGGCGGCTGCGGCGCGGCCTCGGCCCAGCGCCAGATCTCGGTATCACTGTGCAGCTGGCGCGCCTCCGCCACACGCTGGTGACTGCTGGCTGCCATGCCGGCCAGGAAATCATTGCTCATGTGCCGCTTCCGCCGGCAGCGGCCGCGCTGCGCGAGAATGCAGCGAGCTTCGCCAGCAGCGCACTGGCACGACCGTCGTCGATCGCGGCTACGGCCTGCTGCACGGCTTCTGCGGGGCCCGCTGCGCGACCCGAAACTTCCAGTGCCAGTGCCGCACTCAGCACCAGTGCATCGCGATGTGCACCCCGCTCCTCGCCCCGCAGTACGCGCGTCAGCGCGGCGGCGTTGCAGGCCGCGTCCGCGCCAAGCAATGCACCTTCCGTGCAGAGTCTCATGCCATAGTCGGCCGGGCTGCGCCGGAACTCTTCCACGCTGCCCCTGCGCACATCCAGCAGCAGGAAGGGTCCGAGCGGCGTGGGCTCGTCCCATCCGCCTGCGCCATGCACGACGAACGCGCGCTGCAGCGGCAATCCCGACATGGCCTGTGCCATCAGCCGCGCAGTGGCTTCATCGAACGCACCGATCACATGGAAGGGCGGCTCGGCGGGATTCGACAGCGGCCCCAGGATATTGAACACCGTGCGCACGCCCAACGCGGCACGCACCGGACCGATGGCTTTCATCGCCGGGTGATAATGCGGCGCAAACAGGAAGGTGAAATTGGTGGCGGCAAGGCAGGCCGCGGCCTGGGCCTCGTCAAATGGCAGCTTGAGGCCCAGTGCTTCCAGCACATCCGCACTGCCGGCCTTGCTCGATACCGAGCGATTGCCATGCTTGATCACCGGCAGGCCCGCGGCCGCCGTCAGCAGCGCCGCACCGGTGGAAATGTTGTAGCTGCCGGATTTGTCGCCGCCGGTGCCAACGATGTCCACTGCCACCACGCCGCGCTCGATCAGCGGCCGACGCGCCAATGCACGCATGCCAAATGCAAAGCCGCGCAATTCTTCCGGCGTCATGCCCTTGGCGCGAATCGCGGCGAGCAATGCGCCTGCCAGCGCGGGTGGCAGTTCGGCATCGGTGAGGCCCACCAGCAATTCCCGCGCTTCTTCCGTGGACAAGCCCCGCTGCTCCAGCATCGCGTCCAGCCAGCCGCGCAGTTGTGCAATGTTTGCGCCCATTTCCCTGCGCCCCGTCAGCCTTCGCGCAGCGCCGCGGTCTGGCGCAGGAAATTGCCCATCAGCTGCGGACCCTGCGGCGTCAGCACGCTCTCGGGATGAAACTGCACTCCCTCGATCATGTACCTGCGATGCCGCACGCCCATGATCTCGCCCTCGGCAGTGATCGCACTCACTTCCAGTTCCACCGGCACCGACGCGGGTGCCGCGATCAGCGAGTGGTAACGCCCCACTTCACAGGGCTGGGGCAGGCCTTCAAACAGCGTTTTGCCGTCATGCTTCACGAATGAGGTCTTGCCATGCATGAGCCGCGGCGCGCGCACCACCTCGCCACCAAAGGCTTCGACGATGGCCTGGTGACCCAGGCAGACGCCGAAGATGGGCAGGCGACCGGCGAAGCCGCGGATCATGGCCATCGACACGCCGGCATCACGCGGCGTGCCCGGACCCGGGGAAATGCACAGATGCGTGATGTCGAGCTGCCTTGCCGCCTCGACGGAAATCTCGTCATTGCGGATCACGCGCACATCCGCGCCCAGCACCATGAACGCCTGCACCAGGTTGTAGGTGAAGGAGTCGTAGTTGTCGATCAGCAGCAACCGCGGCTGCGGCACCTTGTTCAAAGTCCCTCCTGCGCCAGGGCCAGCGCGCTGCGCAGCGCTGCACTCTTGGCGAATACTTCGTCGTGCTCGGCCTCGGGCCGGCTGTCCGACACGATGCCCGCACCAGCCTGGTAGCTGTACTGGTCGCCTTCGAACACCAGCGTACGGATGGTGATGGCCTGGTCCATGTCGCCCTGTGCGCCGAAATAGCCAATGGTTCCGCCATACAGGCCGCGATCGACCGGCTCGAGTTCTTCAATGATCTGCATCGCCCGCACCTTCGGCGCACCGACCAGCGTGCCGGCCGGAAACGTGGCGGCAAACAGGTCGAAGGCATCGCGACCCCTGGCAAGCTCGCCGTGCACGCCACTGACGATGTGCATCACATGGCTGTAACGCTCGATGGCGCGATAGGGACTCACGCTCACCGATCCCGCCCTGGCCACCCGCCCCAGATCATTGCGCGCCAGATCCACCAGCATCACATGCTCGGCGTTTTCCTTCGGATCGGCCAGCAGCTGCCGTTCATTGGCGAGGTCCGCATCCGGATCGGCCATGCGCGGCAGGGTACCGGCAATCGGCCGCAACTGCGCATGCCCGTTGTTGAGCTTCACCAGTGCCTCGGGCGATGAACCCACCACCGCCACGCCAGCCAGCTTGCAGTAGTACATGTAGGGCGAGGGATTGATCAGCCGCAGCGCGCGATACACCTGGAAGGGATCCAGCTGGTGTTTGCCGGTGAATTTCGACGACAGCACCAGCTGGTACACATCGCCCGCCGCGATGTATTCCTGCGCCCGGCGCACGCCGGCAATGTATTCATCGCGGCCCAGGGAAACTTCCGGCTCACCGAAACCACCGTTGGCGCGCGGCAGCGCAATGCCGCCACGCAGCGCTGCGATCACCTCGCGGCGCAATGCCTGCCGCTCGGCTTCGCTGCCGGCATGCAGCAGCGCAATGCCGCGGGTCAGATGATCGAATACCAGCAGCGACTGCGGTGCCACGTAATGCAGCACCGGCGCTTCGGGGCGGCGCGTGTGCCGCATCGGCAGGCGCTCGAAGAAACGCACCACGTCATAGGCCGTGTATCCCACCAGCCCGCCGGCCAGCGGCATGCCGGGCAATTCCGGAAACGGGCGCGGCGCGGCCGACAGCGCCTGCCGCAGTCGCTGCAACAGTTCATCCTTCGATCCCGGTACCGGATAGGTGCTGGCACCGATGGTCAGGGCGCGTGCATCGAGCCGCACCTCCAGGCCTTCGCCGAAGCCGATGAAGGAATAGCGTGCCAGCCGTTCACCACCCTCGACGCTCTCCAGCAGAAAGCGCGGCCGGAAAGACGCCAGCTTGGCGAACGCCGATACCGGCGTGTCCAGGTCTCCTGCAATATCAAATGGCGGTTTCAGAAACTGTTCCCCGTTCAAAACCCTGCAGACAACAAAAAACCCAACCCCGGTTGCGCCGGAGATGGGTTCTGGTTCGGAAGTCTCGAAGCTTTTTTTAAGCTAGCGCAATGACGACCAGTACCCCACTCCGTCAGGAGAGGGGCCACCACCAGCGCCGGGAGGTGAGGTTCGTCATCATCGCAGCAGTATGGCGAGGGGTTTCGGGACTAGTCAAGTGACCACGGGAAGATGCGTCAACGGCCGGACTCCGCGCCGGAATCGCTGCCGCTGTAAACAATGATGGACAGCATGCGGATGGGCAGCTTGAGCAGCCTGTCCGGGCCGTGCGGCACATCGCCGCGAAAGGTCAGCGAGTCGCCGGGCTTGAGCAGGTAGGTCCCGGTGCCGTGCCGGTAGCGCAGCGAACCTTCCAGGATATGGATGAACTCGGTGCCCGGATGTTCGAACTCCGGAAATATCTCGCTCTTGCTGTTCAGCGTCACCAGGAACGGCTCGAAGGCGCGGCGCGGTCCCCGTTCGGATGCCAGCAGATGATAGGTATGCCCGCGGCGGGTGCCCCGGCGGACCACCTCCAGACCTTCGCCCTTGCGCACCAGCTGGGCATCGCTCAGTGACTGGTCCGGATCGCGCAGCAGCGCGGCGCAACTGGTCCCCAGCGCCTCCGCCAGCGCTGCGAGAGTGTCCAGGCTGGGCGCCACATCGCCATGCTCCAGACGGCTGAGCATGCCCGGACTGATGTCCGCCATTCTGGACACATCGGCCAGGGTCAGCCCCTGGGCAGCACGCAGCCGGCGCACTGCAGCGCCAACCTGCACCACCACGCGGGGCAGCTTCCTGTCTGTCGGGCCAGTTTTACTCATACGCAAAAACCTTGACCTTTAGTAAATCACGGTACCAGAATCGAATCCAGCATGGCCTGGCGACTGCTCAAGATCGGACTGTCTTCCCGCTACCCGGAACCGCGGATGTTCCGGCAACCCGCGCGGCTGCCCAAAGGGGCGGACGTGGTCATCATCGGCGCCGGCGGGCATGGCCTTGCCTGCGCATACAACCTGGCGAAGCAGCATGGCATACGGCGCATCGCGGTACTCGAAAAGGGCTACATCGGCAGCGGCAATACCGGCCGCAACACCACCATCATCCGCTCGAACTACCTCACCCCGGAAGGCGTGCGCTTTTACGACCGCAGCGTGCAGCTGTGGCGCAACCTCGGGCCCACGCTGGGACTCAACCTGTTCTATTCCACCCGCGGCCACTACACGCTGGCGCATACCGACGCGACGCTGCGCACGCTGCGCTGGCGCGCCGAGGTGAACAAGCACCTGGGTGTGGATTCGCGGGTGGTAAATCCCGACGAGATCGCCCGCGCACTGCCGATGATGGACATGAGCGCCGGCGGCCATGCACCGATCATCGGCGCGCTGTATCACGCGCCCGGCGCGGTGGCGCGGCACGACGCCGTGGCCTGGGGCTATGCACGCGCCGCCGACCAGCTCGGCGTGGAGATTCACCAGCAGACCGAAGTGCTGGGCATCGACACGCGGGGCGGCCGCATCAGCGGCCTGCGTACCTCGGGCGGCAATATCGCGACAAACTGCGTGGTGTCTGCCGTGGCTGGCTACACGCCGCGTGTGCTGCGCATGGCGGGTCTCACCAGCCCCATCTACGTGCATCCGCTGCAGGCCATGGTATCGGAGCCGCTGAAACGCTGGCTGGATCCGATCATCGTATCCGGCTCACTGCATGTATATGTGTCGCAGACCGCGCGCGGCGAGCTGGTGATGGGCGCATCGCTCGATCCACGCGAACTGCACAGCACGCGCTCGAGCCGCGAGTTCATGACCGATCTCGCGCAGCACATGCTCGACCTGTTCCCGTTCCTGGCCGGCGTGAAAGTCAATCGCCAGTGGGCCGGGCTTGCCGACATGACGCCGGACTTCGCGCCCATCATGGGTCGCACACCGGTGGATGGCTTCTTTCTCGATGCGGGCTGGGGCACCTGGGGATTCAAGGCCACTCCGGTCGCGGGCGAGACCATGGCCGCGACGGTGGCGTCGAACCGCAACCATGAATTGATCCAGGGCTTTGACTGGGGTCGCTTCGAGCGCTTCGAACTCACCGGCGAGAAAGGCGCCGCCTCGGTGGGGCACTGAATGAAGTTGATTCCCTGCCCGTTGAATGGCCTGCGCCCCGCCGATGAATTCATCTATGCGGGGGAAGTGCGGCACATGCCCGATCCCGCGCAAAGCACCGATGCCGACTGGGCCCGCTACGTGTTCCATCGCAGCGGTGTGCCGGGCGTAAAGCAGGAATGGTGGTGCCACACGCCTTCCGGCTACTGGTTCATCGCCGAGCGCGACACCACCACCGACGAAATCCTGCGGAGCTATCCGGCCGCGCAGCGCAAGGTGGAAGCATCATGATGCGCCGCCTGCCTGCAGTTGAGGGCGAGTGGATCGATCGCAGCCGTCCGCTGCAGCTGCGATTTGAAGGCCGGACTGTAACTGCGCTGCAAGGCGATACGCTCAGCTCCGCACTCGCCGCCGCCGGCATCATGACCGTGGCGCGCAGCTTCAAGTACCACCGGCCACGCGGCATCGTCTCGGCCGCCGGCCACGACGCCAACGCCGTGTTCCAGATCGGCCACGAACCCAACCAGCGCGGCGACCAGATCGCTGCACGTGAGGGGCTGGCATTCCAGGCCGTGAACACGCGCGGGGGTGTGGCGCGCGACCGCGCTTCTGCCATCGGGCTGCTGGCTCGCTTCCTGCCCGTGGGCTTCTATTACAAGGCGTTCCTCGGGCAGCGCAGCTTCCCGTGGTTCGAACGCATCATCCGCAACTTCAGCGGCCTGGGGCGGGTGCGCTTCGACCGCATCGACCCGCCGCGCGAACGGCGCTACCAGCATTGCGATGTCGCGGTGATTGGCGCGGGCATCGCCGGCCTTGCGGCTGCAGTGTCCGCGGCAGAGCATGGTGCGCGCCGTATCGTGCTGATCGACGAGGCGCAGCGCCCCGGTGGCAGCGGCCTGTGGCATGCGAAGACGCAACCGCAGGACGTGGCGCGTTGCCGCGAGCTGATCGACCGGCTCAACGCCAGCTCCGACGTCGAACTGCTGTGCTCGCACAGCGTGGTGGGCTACTACGCGGACCACGAACTGGCTGTGTCGCGCATCGATCGCGAGGATGGCGGACTCCGCCTGCTGCGCGCCCGCGCGGTGGTGATGGCCACGGGCTGCATCGAGCAACCCGCCGTGTTCCGCAACAACGATCTGCCCGGTGTGCTGCTGGGATCGGCGGCGCAACGCCTGCTGTACCGGCATGGCATCGGGGCGGGCGAACGGATTGTCGTGCTCGGCGCCAATGACGAAGCGGTGGCGCTGGCGCTCGACCTGGTGTCGCAGGGACTCACGATCACCGATCTCGCCGTGCCGGAAGGTTCGCCGATAGACCCGACATCGCTGCCGTTCGGGGCGCTGCGCGCAGCGGGCGTTCGCGTGCATGGCAACGTTCGCGCGATCGCGGCGCAGGCCGGCAGCGATGGCACACTGGCTGCAGTGGAATGGCTTGGTGCGGGGAGACGGGAGCAGGTCACCTGCGACTGCCTGTTGATGTCCACGGGCTGGATGCCGGCGCTGCAGCTGGCGTTGCAGTGTGGCGGCAGCATCACTTTCGACGCTGCGCTTGGCCAGCACCTGCCACAGACACTGCCTGCAGGATTGTTCGTAGCCGGCCGCGCCAATGGGTGCTTCGACTTCGCAGACCGCGCGACCGATGGTGCAGCGGCCGGCGAACAGGCCGCGCGTCACGCCCGCGGCGACTTGCCTGTTGCCGACAGATCGGCGCCACCGCGCAGCACACGCCGTCATTCGCACCCGGCAGCGCTGTTCGCGCACGCTGCCGGCAAGGAATTCGTGGATCTCGACGAGGACCTGACACTCGCCGACCTTGCCAATGCCGCGCAGGAAGGTTTCGACAGCGTCGAACTGCTGAAGCGCTACAGCACGGTGGGCATGGGTCCTTCGCAGGGCAAGCTCTCCAACCTGAATGCGGCGCGACAGCTCGCGCGTGTCACGGGACGCGAGCTGCCCACACTGGGACTGACAACCGCGCGACCGCCATGGCAACCCGTGAGTCTCGGCGCCCTGGCGGGCGCACGCCTTGCGCCGCTGCGTCGCACGGCCATGGATGCCTGGCACGACAGGCACGGCGCAGTGTGGATGCCTGCCGGCAACTGGCGTCGCCCCGCGTACTACGTCGGCGCGACAGACACGCAGCAGCAGATCGGGGCTGAAGTACACGCCGTGCGCAATGGCGCAGGTCTCATCGATGTTTCCACTCTCGGCAAGATCGAAGTCATGGGCCGCGACGCGGGCCTGCTGCTCGACCGCATGTACGTCGGCGTCGTCAGCGATCTGGCACCTGGACGCACACGCTACGCAGTGATGCTCGACGAAGCCGGCACCATCATCGACGACGGCGTGGTGGCGCGCCTCGCCGATGGCCGCTTCTACATCACCACCACCACCGGCGGCAGCACCGCGATCTACCGCGAACTGCAGCGGCGGGTGGCGGAATGGCAGCTCGACTGCACACTGCACAACCTCACCGGCCACCTCGCCGCGATGAACCTTGCCGGTCCGCGTTGCCGCGAAATCCTGGCGCAGTGCACGCAGCTGCCGCTGGACGACAAGGCATTCCCCTACCTCGCGCTGCGTGAAGGCCACGTGGCGGGCGCAGAAGCACGCATCGCGCGCGTCGGCTTCGTCGGCGAACTCGGTTACGAAATCCACACGCCATGCGACCAGGCACAGGCGGTCTGGGATGCATTGCTGCACGCGGGTGCGGCCACGGGCCTGCGGCCTTTCGGCGTGGAAGCCCAACGTATCCTGCGCCTGGAGAAGGGCCACATCATCGTCGGCCAGGATACCGACGGTGTGACCAACCCCTTCGAAGCAGGCCTTGCCCGCATGCTGCGCATGAACAAGCCCTTCTTCACCGGCCAGCGCAGCCTGCAGGCATTGCAGCGGCGTGGCGACCGGCAGCAGCTCATCGGCTTCACGATCGCAGCTGCACAGGTGCCGCTGGCGGAATCGCATCTGGCGATCGACGCCGGCAACATCATCGGCCGCATCACCAGCGTCGCGTATTCCGCCACACTGGGCCGCACCATCGGCCTTGCACTGCTTGCGCCCGCGCACGCCGTCATCGGCGGCACCGTGCAGTTTCGCGATGACCATGGCGCATTCCATCCGGCAACACTGGTCGCACCACCGTTCTACGATCCGGCGGGCGAGCGCCAGCGCAGCGGGGCGCAGGCATGAGCACCCGCTTCGGCATCAAGGGCAGCGATGCCCCGGCACTGCTGCAGCAGCTGGGGCTGCGCATCCCCGCACAGCCGAATCGCGTCACGCATTGGCTGCCGCACGACCCGTGGGGCAGCGGTCGCTGCCTGCGACAGGGCAGCAGTGAATTCCTGATTGAGCTGGACTCCAGCGAAATGCCTGCGCTACCGGCAGGCGGAGAGGCGTTTCCGAATGCCTGGCCCTTGATCCGTTCCGATCACAGCCAGCTTCTGAGTGGCGACTCCTGGTCACGCGATCTGGCGCAGCTCTGCAGCTTCGACTTCGCCAGGCTGCAGGACGAACCGGACCTCGTCGTCATGACGCTGCTCGCCGGCATCGGTGTCACGCTGATCCGCGAACCGGCCGCCACTTCAACCGATTTCGCGTTGCGCCTGTGGTGCGACGCCAGCTTTTCGACCTACCTGCAGGACTGCCTGAACACCATCCGAGGATCACGATGAACAGCAAAGAGCTTCAGTCTGGATTGCGCGCCCAGAACATCCGCTATGTGCTGGCGCAGTTCGTGGACATACACGGCGCCGCCAAGGCCAAGTCCGTGCCCGTCGAGCACCTGGACATGGTGCTGGGCGATGGCGCGGGGTTTGCGGGCTTCGCGCTGTGGGGTTTCGGCATGGGCCCGCATGGTCCGGACTACATGGCGGTAGGCGACCCCGACACCTTGCGGGTGTTGCCCTGGATGCCCGGCCATGCGCGCATCGTCTGCAATGGCACCGTGAAGGGCGCGCCATGGCCCTACTGCTCGCGAGTGGTGCTCAAACGCCAGCTCGACAGGCTCGCGCAGGAGGGGCTGACGCTGTACACCGGCATCGAGCCGGAGTTCATGCTGCTGACCCGCGATGCAGCGGGCACACTCAGGCCCTTCGATGCCACCGACACGCTGGAGAAGCCCTGCTACGACTACAAGGGCCTGTCACGCGCCAGCGCCTTCCTGGATGAGCTCACCACCTCGCTGCGCGCCGTGGACGTGGACGTCTACCAGATCGATCACGAAGACGCGAACGGCCAGTTCGAGGTGAACTTCACCTATGCCGACGCGCTCAAGTCCGCGGACAATTTCACCTTCGTG
>JAATEY010000365.1 GCA_015655465.1 Gammaproteobacteria bacterium | reverse complement strand
GCAATCAGGTCGGCCGCCATCACACCCTCTTCCTTCGCCTTGTGCGCGAGCATCGGGCCACGTACACAATCGCCGACGGCATAGACGTTTGCTGCGCCAGTGCGGCAGTGTTCGTCGACGACGATGAAGCCGCGCTGGTCCAGTTCCACGCCCGTGCCCTCGCCGAGCAGATCCTGTGTATAGGGGCGCCGACCTACGGCAACCACGAGGCGGTCGAACGCAGCGCCCTGCTCGCCCTGCGAGTCGGCAAATTTCACCACCACTTCCTTCCCGGAAACCGCCGCGGCACTGACCTTCGCACCGAGCTTGATGTCCAGCCCCTGTTTGCGCAGCTGCTTCAGTGCTTCCGCAGCCAGCTGCCGGTCGGCGATGGCAAGAAAATCCTCCGATGCTTCCAGCACCGTGACGCTGGCGCCGAGGCGCTGCCACACGCTGCCCAGTTCCAGGCCGATGACGCCGGCACCGATGATGCCGAGCCGCGCCGGCACGCCTTCGAAATCGAGCGCCCCCCAGGAATCCACAATCAGCTTGCCATCGAAAGGCACGGTCCTGAGTTCAACGGGCGTGGAGCCGGATGCCAGGATCACCGACCCGGCCTCGAGCACCTGCTTGCTGCCATCTGCAGCGGTGTATTCCACCTGGTTGCCGGGGAGCAGGCGTCCATGGCCGGTCAGCCCCACAACGCCCGCTGACCTGAACAGCGCCGCGATGCCGGTGGTCATGCCTTTGACGACGCCGCTCTTGCGCTTCTGCATCGCGGCGAGGTCAAGCTGCAGCGAGCCGACACCGATGCCATGCGCCTTGAATTCATGCGCGGCGCGGTGATACAGCTCGGAGGATTCCAGCAGCGCCTTGGAAGGAATGCAGCCGGCGTTGAGGCAGGTGCCGCCGAAGGCATAGTTGCCATCGCGATTCTTCCAGCCGTCGATACAGGCCACGGAGAGCTTGTTCTGCGCGGCACGAATGGCAGCAGGATAGCCACCGGGCCCCCCGCCGATGACGATCACGTCGTAGCGGTCGGCCATGCTCAGACTCCGATCAGCAGGCGGCCCGGATCCTCAAGGCAATCCTTGATGGTGACCAGGAACTGCACGGCCTCTTTGCCATCGATGATGCGATGGTCATAGGTCAGCGCCAGATACATCATCGGGCGGATCACGATCTGGCCTTCGACCACCACGGGCCGGTCCTGGATCTTGTGCATGCCGAGGATCGCACTCTGCGGCGCATTCACGATCGGCGTGGAAAGCAGCGAACCGAACACACCGCCGTTGGTGATGCTGAACGTGCCGCCGGTCAGGTCTTCCATGGTCAGTGAGCCATTGCGCGCGCGCGCGGCAAAATCGCCCACTCCTTTTTCCACCTGGGCGAAGCTCAGTGCATCGGCGTCGCGCAGCACCGGCACCACCAGACCGCGATCCGTCGAGACAGCCATGCCGATATCGTAGAACTCGCGGTAGACGATATCGCTGCCGTCGACGGCGGCATTGACAATCGGATAGCGCTTCAGCGCTTCGATGGCCGCCTTGACGAAGAACGACGAGAAGCCGAGCTTCACGCCATTGTTCTTCTCGAATTTGTCCTTGTAGCGCGTGCGCAGTGCCTGCACCGCGCTCAGGTCCACTTCGTTGAAGGTCGTCAACAATGCCGCCGTGGCCTGGGCTGTTACCAGCCGCTCGGCAACCCGCGCCCGCAGCCGTGTCATGGGCACGCGCCGCTCGACGCGTCCAACGCTGCCGCTGGCATGCGCCAGCACATCGGCCTTGGTCACCGCGCCGCCGAGTCCACTGCCGGCAACCGCTGCGACATCGACTCCGGTTTCCGCCGCAACGCGCCGCGCCGCAGGGGCGGACTTGCCCGCAGCCGCAGGAACCCCGGCGGGCGCTGCTGCCGGCGTCGCTGCCCTGGTCACGACAGGTGCGGCCGCCTCCTTCGCAGCAGCCTTGGGTGCAGCAGCGGCAACTGCCGGACCTGCCTCGACGATGGCCAGCAACTGATCGCTGGTCACCGTGGTGCCCGCCTGGACCTTGATTTCCTTGAGCACGCCTGCCACCGGCGCAGGCACTTCCAGCACCACCTTGTCGGTTTCGAGGTCGGCGAGATTCTCGTCGCGCGCCACGGCATCACCCACGTTCTTGTGCCATTTCACGACAGTCGCGTCGGCAACGGATTCAGGCAGCTTCGGAACTTTGATCTCGGTGGTCATGCTTCTTCGATGTTGAAATATGGGGTATCAGGAGCTCTTGCGCAGCGGCGCCGGCGCGCCGGTTTCAGTCAGCGCCCGCAACGTGGCTGTAGCAGAGCCATCGCGCACTGCAGCGCGCAACGCTGCTTCGACCAATCCGCGCTGCTCCGCTTCATGAATCTTGGCGATGCCGGTCGCAGGTGCCGCCGCATGCTGCCGGCCTGCATACAGCAGGGTGTGCCTGTCCTTCTGCAAGGGACCTTCCAGACGATGACGGATTGAATACCAGGCACCCTGGTTCTGGGGCTCTTCCTGGCACCACACGACCTCGCGCACCTGCGGATAGCGGCGCAGCACGGCTTCATAGGCCTGGGTCGGAAACGGGTACAGCTGCTCGATGCGGATCAACGCGACATCACGCAATGCGGCAGCACGGCGCGCCTTGAGCAGGTCGAAATAAACCTTCCCGCTGCAGAACACCAACCGTTGCACCTGCGCGGCATTGAGATGATCCACTTAAGCGATGATGGTCGCGAAGTCGCCCTTGGTCAGCTCGGCCAATGTCGACACGGACAGCTCCTGCCGCAGCAGGCTCTTGGGCGTCATGACGATGAGCGGCTTGCGCAGCGGGCGCAGCATCTGCCGCCGCAGCATGTGGAACATCTGCGCCGGCGTGGAAGGCACGACCACCTGCATGTTGTTCTCGGCG
>JAATEY010000022.1 GCA_015655465.1 Gammaproteobacteria bacterium | reverse complement strand
TGCGCAGACCTTCTTCCTGGACGACGACCTGAAGGACCAGTTCGTGGTCGACGCCATCGTGACGGTGGTGGACGCGCGGCACTTCGAGCAGCATCTGCATGACCTGAAGGAGCCGGCGATCCAGGTGGGATTCGCGGATGTGGTGATCCTCAACAAGACCGACCTGGTCAGCGACACGGACCTGGCGCGCATCGAGCAGAAGATCCGCGGCATCAACGGTACCGCGCGTGTGCATCGTGCAGTGAATGCGGCGGTGCCCATCGACGTGGTGCTGGGCCTGGGTGCATTCGACCTGGATCGTGCACTGTCGGTGGACAGTGCATTCCTCGAACCCCAGTACCCGTTCGAGTGGGCGGGCGCGTACCAGCTTGCGGCGGGCCGCCACATCCTGAAGGCCGCGGGCGAGCACGGGCATGGTCATCACGATCATGACCACCACGAGCATGACCACCATCATGGACATGACCACGCGGCGCTGAAAGTCGCGCTGCTGCCCATGTCGGCGGTCAGCGCCGATGCGCTGGCCGCGCAGATCGAGCCTGCGGTGCGCGTATTTGCAGAAGCAGCCCGCGAGGTGGAAAGCGGTGATCACTTTGCACCGGGCCCGGTGCCGTTCGCGCTTGCCATGAGTTGCATGGGCGGCCAGTACCGTGTCGATATCGACAAGCCCGGCGCCTATGCGCTGTTCACCGAACACGCACCGGCGGAGTTCGGACTCGAGATGCCGACTGCTCCCGGTGCCGAGCGCGCTTTCGCATCGCATCATCACGACGCCGAGATCGGCTCCATCGGCATCCATGAGGAACGTGCGCTGGATGCGCGCAAGGTGAACGACTGGCTGTCATACCTGCTGCAGAGCCATGGCGAAGACATCCTGCGCATGAAGGGTGTGCTCAACATCAAGGGCGACGACCGTCGCTATGTGTTCCACGGCGTACACATGATGTTCGACGGTCGCCCCGACCGGCCCTGGGCCGGTGCAGCACGTTCAAGCCAGCTGGTGTTCATCGGGCGCAAGCTCGATCGGGAAGAATTGCTGGCGGGATTCTCCGCCTGCCTGGCATGAGTGCTGCGAAGCCTGGCCTCGCGGCAGGCGCCATCGGCGCCATCGATGACTTTCCGGTGGCGCTGGCATGGACGCCGGATGGTTCCGCACTGATTGCCGGCGGCGGCGAAGGCGGCATTTTCCGTGTGCAGGCGCAGGACGGCGCCGTGCAGAAGCTGGGCGAACACACTCCCGGCCTGCTGCAGCTTGCCTGGCAGCCAAAGGGCTCGCTGCTGGCCACATCGGGTCAGGATGGTTCGGTCCGGCTGTGGAACAGCGCCGGTGGCGATGCATCTTTCACCACGCGGAATCTGCATCGGAGCAAGAGCTGGCCTGCCGGCCTTGCATGGCGTGCGGACGGGCAGGCCCTGGCCTTCGCCAGCGGCAAGGACGTGCTGGTGTTCGACGGTACCGGCCAGTTGCTGCGCGAGATGGGCGGCCACAGCTGCCCGCTGTCGCATCTGCTGTGGCGGGGTCGCAATGAGGTCATGGCCGCTGGCAACGGCGCGCTGTTTGTCGATCGCGTCGACAACGGCGAGGTGGCGCAGTTCGTGGTGGAGGGCACGCCACTGACGCTGGCGCTGAGCCCGGATCTGAAGGTTGCAGCGAACGGGCTCGCCGACGGCACCATCAATTTCCGCTATATCAACAATCGCAAGCGCTCGCGCATGAGTGGTTACGAGGGCAAGGTGGACCAGACCAGCTGGAGTTCCAACAGTCGCTACCTTGCCACGGCATCATCCGGTGCCAGCAGCATTGTCGTCTGGGATTTCGGCGGCAAGGGCCCGGAGGGCAGTGAGCCGTTGCAGCTCGGTGCACACGAAGAACGGATCGAATCGCTGGCCTGGCAGGGCAGCGGTGCATTGCTGGCTTCCGCCGGGCGTGACTGGCGGGTGGTGCTGTGGCGCCCGGCGCCGAACAGCCGCACTGCGCTGGATATCCAGCTGCTGGATGGACCGGCGGCCGGCAGCTGCTGGTCGCCGGATGGAACGCGGCTCGCCGTGGCCCAGGCTTCGGGCAGGATCCGCTTCTTCTCGCTCAGGGCGGTGTAGATCGCTCGGCAGGCTGTTCAGCCTCAGGCGGTTGCCCGCGCAAGGTTGGCAAGCAGCGCATCCGTACTGGCAAACCGGTCTTCGCGCGGCTTTGCCAGCATGCCTTCCAGCAGCGGCTGATACCGCGCCAGCTCGGGCGGCAGCTCCGGCAGCGGGCTGGAGACATGCTGGTGCAGCACCTCGATCGCCGTGGTGCCGAGATAGGGCTTGGAGCCGGTGAGCATCTCGTAGAAGAGCACGCCGAGACTGTAGAGATCGCTGCGGGCATCCAGCTCCATTCCCTGTGCCTGTTCGGGACTCATGTAATAGGGTGAGCCGCGCAGTACGCCGGCTGCGGTGCTGCGCGTGCCGTGCTCGAGATGCTTGGATATGCCGAAGTCGATCAGCACGACCTGCCCGTCGTCACGCAGCATGATGTTCGGCGGTTTCAGGTCGCGATGCAGGATTCCCTGGTGGTGCACGGCAGACAGGGCCGCGGCGATACGCTGCAGGTAGTCCACCGCCTCGCGTTCGGACAGCGGGTCCTGCAGGCGCGCCTTGAGATCGCCACAGGGGAAGTATTCCATCGCGATGAACTCGCGACCTTCATGCATGCCGTAGTCGTAGATGTCGACGATGCAGGGGTGGCGCAGACCGCCAACGGTCTGGAATTCACGCGAAAATTGCGGCTCCTCGCTGTCGGTGACGCGACTGACCTTGAGCGCGACATGACGCTCGAGCGCGGCGCTGAAGGCGAGATATACCGTGGCGCGCGGCGATTCAGCCAGGGTGTCGAGCAGCATGTAGCGCGGGATCAGGTCGCGCGGCACCTTGAGGGGATTCTGCATCGGCACATTGGTGGTGGCCGGCCGGGCGGAGCGGGGAAGGGCAGGCGGTGCGCGGTGGGTGGCGAGGCCGTGATCGATGGCGGCCTCCAGCAGCTTCGTGGTGAGCAGCCGGCGCGGCAGGTAGTCGGCCACGCCGTGGCGCATTGCACCCACGGCCGACAGTTCGTCGCCATCTTCGGCCAGCACGATCAACGGCGGAGTGTCCGGCATTCCCTGCATGCGGGTAAGCCATGCCAGGGAAGCAGCGGTTGCGCCGGCCGAGAAGTCGAGTACGGCGAAGAGGAGGTTGAAATGGCCCATGCCGGTAGTTGCCAGGCGGTGTTCGAAAGCCGCGCCGGTATCAAGCTCGATGCTGCAGTCGCTGCGCAACGCCTCGACGCGCAGTTGCAGCCAGCGCCCTACCAGACGGTCATCGGCAACCAGCAGGCATTGCAGTTTGCAGTTCACGGAGGCCGCGACTACTTCGCGTCCTGGGCGGTGAAGCGCATGCGGATATGTGCGCGCTGCGTCACCGGCATGCCGTCCCGAAGCACCGGTGCATAGCGGTAGCGTGCCAGGGCAGCGGTCGCTGCGGAGTCGAAGGTTTTCCTGGGCTTTGCGTCAATCACGGTGATTTCCTTCACCGAGCCGTCCTTTGCCACCGTGAATTCCAGTGCCACCCAGCCGGAAATGAGCTGCTCCAGCGCCCAGTCAGGATACACCGGATTCTCGCTGCGCAGCAGCTTCAGTGTGCGCGCGGAAACGACTTCATTCACGACTCTGGATTGCGTGGACTGGGCAGCGGCAGTTGCGACGGCTTCCGCTGGAGCCGCCGTTGCCGGTGCGGTTGCTTGCGATGATGCGGTTGCTGGTGCTGGTGCTGGTGCTGGTGCTGGTGCAGGAATTTCAACGGGTGGGGCCGGGTTGGCGGGTGCCGGTGCAACTGGCTGCACGATGATTTCATCCACGCGACGTCGCAACACATCCAGCCCCGGAGCTTTGCTGTTGACGGGCGCTGCACGGACCTGTGCCTGGCGCGCCTCGAGTGCCTGCCGCTGCGAATCATCTGAACTGACACGCGCCAGCTCACGCGAGATCTGGGCATTGAGAAATTCCAGGCGCGGGTTGTCAGGCGCGATCAGCCGCACGGCTTCGGCGATGGTGCTGGCCTCGTTCAACCTGCCGGCGAGCAGTGATTTTTCGGCGCTGCGCAGACCCTGATCGATGGCGCCATCGTAGCCCTTGGCTGCGACCTGGCTGGAAGGATCGGCCTTGAGTGCCGCGCGATACAGTTCGGCGGCGCTGCTGCCGTCGGAAGCGATATATCTGGCAGCCGCGAAGGCCTGGTCCGCCTGCGTGATCAAGGCCGCAACTTCCGGGTGCGCCGGCGCCCGCCTGGCATCGGCGATGCGGACCGGTGCCTTGTCTGCGGATTTGCCGTCCGGCCAGAATGCCCAGGCAGCCGCGGCAATTGCAGCGATGATGGCCATGCCGATGAGCGCGAGCAGCCGCGGGGATCCGCCGCGTATCGCCGTCCCGATGCGCGCGAAGAGCTGCTGGTTGGCAGCCACCGCGGGCGTGACCGCAATGTTGCCGCTGCGCCCGGGGCGCGCGGCAGCATCGAGGAACAGTTGCAGGCGCTGTGGCGAAGCTGGCTTGTGCACGAAGCGGAAGACGGTCTGGTTGGCGATGCGGGAGGCCAGCTGCTGCTGTTCCGCACCGTGGCCGGCAACCATCAGGCGCAGATCCGGCAGCTGGCGGGTGATGACATCGACCACGCCATCGACGGGCGCGTCCAGCGCCGCGGCGTCGATGAGCGCAGTGGCGCCAGTCTGCTGCAGCAGTTCGTCGGTCATGCTGCGCAGGTCAGACACGACGCTGATGTCGATGCCACCTTCTGCCAGGTCCTGCAGTGCCCGGATCAGCAGCGGGTCATTCGTCAGGGCAATCAGCCCGCGAGCCTGGCTGGTGCGCGTTCCAGAGCCTGCCACTGGCAGGCTGGCGGTTTCGCCCCGGAACTTGGGATGCACAGTCAAGGCAGTCTCCAGCGCAGTTGGATTCGCAGCTGAGCGCTCCCGCCCTGCAGTTGTATGCAGGACTTTACGAACTCGCGCGCGCGGTACAACCTTGCGGTTCGCCTGATTCGCCGTTATGTGAATTGCGCACCCCGGAAAATGTCGTGATTGAGGACTGGTTCAACATGCTGAAGTTCAAGGCTGTGTTCTCCCATGCCTGGCTCGTGGCCAGCTGCTGCATTGCATTCACGGGTGCCGCGCTGGCCGCCGATGGCACGTCTGCACAGCGCGCGGCCGCGGTGGAATACCTGGCGGCGGCGGCGGCGGGTGATGCCCGCGCCATGGCCCAGAGCATTCACGGGGACGAGCTGGCAACCCTGCGCAAACAGCTGCTTGACGAGATGAAGCTGGAAGCCGACCGCGACGACAGTCTGCTGCGCACCCGATTGTTCGGCAGTGGCATGCCACTGGCGGAGATCGAGCGACTCACGCCGCAGGGTTTCTTCGTGACGCTGGCGCAGCGGCTGCAATTCGGCGGCCGTGCATTCGAGCGTATCGACTGGCTCGCGGCGGTGCCCGACAGCGGCGGCATGGTGCAGATGGTGGGGCGCGCCAGGCCGCCGAGGGAGATGGGCTCCGTGCGGGTGCCGGTGCTGGTGTCGCTGGTGCCCTGGGGCAAGGACTGGAAGGCCGCGCTGCCGCTGGAATTGCAGGCGCAGATCGACGACCTGCGGGCCGGCCGGACACATGCGCCTGCTGCACCTGCGCCTGCGGCAGCTGCCGGCACGGGCACTGCTGCGCCTGCTGCAGCGGCCACGGCCGCGAATCCGCAGGCAATTCTGGATCTGCTGCAGGCAGCCGAAGACAACCTGGCTGCGGCGCGCTGCACGCAGTACTACGACAAGCAGATGAGCCCGAACTTCCGGCGCACCACGGCGGCAAAGGCGTTGCGCACGCTGATCACCGCCTGCGAGAACCGCGAGGTGCTGCGCGAACAGCTGCTGGGCGCGATACGCATCGCGCGCACGCTGGCGCCGCGTTATGAATATGCAGGTACCCGCGCAATCTATGACCTGAGCGGTCGCGGCCTGCCGTTCAGCGCGCTGGTGCTCGAGCAGGTGAACAAGAACTGGTATATCGCCGAGTAGGCTTCGGGGCTCAGCCGCCGGCGACCAGCAGGAAGCGGCGGCCGCGGGCGACGAGCACGACACCGTCCGGCGTGATGCGCTCCACCCTGATGCCCTCCGGCAGTTCATCGCCTTCACGCAGGCGCCTGGAATTCAGCATCACGAAGCGATTGCCGGGGGCCTGGTCATACACATGCAGGTTCAGCAGCAGCGCCGGCAGGGTCACGCCACTGGCGAGCAGTTCCTGCATGGTCGGCAGTTCGTCCATGCTGGATGGTTCTTCCGCAACCATGGTCACCGGTGCGGCGATGGTCGCCGCGCCCGCGGCGGGCTGTGGCTCTGTTGCGGCAATGATGGAAGAGGGTTCGGCATTGGGCCCGGCTTCCGGCACGGGAGCGGCGGCAATCGCCGGCGGTGCCGGGTTTGCGCCGACAGCGGCGCTGGCCGCGACCACAGCTGGCGCTTGCGCCGGTTTGCGCAACAGCAGCCAGGCAAGCACCAGCAGATTCGCCAGCAGCACGCAGCCCAGCACCCATGCCCAGGTGGGCAGACGTTGCCGCGGCGCTGCGATGCGCACGTCCATCAGCACCGGGCCGATCTGACGGCTGCGCTCGGCCTCGGCTTTTTTCAGGGCATCGAGAATGAACGACATGTCGACGTCCTCTAGGGAAGCATGGCGCTGAGCTGCGGCGTGCCGGTGGATGGCAGAGCGCCGTCCAGCAGCGCCTGCGTCTGCGTCCCCGCCACGCCATCGACCGACAGTCCGTTGCGGCGCTGGAACTGCAGGACCAGGTTCTGCAGCGATCCGTCAAATGCATCCGACGGTGCCGTATCAGGTGCCAGGCCAGCCCATTGGCTCAGTCGCTGGCGCATGGCGAGGACCGGCTCGCCTTGCACGCCCGGCTTGAGGTTGCGGATGTCCAGCTGCGGCGGCTTCTACAGCAACATGCAGTCACCGCGCCACGCTTCCTGCAGTTCCTTCAGTGTGACATCGTGCCTGGCGTCGCCGATCAGCAGCCGCGCGCGATCAACACCAAGGCCGGACACGATGACCTGGTGAACCGCACCGGAGCGGTCTTCCAGCGGCAGGATCGCGGGCCGGTTGAAACGGCGCAGGTTCGCCAGGCCGTCTTCCAGGTTCAGGCATTCGAGACCCTGGCGCAGCGCCTGCGAACAGGCGTCTTCCGAGCCTGCCACGTAGCGCGCGGACCAGAGCGCGAACAGCCTGCTGTAGGCACCATCCAGATCGGTCACCGCGGCAGCGCCGCGCAGGATTGTCGCCAGATCCGGCGCGGCGACAGCACTGGCCGGCACAGCGGCAGCAGGTGCCGCGACCACCGGTGGTGCGGCATGTGGCGGTGCCGCCGCGACCGCTGGCGCATCGTGCAGCGACCAGGCCAGCAATGCAGCACCGGCCACGACTGCCGCGGTGCCGGCGCCGAGCGTCCACGGCAGCCACGCCGGCGTGATGCGCCGACCGAACACTTCGCCGGCTGCCTTGCGCACCAGTGTCGCAGTGACCAGATGCTGGTCTTCGGAATAGCCGCCCAGCAGCGCGCGATCACCGATGATGTTCAGCAGTCGCGGCACGCCGCCGCTGGCGCGATACAACTCGGCCAGCGCGCCACTGGTGAAGATGTCGACGGTGGCACCGGCAATGCGCAGGCGATGCTTGACGTAGGCGAACGACTCGTCGCGCGACAGCGGGTCGAGGTGGTAGCGGCCGGTGATGCGTTGCGCCAGCTGGCGCAGATCATTGCGCGCCAGCATGTCGCGCAGTTCCGGCTGCCCGATCAGGATGATCTGCAGCAGCTTCTGCGTTTCGGTTTCGAGGTTGGTCAGCAGCCGCACCTGTTCAAGCGTTTCCGGCGTGAGGTTCTGCGCTTCATCGACGATCAGCACCACGCGCTTGCCCTGCGCATGCGCCTTGAGCAGGTAGCGATTGAGGGTGTCGATGAGTTCCTTCTCGCTGCCGGCGGCGTCGGGCAGCGGGATTCCCAGTTCTGCACACAGCGTCAGCACGAACTCGCGGGCGTTCATCCGCGGATTGAGGATCAGCGCGATGCCGGTGTTGTCCGGCTGCTTCGCCAGCAGGGAGCGGATCACCGTGGTCTTGCCGGTGCCGACTTCACCGGTGAGCTGGATGAATCCACCCGCTTCGGTGATGCCATAGACCAAGTGCGCCAGCGCTTCGGCGTGGCGCCCCCCCAGGTACAGATAGCGCGGATCCGGCGTGATCGAGAACGGCTTCTCGGCCAGGCCGTAGAACGTAAGGTACATGCGCTACGGCGTGATCGACCTACTGCGTGACAGTGATGGTGATCTGCTGCGAGGCCACCACCGGGTTGAATGGAATATGCAGGTGGTCGCCGAGCACCAGCTGCAGGGTGTGCTTGCCGGGCTTGAGCTCGATGGAAGCTTCGGTCTGCCCCTTGCCGAAATGCCGGATGTTGTCGTTGTTCGGCAGCGGCACGCCGGTGTCCTTCGGGATGGCGGTGTCGATCAGCAGGTGATGGTGGCCGGTGTTCTCGACCTGCACGCCGGCTGGTGCGATGCCCATGCCCGCAAGGCCGAACACGATCGTGACCGGGCTCTTAACCGTGGCGCCATTGGCGGGGCTCACGATATAGACCCTGGCACCGGCTGGCGAAGCCGTGCGCGGCAGGGCAGGGGCTGGCGCAGGCGCCTGGGCAACGGACAATCCCCCGACCGAGACGAGTGCAGCGGCGATGAGCAGTTTCTTGTACATGTGATGGCTCCGTTAATGAACAGCACCGCCGGCAGGAAGCTCGGCGGCGGCGAAATCGTCCACGTTGATGATGTGCATGATGCGCCGATCATAGTCGAGTAGCTGCGCGGCTTCCTCCTCGGTGAGGATCCCGAGCTCCCGGCCTTCGCGGATCTGCCCCGGCATGTCGAGCGCCCGGATCCGGCCCGTCTTCACGCCTTCCACGCGCAGGCGGCGGTCGATGGGCTCGGTGCGCACCGCCAGCTGCAGCGCCTCATGCAGTGCAGCGAGCGGATTGCCGGCGACATCGCTGCGGAAGGCGTGTCGGCTCAAACGCTCGCGTGTCGGGCCGGGTTCCATGGACAGGGTGGCCACCTGCGCGTTCAGGGCGTCGCTGGGCGCGAAATAGGTGCGGCCGCGCGGAAATATCATGGCGCGCATCAGCCAGGCCAGCAGCCGGTTCGGGAAGTTGCGCAGGAAGCCATGCAGCTGTTCCTGCGCGCGGTACAGCAGATCGCGGCAGGCCCACTCCACCAGCGGCTGGTCTTCCTTCGGCGAGCCATTGTCGTGATAGTGCTTGAGCACCATCGACGCCATGTACAGATACGACAGCACATCGCCGAGGCGCGCCGAGAGGCTTTCCTTCTTCTTCAGGTAGCCACCCAGCGACAACATGGCCACATCGGTGGCAAAGGCGAATGAAGCCGAGAAGCGCTCGATGTGCTGGTAGTAGCGCTTGATGGCGCCGGTGCCGGGCGTGCCTTCAAAACGCGCGAAGGTGATGGCCATGACCAGCGAGCGTACTGCATTGGAGATGGTGAAGCCGATGTGGCCGAACAGTGCGCGATCGAAGTCATCGACGCTGCGCGCACCATTGGGGTTGCGCGCAGCCTGCATTTCCTTCAGTACGAAGGGATGGCAGCGGATCGCTCCCTGGCCGAAGATGATGAGATTGCGCGTGAGGAT
>JAATEY010000043.1 GCA_015655465.1 Gammaproteobacteria bacterium | reverse complement strand
TGCGGGCTTCTGCGCCGGGCTTCTGCGCCAGCGCCTTGTATTCGGCGAAGATGGCATCCGAGCCCATCTTGAAGGCGCCGGTTTCGTCCCACTGCACCTTCACCGCATCGCGCGCCTTCTTCGCGGAGTAGAAATCCCTGGCGAGCACCGCCACGCCTTCGCGAATCGAGGTCTTGAACTGCACGATGTTGGTGACGTTCGGCATCTGCTTCGCTGCCGTGGCGTCAAAGCTCTTCACCGTTGCGCCGAAGCGCGGCGGGTAGATGACGGCGGCCACCAGCATGTCCGGCAGCTTGATGTCCTGCGTGAAGATCGCGGTGCCGCTGGACTTGTCGTGGGCATCCAGGCGCTGGATATCCTTGCCGATGAGCACGAAGTCCTTCGGATCCTTGAGCTTGACGTCGGTGGGTACGGGCAGCTTCGACGCTGCTCCGACCAGTTCGCCGAATTTCGCGTTCTTCTTGCCGCCTGCATGGCTCACCACGCCCTTGCTGACGGTGATCTCCGCTGCCGGAACATTCCATTCCTTTGCTGCTGCGCCGACCAGCATGGCGCGCGCGGTGGCGCCGGCCTTGCGCATCGGCTCCCAGAAGCCGGAGATCGTGGAGCTGCCGCCCGTGCCCTGCAGCGCGCCGCCAAAGGCCGGATTGCCATAGAGCTTCACATTGGCCGGTGCAGCTTCGATGACCACCTGGCTCCAGTCGGCGTCGAGATCTTCGGCGACCAGCGTGGCGATGCCGGTATACGCGCCCTGGCCGATTTCGGTCTGGGGCGAGATGACGGTGACGACATTGTCGGTACCGATACGCAGGAAATGCCTGGTTTCGAGCGCTTTCACGTCGGCGCTGCTGCCGGATTTGTCCGCGCAGGCCGTCAGCACGGAGCCTGCACCGAGAACGGCCAGCGTAAGGCTCGCGCCTTTCAGCAGGTCGCGACGATTGAGGTCTGACAGCACCGCTGCATTGACGATGCTGATGTCCTGGTTGTCGATGGATGTCTTCATGGCTGGTTGATCCTGTCGGTAGCGTTCAGGCCAGGGTGCCGGCAGCGCGATGGATGGCGGCGCGGATGCGCACATAGGTGCCGCAGCGGCAGATGTTGCCGGTCATGGCGGCATCGATGTCGGCATCGCTGGGCTTGCTGTTCTTCTGCAGCAGCGCCGTGGCGCTCATGATCTGCCCGGACTGGCAGTAGCCGCACTGGGGCACGCTTTCGGCGATCCAGGCATCCTGCACGGCCTTGCCCACGCCCTCGGCCGCCACATTCTCGATGGTGGCGATCTTCTTGCCCACCACCGCCGACACGGGCAGCACGCAGCTGCGCGTGGCCTGGCCGTCGATATGCACCGTGCAGGCGCCACACTGGGCCATGCCGCAGCCGAACTTGGTGCCGGTGAGGTTGAGGCTGTCGCGCAGCACCCACAGCAGCGGGGTGTCGTCGGCAGCGTCGGTGGTGAGTTGTTTGCCGTTGACGTTGAGCGTGAGCATCGGGAGAGACTCCGTGAAGCGGATCGTTGGAAGGCCCGCATTATCCTACAATTGCGCCATGAGCACCGGTCAGACTGGGGAAACGGATCTGCTCGCCATTGCGCTGCGCTGGCGCGAGGCGGGGCAGCGTGCGGCCATCGCAACGGTGGTTTCCACCTGGGGTTCGGCGCCGCGGCCCGCCGGCAGCCTGCTGGTCTGCAATGATGCGGGCCAGTTTGCCGGTTCGGTATCCGGTGGCTGCGTGGAGGTGGCGGTGATTGAAGCTGCCGCGGAAGTAATGCGCACCGGTGCGCCGACGCTGCTGGAGTACGGTGTGAGCGACGAACAGGCCTTCGGCGTCGGGCTTGCCTGTGGCGGCCGCATCCGCGTTTACGTCGAGGCGCTGGAATAATGCGACTGGGAATGGCGCGGGCCTTGATTGCAGCGCAGCGCGATGCGCGGGCGGTGGTGCTGTTCACGCCGCTGGATGGTGGGCTGCAGCGGTTGCTCGATGCGGAAGGACTTACGCTGCTGGCACTGACCGATCCCGGGCTGGCCACGGCCGGACGTGAGGCGCTGCGTTCGGACCGCACGCACGTATATAACGAGCAGGTGCTGGTAACGCCGCACAATCCGCCGCAGCGGCTCATCATCGTCGGCGCCGTGCATATCAGCGAGGCGCTGTGCAGCATGGCGCTTGCGGCCGGGTATGCAGTCACGGTCATCGATCCGCGCAGCGCCTTCCTGCGGCCGGAGCGGTTTCCCGGCGTGACGCTGGTCAATGAATGGCCGCAGCAGGCATTCGCGGCGTTGCAGCCCGATGCGCGCACTGCGGTGGTGTTGCTGACGCATGATCCGAAGATCGACGATCCGGCGCTGCTGGCGGTGCTGCCTACACCTGCTTTCTATGTAGGAGCACTGGGTTCGACGCGCACGCATGCCAGGCGTCTGGAACGGCTCGCAGAGGCTGGAGTTGATGAGGCAGGGCGCACACGAATCCGCGGCCCGGCGGGGCTATCCATCGGCGCACGCACACCGGCGGAGATCGCGATCTCGGTGCTGGCGCAGATGACCCAGGCATTGCGGCAGGAAGGTGGCGCGCGGGGCAGCGCTTCGTGAAATTTGGACCGGTGGCGCTAGCGGACGCGAACGGCTGTGTGCTTGCGCACAGCCTGAAGCTGCCTGAAGGAGCCTTGAAGAAGGGCACCGTGCTGAACGATGCGGACCTGCGCCGCATCGCTGCCGCGGGCCTGCAGAGCGTGGTCGTTGCACGGCTGGATGCAGATGATGTCGCGGAAGATGCCGCTGCCTCGCAGATTGCGCAGGCACTGGCCGGTGCAGCGGTGGACATCGGCGCAGCGGTCACCGGCCGTGTCAATCTCCACGCGCGTGGCGCGGGCCTGCTGATGCTGGACGCCGCGCGTGTGCATGCGGCAAACAGCGTGCACGAAGGATTGACGATCGCCACTTTGCACGGCGACACACCGGTCAGCGATGGCCAGATGCTCGCAACCGTGAAGATCATCCCCTACGCAGTGCCTGCAGCAGCATTGCAGCAGGTGCTGCAGAGGCTGGCAGGCGAGGGCGCCGCGCTGCGTGTTGCGCCCTGGCAGGGCATCCGCGTCGGGCTGGTATTGACGCGCTCCGCGAATACCGCAGAGTCGGTGCTGACCAAGATGCGCAGCGCAGTGGCGGCGCGCCTTGCACCGCTGGGCGCGGCGTTGGTGGCGGAGCAGGTCGTTGCCCACGACGTTGCAGCGGTGGCGCGAGCCTTGACGCAATTGACGCAGGCGGACGCGCCCGGCCTGTTGCTGGTGTCCGGCATTGCCGCAACGGTGGATCGCGAAGATGTGGTGCCAGCAGCCGTCGTCATGGCTGGTGGTCGCGTGCTGCATGCGGGAATGCCGGTGGATCCGGGCAATCTGCTGGTGCTGGCGCAGCTGGCGGGCGCATTGCCGGTGGTGGGAATTCCTACCTGCGCGCGCTCGCCCAAGCTCAATGGCTTCGATTTCGTGCTGCGGCGTTTTGCCGCTGGCGAGCCCGTGGCGGCAGCTGACATCCAGGCCATGGGTGTGGGCGGGCTGCTGACGGAAATAGAGACCCGGCCGATGCCGCGCGACTCGCGTCGTCGGTCGCCAAAGGCCTGACGGCGGAAATGGCGCTCCCTACCGGATTCGAACCGGTGTACTAGCCTTGAGAGGGCTATGTCCTGGGCCTCTAGACGAAGGGAGCGTGGCCTGACCCGGTATGGTTGCCGCGGGGGCGGGCGGGGCGTGGTATTATAGGCGCCCCCGAAACAGGCGCAAGTCTTTAAAAACAGTCC
>JAATEY010000146.1 GCA_015655465.1 Gammaproteobacteria bacterium | reverse complement strand
GGCGGTGTTTACGCGGAAATAGAAACACAGATCTCCCTTACCTTTCAGCTAGTTAGGCGCAGAAACGCGTGTCCTTACTGAACATAATCCCAACTATAGCTCACGCAACGGTTAAATTGAACGCGAACCCTGCACAGGTTTACGTGAGGCCGGCCACAAACAAATCAACTTATGCCGTGGCATTGTTCAATTACTCCGGGGGTAGGAAACTGCGCCTCCCCCTACCCGGGCGCAACGAGAGCATTTCGAATCCGTGAACCGGTCCTATCTTAGCTGGCTGCGTATCGCCGCCCTGGGTTTGTTCGGCCTGCTGCTTGCCGGCGGCTTTGCACTGGCCTGCAGTTTTGTCTACCTGGCCCCGTCGCTGCCCACGGCCGGCAACATGCACAGCGTGGAGCTGGCCGTGCCGCTGCGTGTCTATACCCGCTCCGGCGGCCTGATTTCCCAGATCGGCGAGCAGCGCCGCATTCCGGTGAGTTACGAGGATATCCCCGACCTGGTGCGCCATGCAGTGCTGGCCGCCGAGGACGACCGCTTCTTCCAGCACCACGGCCTGGACTGGATGGGCGTGCTGCGCGCCGTGGTGATGAATGTGGTCTCGGCCGATGCCGCCGGCCAGGGCGGCATCACCATCACCCAGCAGGCAGCCCGCAACATGTTCCTGACGCTGGACAAGACGCTGCGCCGCAAGCTCTCCGAGGTGTTCGTCACCTACCGGATGGAGCGCGATTTCAGCAAGGAACAGATCCTCGCCATTTACCTCAACGTGGTGACGCTCGGGCATCGCAGCTACGGCATCGCCGCGGCGGCCGAGACTTACTACGGCAAGCACCTGAACGAACTGACCGTGGGCCAGGCTGCAACCCTGGCGGGCATCCTGCCGGCACCGTCGCGCTACAACCCGATTACCAACCCCAGGGCAGCCGAAGTGCGCCGCGGCTACGTGCTCGGCCGCATGGCCAAGCTGGGCTATATCGACGCAGCCACCGAGGCTGCCGCGAAAAAAGAGCCCGTGGCATCGCGCGGTTTCGCACCGCTGTCCGACGTGGAGGCACCGTATGTCGCGGAGATGGTGCGCCAGGAAATCGTGGCGCGTTTTGGCGAAGCCGCGGTCAATGCCGGTTACAAGGTATACACCACGCTCGATAGCCGCCTGCAGGCTGCAGCCACCCGCGCGGTGCGCATCGGCCTGATGGAATACGACCGTCGCCACGGCTATCGCGGTGCGCTGGGCAAGGTGCGGCTGCCGGCTGCTGCCAGTGGCAGCGAGCTGGACCAGCTGCTGACGAAGTTCGACTCCGTGGGGCAGCTGCAACCTGCGGTGGTCACCAAGGTCAGCGACACCAGCGCCGAAGTGCATATCCGCAATGGCGGCGAGGCAAAGATCAACTGGGACGGCCTTGCCTGGGCGAGGCCGGTGAACAAGAGCGACGTCATGGGCGCTTCCCCGCGCAAGGCAACCGATGTGGTTGCCGTCGGTGATGTGGTGTTCGTTGTCACCGACAAGCATGGGGTCGCACAACTCGCGCAGTTGCCGCGTGCGCAGTCCGCGCTGGTCGCACTGGACCCGGAAGACGGGGCCGTGGTGTCGCTGGTCGGCGGATTCGATTTCCACAGCAACGAGTTCAACCGCGTCACGCAGGCGCGGCGCCAGCCTGGGTCCGGCTTCAAGCCGTTCCTGTACTCCGCCGCGCTGGAGAACGGCTACACGCCCGCTTCCATCATCCTGGACATGCCGGTGCTGCTCGAACGCGGCAATGACGAAGAAAACTGGCGGCCGGAAAACCACGGTGGCGAATTCGGCGGACCGATGCGGATGCGCGAAGCGCTGGTACTGTCGCGCAACCTGGTGTCGATCCGCATCCTGCAGTCGATCGGCGTGGATGCCGCCATCGATCACGCGGTGAAGTTTGGTTTCCGCAAGCAGTCGCTGCCACGCAACCTGACGCTGGCACTGGGCACCCAGGCCGCGTCACCGATGGAAATGGCCACCGGCTTTGCCACCTTCGCCAATGGCGGCTTCAAGATCGATTGGTATTTCATCAGCCGCATCGAGGATTCCTCGGGCAAGGTGGTATTCGAGGCCAGGCCGAAGATTGCCTGTGCGGAATGCGAGGAGCCGGTGGTGACGCCGCTGCTGGTGCCTGAGCCGGCGGCGCAGGCACCAGCCACCGCCGCAGAAACTTCCGACGCCTCTGCGGCCGCCACGACCGCTGCGACCTCCGCGGCACCTGCAGCACCTGCTGATGGCGCAGTCGCGGCAGCAGCAGCGCCGCTGCCGCGCGTGCATGATGTGGATGCGCCGCCCGCATTGCGCGAACTGGCCCGCACGCAGGGCGGACCAGGATATCTGCCCGTCGACCGCCTCGCCCCACGCGTGATCTCGCCGCAGAACGCGTGGCTGATGGACGACATCATGCACGACGTGGCCATGCGCGGCACCGCACGGCGTACCCGTGCGCTGGGGCGCGATGACCTGGCCGGCAAGACCGGCACCACCAACGACGCGCGCGACAACTGGTTCAGCGGTTTCAACAGCCGGCTGATTGCCTCGGTGTGGGTGGGCTTTGATGAAGGGAAATCACTGGGGCGCACTGAAGAGGGCGCCAGCACCGCCGTGCCGATCTGGATGCACTACATGCGCGAGGCGCTGCGCGATGTGCCTTCCTCGCGACTGGAGCGACCAGGCGGATTGATCGATCTGAAGGTCTCGCCTTCCACCGGTGCAGTGGCGGATCCGCAGGATACCGATACCATCACCGAGACGTTCATGCTGGACCATCAGCCGCGGTCGGCTGAGCCGGGGGAAACCGGTGCGGCACCGGGCGCTGGAGGAAGGCCCGGGACTGGTGGAACAAAGAAAGGCGGCGAACCTCTGTTCTAGAGGGTTGATGATCTCATTGCCCTTGCACGCGATGACGAAGATCCGGGGAATAACCAACATGCCCAAGCGCGCACCCACCCGTTCCGACCACCTGCGCGGCGCAGTTGCACAGGAGGCCGCGCGCCTGATGGCCGAGCACGGTATCCAGGATTATCTGGTCGCCAAGCGCAAGGCGGCGGAACGCTATGGCGTCGTCGATGGCTCCGTGCTGCCGAAGAACACCGAGATAGAAGCCGCGCTTGCTTCCTACCAGCGCCTGTTCGGCGGCGAGCAGCACATGAGCAGCCTGCAGCAGCAACGGCGCACCGCGTTGCAGGCGATGCAGTTGCTGGAGCGGTTTGAACCACGACTGGTCGGCGCAGTGCTCACCGGCACAGCCACCGGATATACCGACATCCAGCTGCATGTCTTCTCGGACAGTCCCGAGGCGGTGTGCATGCAGCTCATGGATCGCCGCTACGAATACGAGGTGTTCGAGCGCAAGCTGAAGCTGACAGCGGAACGGCAGATAACCGTGCCGTCAGTGCGGTTTGAGATGGGCACGGAGACCGTCGAGGCGTTCGTGTTTCCGAAGGATGGGATCCGGCAGGCACCGGTGAGCCCGGTGGATGGGAGGCCGATGCGGAGGGCGGGCGCTCCAGAGGTGAGTACGCTGACGGAGATGGGCGCCGCCCGGCGCCCCGGGCGGTAAATCCAGAATCTACTTCTTGCCGACCCGACTGCGGAGTACGGTCAGGCCGCCAAGCAACAACGTCAAGGCACTGCCAACCGAGGCGGGGTTGATTTCAGGAGCCTTGATGGGAGTCTTGATGGGAGGCTTGGGCTTCACAGGCACAGGTACACGGCTGTTCCCTGCATTGGCCACACCTGCCAGTAAACCTATAACGGCTGCAATCAGCAAAGTCTTTTTCATTACGGCTTCTCCAGGATCCTGCGGACAAACAAGCGCCCTCGCGGCGACAGGGAACGTATCACAACTGCGGCAGATTAACGAAACTCAAGCTGAATCCGGGCCAATTCTCCGTGCTTATGTCAACTGCCTTCTCAAGCACGTGCCGCGCACGTTCCCACTCACCACAACTGCCATTGCCCAAACCAGAGCACTGCAATCGCCAACAACGCATTGGTCGTGGCGTGGGCGATCACTGCATCACCGATGCGCCCCGTGTATCTGGCCAGTGCGCCGTACACCAGGCCGGCAAGAATGCCAGGCGCCCAGAAACTTCCATGTGTAATTCCGAACAGCACAGACGACAACAGCAACGCGACTGGTGTCACGGCCTGCAGCTTGATCGCCGTAAAATCCGCGCTCGTGAAGCGACGCAACAGGAAGCCCCTGAATGCCAGTTCCTCGGCAATGGGAACCGTGATTGCAGCTGCGGCGACACGCGTTGCAATCCAGAATCCGCGCGTGGCGGGCGACATTGCTCCGAGAGTGGCAGGCATCTCGGCTGGCCCGACCAGCCAGTGCGCGGCGACGATCCAGACACCGGATACCAGAACTCCCCCGACAATCGCGCGCCATCCGAATCGCCAGTCCAGGGTCGAGTAGGAATGTCGATAGATCGCCAGGACAATCGCGCAAGCCAGCAGCCGCAATGAGTACAAAGTCTCGAAGCCCGCTGACATGGCGCCGACCAGCATGCCGGTGGCAAGTATCGCAAGCAGCGGCAACAGCAGTGGAGCAACCGGATTCCCGCGCGACTCTTCTGCATCCGTCACAGGCTCCGGGACCGGCCCCGATCGCTGCAACCAGACGATTTGCCTGCTGACGACCGCAACCAGGAATGCCACCGCAAGAAAGAATATCCATCCAGCCTGGGAGTGGAACCCCGCCGAAGCGACTTCCACGAAACCAATCTCGGCTATGGCAAACAACATCGAAATCCGCACTGAGTTCAGCAGGAATACCACCGTGATTGCGGCAGGAACGATCAACAGCGCTCTGGGAAATTGAAATTCGCGACGCAGATGCCAAAGCCAGCCCGCACAGAATGCGAGCATCAGCCCGACGCCCTCCATGCCCGAGCAGACTGCGGCAATTGATACCGCGAGATGCCCGGTGGCGAGAACCCGCTCTGCCGGAAAGACCTGCAGGTCCGGAAAGAAGGGCAGCAACTGGGCCTTTACAAGGGCAAAGGTTACGGCAGTTGCGGGTTCCCACATCCATTGCGCCGCATGGATCATCGATGCCGCCAATACCGCTATCGGCAATGCCCGCAGCGGCAGCTTTCCGGTGGAATGGACCAGCAACAGCCACGAACCTGCCGGAGCCAGCCCGCGCAGCAAGGCCACCAGCGCCAAAGGGGCAATGGCCAGCGGCAGGTAATACGATATGTCCGCCACCACATTGCCGATCGCATTCGGGCCCAAGACCTGTGGCCATACCAGCGGCACAACCAGGGCGAAGTGAATTGCCAGCCATCCGAAATGCAATGGGGCACCGGAAAATCTCCCGGCAGCCTCACGCGAGGTGGCAGACCCTGCAGTAACAGCAAGAATGATCAGGGTGCCTGGCCAGGCGACAAGGAGGCTGAACAGGCTTTGCGCAATCAGGCCTCGCGGCACCATGAGCGGATCGTCGGCGCGCAGGACTGCGCGCAGGACCAGCTCCGCAACCACCAGGGTCGCTGCCAGCGCCAGCCTCCACAGCAGTGGCGAATAGGGTCCGAATATGGGGCTGGGTCGGGTTTTCAGGGTAAACGCCTGCTCACACATATTCGTCGAGACCAATCGTCCTGCATTATGCTGCGACACTGGCGTATTGAGACGGCCAGCTTGCCAGTGCCCGGAACCGCGTTATACGCTGCGACTCGATTCCGGCGCAGGGCCCGCGCAGCGGCCGGTCGCTTGTTTTTCTGCAATGGTGGGTGCGACTGGAGTGACAAACAGGATCTTGCGCGGGAACGCGCTGCCAGCCGGCCGGTCCACCGCGGCGATGCTCCTCGCTGCGACCTGCGCCGCCGGGATGGGGCCAGCCATGGCGGGGATTGACCTGTCCGCCGGCGCCACGGTCGGCGTCGAATACAACACCAACCCCATCGAACTCAGCAACGCAGAGGCCTCGCAATTCTCGGCGGGCGGCAAGGAAGATCTGGACGATACATCGAGGCATCTGACGGCGAACGTCGCTGCCAAATCCGATGGCAACGGACCGCTCCAGATGCAGTTGGAGGCGCTGTATACCCGCGTGGAATCCGAGAACTTCAGCAAGCTTGGCCACAGCGAGCACAACGTGGGCGGCAGCCTGGACTGGAAGCCGGGTCGGGTGTTCGATGTTTCGGTGCAGGCCTCGCAGAACCGCGTACCGGTGGGACTTGCCGACGTTGGCGGCGTGCAGGCCACTTTGCAGACGACGCGCCAGGCCCAGGGCACACTGCGGCTGCGTCCCACACCGCGCTGGCAACTCGGCCTTACGCCGGGCTGGAGCGACCAGAAAACGCCGCTGTCATACGCGGAGGATTTCCACTTCCGCGAGACCAATGGCACCGTAGCGCTCGACTACCTGGGCGCCGGGCGGCTGGTACCAGGCCTGGCGGTGAATGAAGCGCGGGGCAGATATTCCGGTATCGCCAACGCGACCCGCTACCG
>JAATEY010000363.1 GCA_015655465.1 Gammaproteobacteria bacterium | reverse complement strand
GCATCATTGCATCTGATGCATACTTCCCGTCATGCGGACCACCCTCGACATCGATGAGCCGGTTCTCCATGCCGTGAAGGAGCTCGCCCGCCGCGACGGCCGCACTGCTGGCGCCGTGGCCTCGGACCTCATCCGCCGTGCCCTGTCCCAGCCGGCCACCGGCGTCCGGGAACCCCCTGCGCGATACGGCTTCCGCCCCTTCCCCGCCAGCGCTGCCGACGACCGCGTGACCAACGAACAGGTAAACCGCCTGCGCTATGACCTTGGCATCTGAAGCGGGCGTTGCTGGATGTGAACTTGCTGATCGCCTTGCTGGATGCGGGGCATGTGCATCACGCAGCGGCTGGCTCGTGGCTTGCGGGGAACATCGAGCAGGGGTGGGCGTCCTGCCCTCTCACGCAGAACGGTTGCCTGCGGATCATGTCCACTGACGCGTATCCGCGCGCTCAGCCAGTTGCCGTTGTGGCTGAGCGATTGCGTGAAGCAGCGTCCACCAACTTCCACGAATTCTGGCCGGACGGGATTTCGGTGCTGGACCCGGCCCGCTTCGAGCAGGGCCGCTGGCTCACTTCACGACAGATCACGGCTGCCTATCTGCTGGCGCTGGCGGTGCATCACGGCGGTGTATTCGTGACGCTGGACCGGGGTGTGGATCCGGGCCTGGTGCGGGGAGCGGAGCCGCGTCATCTCGTGATGATCTGAACGATCACTTCGCCAGCAGCCTTGCAACATGCGCCGACACATCCCTGAGCTCCTGCGTGCTCAGCACCTGCGCAAACGCAGGCATGTCCTTCCTGCCCGTGGTGGCAATGTTCATCACCGTCTGCGCGGTGATGTTGTCCGCCAGTATTGCGCCCTCGGCGTGCCCGCCCTTGCCGGTGGGACCGTGGCAGGGTTCGCAGATGCGCTGATACACGCGGCTGCCGGCCACGGCGTTACCGCCGGCGGCATTGGCAACGGGCACGCTGGCGGGTGAGGCATCGGCGAATGGAGCCAGCGGCTTCATCGTCCCCTTGCGCGACAGCAGCCACACGCCATCGCCGCGCCGCGAACCGGTGTAATACATGCCGGCCGCATACACCGCCACCACCTGCTCGCCGCGGTGCATGAATGTGGTCACGGGCGCATTGACCGGCGCATCGAGCTGGTATTCCCACAGCGTGCTGCCATTGCGTTTGTCGAAGGCCATGATGCGGCCGTCGATGCGGCCCAGGAACAGCAGGCCGCCAGCGGTGCTCACTGCACCGGAGGCGCAGATATCCGCCCATTGCCGCCGCCACGCCACCTTCTGCGTGGTGACATCCAGCGCGGCGACGATGCCGCGGCGGGGCATGCTCACGCGGCCCCATGCGCCGCCGGAATATCCCTTGCCCACGGGCGGCGGCACGAACTGCTCGCCGGTCCTGCGCACCACGCCCATGCTGTCGTTGCCGCAGATGTACAGCAGGTGGTCCTCGACGTCGTAGGACATCGGCGGCCAGTTGATGCCGGCCAGCTGCTTGTAGACCACGGGCGTCTCGTCGAAGGGCGTGAAGGTGCGGCCTTCGTTGACGAGGTCGTAGCCTTCGGGCGCGGCGTCGATGGCATGCGGCACCACTTCATCGCCGACGGGAAAGGGCTGCGTGCGCGCGGTTTTCTGCGAGGTATTCTGCGGCACGGGCCGCTCCTCGATGCCCACCAGCGGTTTGCCGGTGACGCGGTCGAGGATGTAGACATAGCCGGACTTGGGCGCGTGCGAAAGCCCCAAGCGTGGCTGCCCGTTGATGTTCACGTCGAACAGGACCACGGGGTTCGAGCCGCCGTAATCCCAGATGTCGTGATGCACGGTCTGGTAGTGCCAGCGGTATTTGCCGGTCTTCGCTTCCAGCGCGACGATGGAAGAGGTGAACAGGTTGTCGCCCTCGCGCACGGCGCCGTTGAGATCCGGCGCGGGGTTGGCGACGGGGAAGTAGATGAGCCCGAGTTCGGCATCCACCGCGGGCGTGCTCCACACCGCGCCGCCGCCGTACTTCCACACGTCGCTGTTCTTGGGCCAGGTCTCGCTGCCGGGTTCGCCGGGCGCGGGCACGGTGTTCCACTTCCAGCGCAGTGCGCCGCTGCGCGCGTCGAAGGCCTTGATGACGCCGCGGATGCCCATGTC
>JAATEY010000288.1 GCA_015655465.1 Gammaproteobacteria bacterium | reverse complement strand
GTGGCATTGGCGGCACGGCGTTTACGCCCATCATCAATGCGCCGGAAGTCGCCATCCTCGGCGTGTCGCGCACCCAGACCAAGCCCGTATGGGCTGGCAAGGCCTTCGTGCCGCGCCAGATGCTGCCGCTGTCGCTGTCCTACGATCACCGCATGATCGATGGTGCGATGGGCGCGCGCTTTGCAGTGCATCTGTCGAAGCTGCTGGCTGATCCGGCCGCGCTGCTGGCAGGTGCCCTTTGAGCGACGTCGAAATTGCAGTCCCGGATCTGGGCAATTTCGACGAGGTTTCCGTCGTTGAAGTGCTCGTCAAGGCCGGCGATGTGGTGGAGGTCGACACGCCGCTGATCACGCTGGAGACCGAAAAGGCGACGATGGACGTGCCGTCGGTCGCTGCGGGCGCGGTGACGGCCGTGCTGGTGAAGGCGGGTGACAAGGTGCGCAAGGGCACGGTCATCGTGCGCGTGGCAGCGGCTGGGGGCGCGGTGCCTGCCGCGACCAGCGGCGCGAAGCCGGCAGCACCGGCCGCCGCATCAAGTGCCGCACCATCTCCATCTGTCAGTCCCCTAGCGGCCAGCGTTGTGCATGACGCACCTGCTGCTCCGACAGAGCAGCCACTGATGCCGCCGGGGCCCACGCCCGACCGCAAGGTTCAGTTGCTGGTGCTGGGCGGCGGACCTGGTGGCTACACCGCCGCCTTCCGTGCTGCGGATCTCGGCCTGCAGGTGATGCTGGTAGAGCGCTGGGAAAGTCTCGGCGGTGTCTGCCTGAACGTCGGCTGCATTCCCTCCAAGGCCTTGCTGCATGCCGCCAAGGTCATCGACGAGGCGCACGCCATGTCGGCGCATGGCGTTTCCTTCGGTGCACCGCAGGTTGATCTCGACCAGCTGCGCGCGTGGAAGAACAGCGTCATCCGCAAGCTCACTTCCGGTCTCACCGGCCTTGCCAAACAGCGCAAGGTGGAAGTCGTGCGCGGCACGGGCAGGTTCGTGGGCAGCCGTGTCATCGAAGTGACTGGTGCCGATGGCAAGGTGCTGCTGCTGGGCTTCGAGAACTGCATCATCGCGGCTGGTTCCGAGCCGGTGAAATTGCCGTTCGTCCCGGTCGATCCGCGCATCATCGATTCCACCGGTGCGCTGGAACTGGGCGGTATCCCGCAGCGCATGCTGGTGATCGGCGGCGGCATCATCGGGCTCGAGATGGCCTGCGTGTATGACGCGCTGGGTGCAAAGGTTTCGGTGGTCGAGCTTGGTGACCAGCTGATGCCAGGCGCGGATATCGACCTGGTCAAGCCGCTGGAGAAGCGGCTGAAGGCGCGCTATGAGCAGATCATGCTTGGAACGAAGTCGACCAAGGTCGAGGCGCTGGCCGAAGGCATCCGGGTCAGCCTCGAGGCCGCTGGCCAGACCACCACTTCCATCTATGATCGCGTGCTGGTGGCCGTGGGGCGCGTGCCCAACGGCAAGCTGATCAATGCCGAAGCCGCGGGCATTACCGTCAGCGAGCGCGGCTTCATCCCGGTGGACAAGCAGATGCGCACCAATGTGCCGGGTATTTTCGCCATTGGCGACATCGTGGGCCAGCCCATGCTCGCGCACAAGGCCACGCACGAAGCAAAGGTAGCGGCGGAAGTCGCGGCTGGCCACAAGGCTTTCTTCGATGCGCGCGTGATTCCATCAGTGGCTTACACCGATCCGGAAGTGGCCTGGGTCGGCGTGACCGAAGGCCAGGCCAAACGCGACGGGCTGAATTTCCGCAAGGCTGCGTTCCCCTGGGCAGCGAGCGGTCGATCGCTGTCGATCGGCCGTGACGAGGGCTTCACCAAGCTGCTGGTCGATACTGCGAGCAACCGCATCATCGGTGGTGGCATCGTCGGTCCCAACGCGGGTGAGCTGATCGCCGAGGTGGGGCTTGCCATCGAGATGGGGGCGGATGCGGCCGATGTCGGCCTCACGATTCATCCGCATCCGACGCTCTCCGAGAGCATCGGCATGACGGCCGAAGCGCTCGAGGGGACGCTGACCGACCTGTACATGCCGAAGAAGGGTTAACGCTCCCGGCAGGTTGAGCTGGAATCCATTTCATTCGAAAATGGAAGCATGAAAACGACAATTGATATTCCAGATCAGAAGCTTGCGGATGCGATGCGCTTTACCAAAGCGCGTACCAAACGCGAAGCGGTCGTGACGGCGCTGCATGAGTTCAATCGCCGCCGGCGCATGGGAGCCCTGTTGCGTCATGCCGGCACTTGCAACGAACTGGTCACTGCTGAGGAGCTTCGGTTGCAACGCCACAAGAGCTGATCCTCCTGGTACTCATCGACAGCTCATCATGGGTTCACCTGTTGCGCTCCGACGGCAACACGGTGTTGCGCGCCCGGGTTGAGCGCGCGCTGGTAGATGGCGAGGCCTGTTGGTGTCCGATGGTCCGGCTGGAACTCTGGAATGGCGCGGCTGAACTGGCTCGACATGCGCGTCAACGCGGCATAAACGTGCCGGCCATGGACATCGCCATCGCAGCCTGTGCCGAAGTGCATGGCGCGACGCTGGAAACTGCAGATGCGGATTTCACGGCACTCGGAAAGCTGGGACCAGCGAAATAGGCATCCGTACCAGCGCATTTCTGCGCGTACACGCGCCATGCACGCCGCCGCCAGGATGAAGAAGCTATAGAAGGCCAGGCCGAGTTCCGCCACAGTAACTGGATGGACAGACTTTGGCGGATTGCCAGGATGGGAGGTCGGTGGTTCGTACCATCGGCCGCGATTTTGAAATCGCACAAGCACTGGCGGTGATGGCGAGCCGATCGCTTCGCAGGAGAGTCAGTGAGTCTTCTGCAGCTGTTTCGAAGTCGACAGTAAGGTGGCGCTGGACAAGTCCTGCCCGGATATGTACAGTATAACGTACATATCGATATCGAAGGTCGCCCAATGGATGCCATCACCTATACAGCTGCCCGGGCCAACCTGGCCGACACCATGGACCGGGTGTGTGAAGACCATGAACCGCTGATCATTACCCGCAATGGGCAGCAGTCCGTGGTGATGATGTCGTTGGAAGACTTCAAGGCTCTCGAAGAAACGGCCTACCTGCTCCGTGCCCCCCGCAATGCCAGACGACTGCTCGAGGCCATTGCCGGCCTGGAGACCGGCCATGGCAAGGAGCGGAGACTGGCTGAGTGAAGTTGATCTTTGCCGAGCAGGCATGGGAGGACTACCTGCACTGGCAGGATACGGACGGGAAGATGCTCAAGCGCATCAATGGATTGATCAGGGAAACCACGCGTACTGCGTTTGCAGGTACCGGCAAGCCCGAGGGGTTGAAGCATGCTCTAGCCGGGTACTGGTCACGCCGCATCAATGACGAGCACCGCATGGTCTACAAGGTGGAAGGCAATTCACTGCTCATTGCGCAGCTTCGCTATCACTACTGAGCAAACAGCCTCACACCTGGGCCGCGTGTTTCAATGGAGATGATGAGTTCCCCGGCGAGACTGGCGCCGTTACCCTGGTGCAGCGCTTCGGCTTGGCGATGAACCTGTACGTACCATCGCACTGGATGCGGAATGTGATGATGACGTTGATGCTGCCAGCGGGCCATATCAAGGTGAAGCTCAAGCACCCGCTGCGTCCTCACCTGCGGCTGGCTGCACAAATGGCCGGCCGGCGTACCGCTGCGTTGATGCCATGAGCACAACGGTTCCCACGCTGAGTCTTGCGGATTTCACCAGTGGCGATCCTGCACGGCGCGTGGAGTTCAGCGCGCGCCTGTTCGGGGGATTGAAGCGTTACGGCTTCATCATCCTTGTCGATCATCCGGTGTCACCGGCGTCGATCGAGCATGCCTACGAACTTTCCGCGCGCTTCTTCGCGTTGCCGGATGCCGTGAAGCGCACTTATGCGCATGGGCCACGCGGCTACACACCGTTCCGTACCGAGAAGGCCATCGGCCACAAGGCGGCTGATCTCAAGGAGTTCTGGCAGATCGGACCGGAGCGCGAAGGCGAGCCGCCCCGCGGGCCGACGGAACCACCGAATGTGTGGCCCGCCGAGCCGGAAGGTTTCCGCGACAACTTCCTTGCGCTGTATCGCGGTCTGCAGGAAACCGGCCGTCTGCTGCTCGAAGCGCTGACACCGGGTCTGCAGGTGGCGGAGGGTTTCTTTGCGCGCATGGTTGACGACGGCAACTCGGTGCTGCGGATGATCCACTACCCGCCGATCCCGGAAGATGCTGAAGGCGGCAGCCTGCGCTCCGCGCCGCATGAAGACATCAATCTCATCACACTGCTGGTGGCTGCGCAGGGCCCGGGTCTCGAGTTGTTGGACCATGACGGCCGCTGGCTGCCGGTGGATGCGGGTCCCGCGGCGCTGATCGTGGATTCCGGCGACATGATGGCGCGCATCACCAACCAGATGATCCCCGCCACCACGCATCGCGTGACGAACCCCGCGGGGCCGAACGTGAGCCGCTACTCGATGCCGTTCTTCATGCATCCGAATTCGGATGTGATGCTGGAGTGCCTGCCGTCCTGCGTGGGCGAGGGTGCGAAGTTTCCGCCGGTGCGCGCGGATGCGTTTCTCGAGGAACGACTGCGGGCGATTGGCCTGATCAGGACTTGACGTCTGCAGGGGACGCCTGGTCCCGGTCCTCCGTTTCCCCCAGCGGCAGCACCTGCTGTTGCAGCGAAATGCGCCCCTCCCCCCGGGTGATGCGTTTGTACTCCCCGCGACTCACCGAAACATAGCGCTCGTTGCCGCCGATCTCCACCTGCGGTCCCGCGGTGACCGCGCGACCTTCCTCATCCACCCGCACCACCATCGTAGCCTTGCGGCCGGTGTGGCAGATGGTCTTGAGCTCCACGAGGCTGTCGGCCCAGGCGAGCAGGTGCTGACTGCCTTCGAACAACTCGCCGCGGAAATCCGTGCGCAGGCCGAAGGCCAGCACCGGTATGTTGAGGACATCAACGATATCCGTGAGCTGCCATACCTGCGCGCGCGACAGGAACTGCGCTTCGTCTACCAGCACGCAGTCGAGGCTGCCGTGTGCCGCTACGTCCTCGCGCACCACGGCCAGCAGGTCGGCATCGGCGCCCACGCCGCGGCCACGCGCGGCGAGGCCGATGCGCGAGCGCACCTGGTCCTTGCCATGGCGCACGTCGATGGCGGGCGTCAGGATCAGCGTGCGCATGCCGCGCTCGTGGTAGTTGTATGCGCTCTGCAGGAGGCTCGTGGTCTTGCCCGCATTCATCGCCGAGTAGTAAAAGTACAGCTTGGCCATTCAATAACTCCTCTCCGAGCCATCCTAATCCATGAATGACATCCTCCGGGGCCTGCCTGGCCTGCTAGTCCTGCTTGGCCTTGGTGTGCTGCTGTCGATGAACCGGCGGGCGATACAGCCGCGGGTGGTGCTGGCGGCCTTCGCCGTGCAGGTCGTGATCGGAGCGCTGGTGCTGTTCGTGCCCTGGGGGAGAGTTGCGCTGGGCGCGGCCGCCGCGGGCGTGGGGCATGTGATCGACTATGGCAACCAGGGCATAGCCTTCGTGTTCGGCGGACTGGTGGGTCCGAAGATGACGGAGCTGTTCGGGGATGGCGGCTTCATCTTCGCGTTGCGCGTGTTGCCGGCGATCATCTTCGTGTCCGCGCTGATCGCGGTGCTGTACCACCTCGGCATCATGCGCTGGGTGGTGCTCGGCCTCGGCACGCTGTTCCAGAAGCTGATCGGCGTGAGCAGGATCGAATCCTTCTCGGCGGTTACCACCATATTCCTCGGGCAGAGCGAGATGCCTGCGGTGCTGAAGCCTTTCGCGATGCAACTGCGCGGCCCGGAGCTGTTCGCGGTGATGGCCAGCGGCATGGCCGCGGTTGCCGGTTCATTGCTCGCCGGCTATTCGGGCCTGGGCGTGCCGCTGGAATACCTGATCGCGGCTTCGTTCATGGCCGTGCCGGGTGGCCTGCTGTACGCCAAGCTGATCTGCCCCAGCACCGAACCCAGCGCTGTGCAGTTCGACGAGATCCACTTCGAGGAAAAGCCCACGGCGAATGTAATCGAAGCCGCTGCGGCCGGTGCCGCGGTGGGCATGAAGGTGGCAGTGAACGTGGGCGCGATGCTGGTGGCATTCGTCGGCCTGATCGCGTTGCTCAATGGCCTCGTCGGCGGCGTGATGGGCTGGTTCGGTCATGGCGAGCTGAACCTGGAGACGCTGATGGGCTACTTCTTCGCGCCGGTGGCATGGCTGGCTGGGGTGCCGTGGGCCGAAGCCGGCATTGCGGGCAACCTCATCGGCCAGAAGCTGATCCTCAATGAATTCGTGGGCTATGTGTCCTTCGCGCCCTATCTGAAGGATGCGGCCGAGGTCACGGCCGCAGGGCTGAACGTGCTGGATCCCAAGACCATCGTGATCATTTCCTTCGCGCTGTGCGGCTTTGCGAATCTCTCCTCGATCGCCATCCTCGCGGGAGGCTTCGGTGCGGTGGCGCCTGCGTTGCGATCGCAGGTAGCCCGTTACGGCCTGCGCGTGGTGGCAGCGGCAACGCTGTCGAATCTCACCAGTGCCACGATTGCAGGCATGTTCCTGGGGTCACCGTCATGACGGCGCTTGCGCCAGCCGACAAGCCTTTGCTCGATGCGGCACGCGAAGCGCGCGAACGCGCCTATGCGCCGTATTCGCAGTTCCGCGTCGGCGCCGCGCTTGCCACGCGCGATGGCCGCATGTTCCCCGGCTGCAATGTGGAGAACCAGTCGTATGGGCTCACCTGCTGTGCGGAGCGCACGGCGTTCTTCGCGGCAGTCGCGGCCGGATGCAAGGCCGGTGACTTCGTGCAGATCGCAGTGATCGGCGACACCGCCGAACCTGTCGCGCCCTGCGGCGCCTGCCGGCAGGTCATGCTGGAGCTGGGCGGGCCGGCGCTGGTAGTGCTGCAGGCAGGGCTCGGCGGCCATGTGAAGTACACGACGGCCGGCGCGCTGCTGCCCGGCGCGTTCACGCTGCCGGCGCGGGATCCTTGAGCGCGGAGCATCCACAGACACAGCAGCAGAGGCGCAGCAGTCCAGATTGACTGTACTACTTGATAGATATACTGTACTAGTACGAAATCCGGCAGGCTTCGCATCGAGACCATGAAACTCAAGGTCGACCATCATTCCGCCATTCCCATCTACAAGCAGATGGTCACCGCCATCGTCGCGGCCATCGAGGCGAACCAGATCCGGGTCGGCGACAAGCTGCCTTCCATCCGCGAGCTTTCCGCGCAGCTGAAGATCAATCCGAATACGACCGCCAAGGTCTACCGGGAACTGGAACTGCGCGGCTTCCTGGAAAACCGGGCTGGAAGCGGCTGCTTCGTGCGCCCCCTGAACGAAGAAGCTGCCGCGGCGGAGAAAAAGGAGCGCATGCAGCAGCTGTTCGACAAGGTGCTGGGTGAGATCAGGGCGCAGCGCATCGATGAGCGGGATTTCATCCGGTTTCTGAAGCTCAGAAGCACCTGACGCGGTTCATGAAAAAGACACAGGGAGTGCCATGAAGAAGGTTGTTGGTGTTCTCGCGGCGGCAGTGATCCTCGCGGGCATTGGCGCGATGCATCTCTGGCGGGAGTTACGCACAGAGCGCAGGGAAGCCAGTGAGCTCGCAACGCGCGAGAGCACCTTGAAATCCGCACAACAGGCACGGGTCGTCACGCACCTTCCGTCGCAGCCTGTGGCGCCACCAGCACCCGCTGCCACTGCGGAGCCGGCAGCAAGGCAGCCGCCCGCAACGGCAACGGCCAATCCGCCGTTGAAGGCAATGCTGGAGGCGGCGGCGAGCGCCGAGGGCCAGGATGCCACGCGCGCCATCATGCGCGGGATGATGGCGCAGATGTATCCGGACATCGAGCAGGAGCTGAACCTCACTCCGCAGGAAAAGGAAAAATTCTTCGATCTGCTGGCGAAGCAGGGCGTGAGCTCCGCGGACCTGATGCTGGGTGGCGGACAGGATCCTGCCGCAACGCGGGAGTTGCAGCGAAAGCTGGTGGAATCCAGGCGCACTCAAGAGGCGGAATTGGCCACATTGCTGGGCAGCAAGTACCCGAAATGGGAGGAGTACCAGAGCACAGCGGCTGCCCGCCAGCAGGTGGATCAGCTGCGCAGGACACTCAGCGCCAGCGGCAATCCATTGAGTGAAGCCCAGTCCACGCAGCTCATTTCCGCATTTGCTGCCGAACAGAAGCGCTCCGACAAGGAAACGCGCGATTGGTCCACTTCGTCTGCGGCAGTCAATTCGCCGAACCTGCTGCAGGAAGAGATGCAGCGTATGAGCGAGACCCGGAACCGGCTGGTGGATGTAGCCGCGCCCTTGCTGAATTCCTCGCAGCTGGATCTCTACAGGCGGCAGGTGGAGCAGCAGGCGGCCATGCTGCGCGCAACCATGGGCCTGATGGGCGGAGGTGCCAGGCCATGAAGAAGCTTGCAACAGGTCTTGGCGTCACGCTGGTCATCATCGGCATCGCCGCGGTGTATCTGTGGCGGGAACTCGACACGCAGCGCCAGCTGAACGCGGCAGCGGTGACGCGCGTGACTGCGCTGGAGTCGATGCATCCGGCAGAATCCGTAGTGGCGTCAGGGGTTGCTGGTATGCAAGCGGCTGCCGTGATGCCGGCGCCTGCCGCGCAGGCCGGGCAAGTTTCGACCGCACCGGCAGCACGCGGGCAGTCGGCCAGCCGCAGTGCCAATCCGCTGCTGGCGCAGGCCGGGCAATTACGCAACAGCCCTGAGGGCCGGGAGTTCCAGCGGGTCATGATGCGCCAGATGCTGGAGCAGCAATATCCGGATCTGGCGAAAACGATGAATCTCAGTCCGGAGAACGCGGGAAAACTTCTGGATCTGCTCGTGAAACAGCGAATCGATCTGGCCGCAGACCGCTTGAGCCTGCAGCCTGGAGAGGAAATGGCGCGTAGTCTGGCAAGAAAGGAACAGGCGTACGAGGCTGAGCTGTCGGCGATGCTGGGCAGCAGCTACACGAAGTGGCAGGAATACCAGCGCACCGCGATGGAGCGCCAGCAGGCGGAATATGCCCGCGTGGAGAGGGAAGACATGCGCAATGCGATCAGTTCCGGCAACGCCCCGCTGACCGATGCCCAATTCCAGTACCTGGACTCCGCACTTGCTGCCGAACAGAAACGCATCGACCAGGAATCCCGCGGGATGAGCCTGCAACAGCAGCTGCAGCGCATGCCCGAGACCAACCGTCGTCTGGCCGAAGTGGCGGCGGCCCACCTCAATCCCCAGCAGCTGGATCGGTACAAGCGCTACCTGGAGCAACAGGAAGAGATGGCGCACGCGATCGACGCGATGGGCGCTACCCGCTGAACGGCGAACCCGGACCCATGGAAAAACTCCGGACCAGTGTGACGATCATCAGGCACTCGCTCGGTGTCATGCGCCGGCAGCCTCTGGGGGAACCACTTCCCCGGATATGCGACTTACTACCTGTTGGCCATGTTCACGGCAACCTTCGTCAACATATGGGTGGGTGCGCAGCCAGGCCGGGTGCGCGTGTGGGGTGTCAACGCAAACGGTCGCCGGGGTCCAAAGTCGAGCTGGACGCAGTTTGATTGCTGGTGGGACTCGCGCTGTGCCCATACAGTATCGGTATTGACCTCATCTCTATCATGTAAGCATGCGGCGGAAAGTGCGACTACCATGTCGCAGCAATTCGTGGGAGATGGCGACGTGGCAGACGTACTGAAGCTTCTGGGCGTGGAGAAATCCTTCAGCGGCCAGCCTGCGGTTACCGCGCTGGATCTTGCCGTTCCCAGGGGCGAGACCTGCGGCCTGATCGGGCCCAGTGGCGCCGGCAAGACCACTTCCATCCGCATCATCATGTCCATCCTGTTTCCCGATGCGGGCAAGGTGGAAGTGCTGGGGCGGCCTTCCGCGCTGGATGCCAAGGATCGCATCGGCTACCTGCCCGAGGAGCGCGGCGTGTACCGCAAGATGCGCGTCGGGGCCTTCCTGAAATACCTGGCCTGCCTGAAGGGCATGCCGGAAGCCCTGGCACGGTCGCGTGCGCGCGAGCTGCTGGCGAAGCTCGGGCTCGAAGACGTCGAGAAGAAGAAATGCGAAGACCTGTCGAAGGGCATGCTGCAGCGGGTGCAGTTCGTCGGCGCCATCGTGCACCAGCCGGAGCTGCTCATACTCGATGAGCCCTTCGGCGGACTCGATCCGGTCAGCGTGCGGCTGCTCAAGGGCGTGATCAGCGATGAGCGCCGGCGCGGCACCACCATCCTGTTCTCCACGCATGTGATGGCCCATGCGGAAGAACTCTGTGACCGCGTGGTGATGATCCACAAGGGCCGCAAGGTGCTCGATGAGCCCATGAGCAGCCTGCGCCGGCGCTACGATCCAACGCGCGTGCTGTTCGAACCGCTCGATCCGAAGGCGAACCTGGATGGCCTGCGCGACATTGCAGGTGTGGTTTCAATGCAGGTGAAGGATGGCGAGGCCGAGCTGCAGGTTGCCGCGGGCACCGACCCGTCGATGGTCATCCGCGAGGTGGCTGCGCGGGTCGTGCCGGCGCGCGTCGAGATCGCCCGCATCCGGCTCGAGGATGTGTTTGTCGGCATCGTTCGCAGTGATGCGAAATCGGGCGAATCGGAACAGGCGCTGCGCCAGCATCTGCAGGGTCTGACAGGAGGGGCAGCATGAACATGTTCGGTCGCATCAGGCTGGTGGCCACGCGTGAATTCCTGGTCGCCGTGTCGAGCAAGGGCTTTCTGTTCGGAATCCTGGTCATGCCGCTCATCATGATGGCGCTGATCGCCGTCATTCCGAAGCTCCTGAACCAGCGCGGCACCCAGGTGAATGTGGAAGTGGCGTTCATCGACCAGAGCGCGGCGCTGTCATCGGCGCTGGGTGCAGAGCTGTCGCCGGCAGCCGTCGCCGAGACCCGCAATGCAGGGCGCCGCGAGGTCCAGCAGATGGGCGCAGCCGGCAGGCAGGTCGCCGATGCTGTGCTGCCGGAATCCGTGCCGACCTTTACGGTCAAGAATCTGCCTGCGAATGCCACTGTCGACTCGCAGAAGCAATGGCTTGCTGACGGCCGTATAGGCAAGCGTGCACGCCGGGCGCTTGTGCTGATGCCAGCCGATGCAGTAGTGCGGACAGAGGGCGCGGCCGGATACGGCAACTACAGACTGTACGCCCCGCGCAATCTGCCGGCCGACGCCGAAGGCATCCTGCATGGCGCATTGCGCAAGGTGTTGACCGTCGAGCGTTTGCGTAGCGCCGGCTTCGACCCCCTGGTCGTGAAGGCTGCCACGGATATCCCCCGCAGTCCCACGAAGCTTGTTTCGCCGAATGGCGAGGAGCAGGGCGCGCAGGCGCTGAATCGCATGCTGCCTTTCATCATGGGCGTGCTGCTGTTCATTGGCGTAATGACCGGTGGTCAGGCGTTGATGACTTCCACCGTCGAAGAAAAATCCAGCCGCGTGGTGGAAGTGCTGCTCGCAGCTGTCTCGCCGCTGGAGCTCATGTGGGGCAAACTGCTGGGGCAGCTTGGTGTCGGGCTGGTGGGCCTGGGCGTATACGTGGCCCTGGGCGTCGTGGCCCTGCTGCAGTTTGCGATGTTCGGGTTCATCGACCCCATGCTGATCCTCTGGCTGGTCGTGTTTTTTCTCATTGCGTACCTGGTGTATGGAGCATTGATGCTGGCAGTGGGCGCCGCGGTCAGCCAGATCGCCGATGCCCAGTCGCTGATGGGCCCGATCATGCTGCTGCTGATGGTGCCGTACATGCTCACCTTCGTCATTGGCGCCACCCCGGACTCCGCATTGGCCGTTGCCTCGAGCTTCATTCCGCCGGTGAATGCCTTTGCCATGATGGCGCGGCTGGCCTCCAGTTCACCACCACCGGTGTGGCAGGTGCTGCTGTCGGTGCTCGCCGGCATCGTGGGCGCGTGCATCGCCGTGTGGTTTGCGGCCAGGATATTCCGCGTAGCCCTGTTGATGCATGGCAAGCCGCCCAGCTTCGCGACGATGATCAAATGGGCGCGGATCGGATGAAGGCTCCGATGCCATGAAAAAATACAGCGAAGAGGTGATCCGCCACCCGGCTTTCGACGAAGAGGGCAGGCCCTGCGAGATCCTTGAACGCGTGACCTTCGAGCGCCCCGTGCTTGCCGACGGCTTGCTGGGGGAGGCGGCCGTGATCAATCGCCGCTTCGACCTGCGCACCGGTGAGCGGGTGAACCAGGTCAGCGAGACGGAATTCGTGGACGATCTCTCCGGCGCCAGGCTGCGGCTGCAGCGCTGACGCGGGTGCCGGGCGGCGGCCCGCAGCGGTCGGACCTCAGGTGAGCGCGGCTGCACCGGCGGCAGCAACCTGGCCGTCCTGGCTGGACTGCACACCCGATACGCCGATACTTCCCACGATTTCGCCATCCACCGTCAATGGCAGGCCGCCTTCAACCGAGGTAATGCCGGGCAGCGACATCATGTGCACGCGGCCGCTCAGGATGGTGTCTTCCAGCACCTTGGTGGGACGCTTGAACATCAGCGCCGTGCGGGATTTTTCCTGCGCCACGACGATCGAACCCAGCTGCGTGCCATCGGCGCGCTCCAGGTAGATCAGGTTGCCGCCGTTGTCATGCACGGCGATGACCACGGTCCACCCTTCGGCGATTGCCTTGGCGGAGGCAGCGGCGGCCACTTTCTTGGCGTCGGCGAGCGACAGGGTCTTGCGTGTGAGCATTGCTTCGGTTCCTCGGGAAAGATGGATCAGGCCGCGCCGATACGCGCCTTGTATTCGCGCCGGCGGCTGTGCAGGATGAATTCGGTGTAGCCGTTGGGCTGCTCGCGGCCCTTGAAGATGAGGTCGCAGGCGGCGGCATAGGCGATATTGGCGTGCAGGTTGCCCGCCATCGGCAGGTAGGACGAATCGGCGGCATTCTGCGCGTCGACCACGGCGGCCATGCGTTCCATGGTGCTGCGAACCTGCGCTTCGCTGCACACGCCGTGATACAGCCAGTTGGCCACATGCTGGCTGGAAATGCGCAGCGTGGCGCGGTCTTCCATCAGGCCGATGTTGTTCACATCCGGCACCTTGGAGCAGCCGACACCCTGGTCGATCCAGCGCACCACATAGCCCAGGATGCCCTGGATGTTGTTGTCTAGCTCGCGCTGGATTTCATCGGCCGGGGGCAGCTCGGTGGCGAGCGGCGCCGTCAGCAGTGCATCGGTGCCGGGCGTGGGCTGGCTGCGCAGTTCATCCTGCACCGCCGCCACGTTGACGCGGTGGTAGTGCAGCACATGCAGGGCCGCGGCCGTGGGCGAGGGTACCCATGCGGTGTTCGCGCCGGCCAGCGGGTGCGCGATCTTGGTCTTCAGCATGTCTGCCATGCGATCGGGCATGGCCCACATGCCCTTGCCGATCTGCGCCTTGCCGGAGAAGCCCATTGCAAGGCCGATCTGCACATTGCGCTTCTCGTAGTCGCGGATCCAGGGCTGCGTCTTGACGGCATCCTTGGGCAGCACCGGGCCTGCTTCCATGCAGGTGTGGATTTCGTCGCCGGTGCGGTCGAGGAAGCCGGTGTTGATGAACACGATGCGATGCCGCGCGGCGGCAATGCAGGCGGCGAGATTGGCGCTCGTGCGCCGCTCTTCATCCATGACGCCCATCTTCACGGTGTGACGCGGCAGGTGCAGCAGGTCTTCCACACGGTCGAACAGGTCGTTGGCCATGGCCACTTCGTCGGGGCCGTGCATCTTCGGCTTGACCACATACACGGAACCCGTGCGGCTGTTGCGCTGCAGACGCTTCACATCGTGCACGGCAATGGCGAGCGTGATGAAGGCATCGAGCAGGGTTTCGTAGACGGGCTCGGCGTCGAAGCGCAGCGCATCG
>JAATEY010000059.1 GCA_015655465.1 Gammaproteobacteria bacterium | reverse complement strand
GGCTCTTGAACTTGATCTGGTCGAGCTTGGTGACGCCGTCGACGATCTCCGCCACGTCGTTGCCGAAGCGCGCCGCGATGACTTCCTTCGGGGTGGGCGTGTCCTCGATGACATCGTGCAGGATGGCGCCGACGATCGTATCGGCGTCCAGGTGCAGGTCGGCGAGGATTTCCGCCGCGGCCAGCGGATGCGCGATGTACGGCTCGCCCGACAGGCGCTTCTGGCCCAGGTGGGCTTCGGCGCCGAACTCGGCGGCATCCTTGATGCGTTCCACCTGCTCGGGCGGCAGGTAGGTTTCACACTTGGCCAGCAGCTCCCGCAGGCCGGGAGTGCGCCTTGCGCTGGACCCTGGAATCAGGCCGAGCAGCGAAGACGCATAGTCCATGACCGGTAGTAATTACTCTCCGAGACCGAACTGCGGTGCGCGGAAATTCTCCAGCTGGGCGTCGATGTCATTGATGATCGACTCCGGCATGGGTTCCGGCTCGAGCAGCATCTCGGGAGTGATGTTGCCTTCGGCAATTTCACGCAGCGCTATGACCGTGACCTTGTCGTTGTCGACCGGGACGGTGGGTTCGGCACCATTGGCCAGGCGGCGGGCGCGGGCGGATGCGAGCAGCACCAGCTGAAACAGGTTCTCGACGTTCGGCAGACAGTCTTCAACGGTAATGCGGGCCATGTTTCGCCTGTGCTGGAAATATGCTTAAGGGGTTGGAAATACTAGCAGATTGGCGACCACCCGTGACAGTTCCGGGCGGTCGGCGGCAAGCTTGCCGCCGTGGCCCGCCACGATCTTCGCCAGGTCTTCCACCGCCCGGGAGAAGTCGTCGTTGACCACCACGTAGTCGAATTCGTGGTAGTGGGACATGTCGCTCACGGCATCGGCGAGGCGCCGTTCAATGATTTCTGGGCTGTCGGTCTGGCGGCCGGTCAGGCGGGTGCGCAGGGCGTCCCGGGACGGCGGCAGGATGAAAATGCTGCGGCAGGCAGGCATGGCTGCGCGCACCTGCCTTGCCCCCTGCCAGTCGATCTCCAGGATCACATTGTTGCCGGCGGCCAGCTTGTCTTCGAGCTGGTGCCGGCTGGTGCCGTACTGATTGTCGAACACGCGGGCATGTTCGAGGAAGGCCCCGTCATCCACCAGCGCATTGAACTCGGTGTTGTCCACGAAAAAGTACTCGCGGCCATCCTGCTCGTTGGGGCGCGGCGGGCGGGTGGTGTGCGAGGTTGAAATGCGCAGGGAAGGCAGGCGTTCGCGCAGCGCCTTCACCAGGCTGGTCTTGCCGGCGCCGGAAGGCGCGGAGATGACGAAAAGTTGGGCGGGAGCGCCAGTGCGTTCAGGCATGGGGCGGCAATATAGCGATTATCGGCGCTGCGGAAATGCATTCGCAGCAGGAGGTGGATTTACGCGCTGGAGGATCAAACGAAGCTGTATATAGCTATTTTAATGCCAGAATCGGATCAATTATCGCTCGCAGCACAGCTTTGGCCGCTGCGACCACCTGCCAGCGGTAGTGAGCCGCACGCTGGTCTATGCTCCTCGCTTCCGTCTGCACCAGGAGTCGTTACGCATGTCCGCCACCCGCATTGGAATCGTCGCCTTCCCCGCCGCCGTCATGCTGGCTCTGTCCGGGTGTCAGAAGGCTGCCGACAAAGTCGCTGCCGCCCCGGCCACCCCGGCATGGAAGCTGGACGAAAGCCAGCTCACCCAGCCGTTCCGATTCAGCATCGCGGATCTCGACGCCAGCAAGAGCGCCTGCACTGACCTTGCTGCCAATGCCAACGATAAATGGCTGGCAGCCAATCCGATTCCGGCCGACCAGACCAGCTGGGGTGCCTTCCAGTTGCTGCGCGATCGTTCGCTGCAGGTGCAGCACCAGCTCGCGGAGCAGGTTGCTGCCCAGACCGGTCAGACCGGCATCCACAAGATCATTGCCGACTTCTGGGCCACCGGCATGGACGAGAAGCATCTGAACGAGCAGGGGATCGCCCCCCTTGCGGACCGCCTCGCCGCCATCGATGCCCTGACCGACGGCGCAGCCGTGGCCGCCTATCTGCGCAAGGTGGCTGCGCAGGGCGAGAACCCGCTGTTCGAATTCGGGCCGGAGGCGGACTTCAAGGACTCCACCATGAACATGGCCTATGCCGAGCAGGGTGGCACCAACCTGCCGGACCGGGAGTACTACTTCGATCCGGCGCACAAGGCGATTCGCGAGGCATATGTCAAACACATCGCGAAGGTACTGGAGCTGTCGGGGGTGGCTGCGGCCGATGCCGCCACCCAGGCGGGCGACATCATGAAGTTCGAAACGCGGCTGGCGCGCGGTTCGAAATCGCGCGAAGAGGTGCAGCGCGACGTGTCGCTGTACTACAACCCGGTGACGCTGGCCGAGGCCGACAAGCTCACGCCCAACTTCCCGTGGAGCGCATTCTTTGCATCGCAGGATCTGGCCGCGCCCGCAAAATTCTCGCTGGCCATGCCTGCCTTTCATCAGGAAGTCAGCCGGATGCTCGCCGATGTGCCGGTGGCGCAGTGGAAGAGCTACCTGCGCTACCAGCTGGTCGACAACGCCTCGCCGTACCTGGGCGATGCCTTCGTCACCGAGCGCTTCGAGTTCTACAACAAGACCCTCAACGGGCAGCAGGAACAACGGCCGCGCTGGAAGCGGGTCGTGGGGGTAATCAACAATTCCGTTGGCGAAGCGATGGGCCAGCTCTACGTGGAAGTCGCCTTCCCGCCCGAGTCGCGCCAGCGCATGGAGCAGCTGGTGGGGAATCTCACCGCGGCGCTGAAGGCGCGCATCGAAAAACTCACCTGGATGGGCGATGCCACCAAGGCAAAGGCCATCGCCAAGTGGAACACGTTCACGCCGAAGATCGGCTACCCCACCAGGTGGCGCGAATGGGAAGGACTCGCCACGAGCCGCGACAGCTACTTCGGCAATGTGGTGGCCGCGCAGGCCTTCAACTATCGCTGGGAACTCGGCAAGATCGGCAAGCCGGTGGACAGGACCGAATGGGGGATGACTCCGCAGACCGTCAATGCCTATTACAACCAGCAGCAGAACGAAGTCGTATTCCCGGCCGCGATCCTGCAGCCGCCGTTCTTCGACGCCAAAGCCGACGATGCCCTGAATTACGGCGCAATCGGCGCAGTCATCGGGCATGAACTGACGCATGGCTTCGACGACCAGGGCGCGCGCTTCGGACCCACCGGCAATTTCGAGCAATGGTGGACCGACGCCGACGCAAGGGAATTCAAGGCGCTTACCGGCAAGTTGGTGCAGCAGTACAACGGCTATTCCGTGGGGCCGGGCCTGAAGGTCAACGGCAATCTCACCCTCGGCGAGAACATCGCCGATCTCGGTGGCCTCAACGTTGCCTACGACGCCCTTCAGCACGCCTCGGCAGGCAAGGAAGATCCGAAGATCGACGGCCTCACGCGCGACCAGCGGTTCTTCTATGGCTGGGCCACCGCGTGGCGCAGCGCCTATCGCGAGCAGGCAATAAAGGTGCAGCTCGCATCGGATCCGCATGCTCCGGCGCGGATTCGCGCCAACGGCACGCCGGCCAATCTCCCGGCGTTTGCGGCGGCCTTTGGTTGCAAGGATGGCGATGCCATGGTCAACAGTGGCGAGAAGCGGGTGGTGATCTGGTAGCTTGAGAAATCCGCGTGCAGCAGGAGGAGGCCAGAGGTTTGGTGTTGCCAACCGGATTTGCGCGAGCTGCTTTACATATCGTCCGGGACATCCAGCGTCGCGTGCCGGATGTGCCTTCCATGGTCTCGAGTCGGAGAGTGAATTCGTTGGTACAGGTGCTTTACATGTCTTGAGAGCTGTATCACATTCCCGCAAACTCCCCGAGCGCTCTCCTGATTGCCTGCCTTGTTCGGCAGTCGGGCACGATATGCTGACATCTGCCGATCCGCGACCCATGGACGCCGCCGACCTGTGACATGACGCTGCACGTTGAACGACTGATGGGCCCGGAATCACTCGACGCGCTGAGCGTCGAGTGGGAGTCACTGCACATGCAGTTGTCGCCGCGTACGCCCTACACATCGCCACTCTGGAACCGCCTGTGGTGGCGGCATTTGAGTGACCAGCGGACATGGGTACGGGACGAGTTCTTCGTGCACGTGGTTCGTGACGGCCACGGAGCGCTCGTCGCCGTGGCCCCGCTGATGTTGACCCACCGGCCGGCCACGGGTCTGTTGCGCCTGCGGGAGCTGCAGTTCTTCGGCGCGGATTCAAACGTTACCGAAATCCGCGGGGTGGTTTGCGGGCCCGAGGATCACGACGCTGTGATCGATGCATTGCGCGCGCATTTCCAGACCCAGCAGCATGAGTGGCACCGGTTGCTATGGAGCGGCATTCGGGAGCAGAGCCGCGCCCGCATGCTGAATGACGGGGACGATTCCGTCGTCTGGCGCAGGAAATCTGTCGACTACTATCTGCCGCTGCCCTCCAGCTGGGAGGAAATGAAGCTGAAGTTGTCGCGGAACATGAAGGAAGCGCTGCGCAAGTGCTACAACTCCCTGCGGCGCGCGGGCCACACTTTCACTGTTCGCGTGGTCAGCGAGCCGCATGAGGCCGCCGCGGCACTCGAAAACCTGATCCAGCTGCACAAGGCCCGCGCCAGTGCCAGCGACATGGTGCCGCATCCCGATGCCTTCGAGAGCCTTACCGTGCGCGAATTCTTTACGGATTACGCCCTGCGGATGGCCGGGCGCAACCAGTTGCGGATATTCCAGCTGGAGATAGCGGGCGAGGTCGTGGCGGCACGTGCCGCCTTCGTGTTCGGCGACGAGATGTATCTGGCGCATTCCGGCTATCGGCCGGAATGGGGCAAGTACAGCGTCATGACGACGCTGGTTGCCGAGACCTTCAAGTGGGCCATCGCGAACCAGATCAGCGGAGTGAACCTGTCGACCGGCACGGATGCCTCCAAGACGCGCTGGAAGCCCACCGAGGTGGTTTTCTGGGAAGGCACGCAGAAATCTTCGTCCTACATGGGCCGGCTGGTGCCGCTGGCCTTCGACAATCTCGCGCGCGCCACGCTGCATATGTCGTCGCTGATGTGGCTGTTGCCGCATGTCCGGCGCCATCACCGGTAGAGCGGCGTTACGCTGCATTACTCGATGTTCTGCACCTGCTCGCGCATCTGCTCGATCAGCACCTTCATGTCCACCGCCAGCCGCGTGGTGGTGAGGTCCTGTGACTTCGACGACAGCGTGTTGGCTTCGCGGTTGTATTCCTGCATCAGGAAATCCAGCCGCCGGCCGGCAGCCTCGGGGCTGGCGATGATCTTGCGGGTCTCTACGATGTGGCCTTCCAGACGGTCGAGCTCCTCGGCCACGTCCATGCGCTGCAGCAGCAGCGCAATCTCCTGTTCCAGGCGTTCGTTGTCGACAGCTACATTCAGTTCCGCCAGCCGTTCGCCGAAGCGGGCGCGAATGGCCACCTGCACCTCGGGCAGCCGCTGCCGCACCTGCGTCAGCAGCGTCTCGAGTTGGCTGCAGCGCTGCAGCACCAGGTCCTTCAACCGCGAACCCTCGCTGGCGCGCATGGCCTTGAGATCCGCCAGTGCACCGGTGAACAGCTCCCTGCCTGCTGCAAGCAGGACTTCCGGATCGCTGGCAGCTTCACGCACCACTCCCGGATAGCGCAGCAGGTCGATGAGGTTGACCTGTGCCGGTGCCTGCGTCGCGCTGCGGGCTGCGGTCGCAAGCTGGTCGAGCACCGGGGTGAGCAGTTCGAGCACCTGCGCATCCAGCTCCAGGCTGCGACCAGCCTGGCTGCCAACGCGATAAGTAAAAGTGCAGTCCACCTTGCCGCGCCGCAGCTCCTTCTGCAGCTGCGCACGCAGTTCCGCCTCGAGGGCGCGCAGCTCTTCGGGCAGGCGCAGCGAAGGCTCCAGGTAGCGGTGATTGACGCTGCGCAGCTCGCAGACCAGTGCGCCGGAAGGAACTGCAGCCTCGCAGCGGGCAAAGCCGGTCATGCTGATGATCATCGACAACCTGTCCGCGCGGTGTCGCGCAATGCAATAATTGCGCGACAGTCTAGCCGAACGCTCCGGGGGCCGGTTTTGCAAGTCGAATATGCCGAGATCAGCCTGGTCGGGTCGCGCGACGAAAATCAGGACCGCATTGCCGCCACGGTGAACTCCGATGCGGCAATCATCGCCGCCTTTGACGGCATGGGCGGGCATGCCGAAGGTGCGCGCGCCGCGGAGCTGGCACGGCGCACACTGCTCGCGCGCTTCGCAGCGTTGCCGCATCCACTGACCGATCCGCTGGCCTTCCTGCACCTGACCATGGGTGCTGCACACACCGAGATGGTCGCCATCGGCCTGCATATGCCGCTGGAAACGCGGCCGCGCGCCACCGGCGCCGTATGCCTGGTGCAGGACGGCACCACCTGGTGGGCGCATGTCGGCGACAGCCGCATCTATCACCTGCGCGCGGGCAAGGTCATTACCCGTACCCGCGACCACAGCCATGTCGAACTGCTGGTGCAGGAAGGGCTCATCAGTTCACGACAGGCGTTGAACCACCCCATGCGCAATTTTGTCGAGACCTGCCTGGGAGGCGACCCCATGTTGCCGGAGATGCTGATCGGTCGCAGTGTGAAAGTCATGGCGGGCGACACGCTGCTGGTGTGCACCGATGGCTTCTGGTCGAACCTGCTCGATGAAGACATTGCCGCATCTTTGTATTCCGGCGTACCGCTGAAGACCGCATTGCAGGCCATCACCGAGTTCGCGGTGCGTCGCGCCGGTGCCGGTGCCGACAATGCTTCCGTCGCCGCGGTGAAGGTACTGTGAGTTCCGCGGCTGCACGTCACGACGGTCGGCTGCTCGATGCGCTGCGCCCGGTGAAGTTCACGCGCTCCTTCACGCGCTATGCGGAAGGCTCCGTGCTGGTGGAGTTCGGTCATACGCGCGTGCTGTGCACCGCCACGATCGAAGAGGGCGTGCCGGGGTTCCTGCGCGGCAAGGGCCAGGGCTGGGTCACCGCTGAGTACGGCATGCTGCCGCGGGCCACGCATACGCGCGGCGCGCGCGAGGCCGCGAAGGGCAAACAGTCCGGGCGCACGCAGGAGATCCAGCGGCTGATCGGTCGCTCGCTGCGTGCGGCGCTGAATCTTTCCGCATTGGGCGAAAGAACCGTCACGCTGGATTGCGATGTGCTGCAGGCCGACGGCGGCACCCGCACGGCATCGGTCACTGGCGCCTATGTGGCGCTGGCCGACGCCTGCGCCCGTCTCGTGGCGCAGAAGGGCATCGCCAGTCCCATCCACGGCCAGGTTGCCGCGGTGTCGGTGGGCATCGTCGCGGGCCGGCCGGTGCTCGACCTCGACTACATCGAGGATTCCAGCGCCGAAACCGACATGAACGTGGTGATGAACAGCGGCGGCGGCTTCATCGAAGTGCAGGGCACGGCCGAGGGCCACGCCATGCGCCGTGATGAACTCGATGCCTTGCTGCAACTTGCCACGCTGGGCACGGCGCAGCTGTTCGAACTGCAGCGCGCCGCACTGGCGCAATGACCGCAGCGCGCCGTGTGGTGCTGGCCACCGGCAATGCCGGCAAGCAGCGCGAGTTCGCGGCACTGCTGGCACCGCGCGACTTCGAAGTCGTGTTGCAGACCACGCTGGGCATCGAGGCCGCCGACGAAACCGGCAGCACCTTCGAAGCCAATGCGCTGATCAAGGCGCGGCATGCGGCGCGCGTCGCCCGATTGCCCGCGCTGGCGGACGATTCCGGCCTGGAAGTCGATGCACTGGGTGGCCGCCCCGGGGTGTGGTCGGCCCGCTATGCCGGCCCCGGTGCCACCGACGCCGCCAACAACGCCCTGCTGCTGCAGGAACTGGGCAACGTGGCACCCGCTGGCCGGCGCGCGCGCTATCGCTGCGTGATCGCGTATGTGCGCCATGCCGATGATCCGGCGCCATTGATTGCCACGGGCGACTGGGAAGGCAGTATCGCGCCGCAGCCCGCGGGCGAGGGCGGCTTCGGCTACGACCCGCTGTTCATTCCGGAGGGCCTCACGATCAGTGCCGCGCAGATGCCCGCCGCGGACAAGAACGCAATGAGCCACCGCGGCAAGGCAATGGCCGAGCTGCTGCGGCTGTTGCCGTGAACCAGCTGGAGCAGGTCCGCGCCGGCCAGCCTGCTCCCGCCGTTTCGGTGGATCTCCCGCCACTGTCGCTGTACCTGCACTTCCCCTGGTGTGTGCAGAAATGCCCGTATTGCGATTTCAATTCGCATCAGCTGCGCGACGCATTGCCGGAGCAGCGCTACATCGATGCGCTGGCGGCGGATCTGGCGACGCAGGCGCCGCTGGTCGCCGGTCGCGAGATCCACAGCATCTTCATGGGTGGTGGAACGCCCAGCCTGTTCTCGCCCGCGGCGCTGTCCGGTTTGCTGGCCACGGTGCGCGCGCAGCTGCGCATGGCGCCCGATGCAGAAGTGACGCTGGAGGCAAACCCGGCCACCGTCGAGCGCGGGCGCTTCGCGGAATACCGCGCCATTGGCATCAATCGCGTGTCACTGGGTGCGCAGAGTTTCAACAGCGCTACGCTGCGCGCGCTGGGCCGCATCCACCAGCCAGCCGATGTGCTGCGCGCCGCCGGGGAACTGCATGCCTGCGGACTCGGCAATTTCAATCTCGATCTCATGTATGCATTGCCCGACCAGTCGCTGGCCGGTGCACTGGCCGATGTCACCAGTGCCCTGCAGCTGCAGCCTGCGCACCTGTCGCATTACCAGCTGACGCTGGAGCCGGGCACCGTGTTCGCCGCGCAGCCACCTCCGCTGCCGGACGATGATCTCGCCTGGGCCATGCAGGGTGAATGTCAGGCGCTGCTGGCGGCGCATGGCTTCGCCCAGTACGAGGTCTCCGCCTACGCGCGATCGGGCCGGCAATGCGTCCACAACCTGAACTACTGGAACAACGGCGACTACCTCGGCGTGGGCGCCGGCGCGCACGGCAAGCTGACCAGCAGCGCGGGCGAATCCGGCACTGGCCTGCGCGTCCAGCGCAGCATCCACCTGCGCGAGCCGCGCCGCTACTTCGCGAGCGCCGCCGCCGGGCCACAATGGCGCGATGTGCCGCCCGCGGATCTGCCCTTCGAGTTCATGATGAATGCGCTGCGGCTCGGCGCCGGCTTCGCGCTGCCGGTGTTCACGGCGCGCACCGGTCTGCCGGAGGCCGCAGTGCTGCCCGCCTTGCAGCAACTGGCCCGCGACGGCTTCATGCAGGCCGACAGCGCCCAATGGCGCGCCACCCCGCTGGGCCAGGCCTGGCTCAACGACGTGATCCAGCGCTTCCTGCCAGCGCAAAATTCACAAGCAGGGGCCGGTAGTTAGGCGATTTCGTGCAGTCGCGGCGCAGATATATCCACAGCGCCATGCCCCGCTTCCAAGATTGAATGGATTACATGCGAATCACGTCACACTACGCGATATGTCACCCGCAACCTATTGATTTATCAGGCTGAAATCCGGTGGTCATAATTTGATCAATGCAGCAGAAATGCAATAATCCGGCGTTTCCTGCTCCCGGCCCCGCGCTTCGTGCACAGAGTTATCCACAGAAATTGGGGATAAGTAGGGGCAGTCCTGGAGGCGGCTGCCGGGGCAGCAGCAAGGCCCGCGGATTGAGCTTGTCCACCCGGACACACCCCGGTAGACTGCGCGCCCCCTTGCGGAGCTTGAGTCATGAAAGCCGATACCCATCCTCAGTACGCCGAGATCAATGTGGTCTGCAACTGCGGCAGCACGTTCAAGACCGGCTCGACCCTGGGACAGGATCTGAGCCTGGACGTCTGCTCCGCCTGCCACCCGTTCTACACGGGCAAGCAGAAGATGGTGGACACCGCCGGTCGCATCGACAAGTTCCGCAAGAAATACGCGTCGAAGCCCGTCGCCGCGAGTTGATTCGATGCTGGCGGCGTGCAGAATGCCGCCATGGACTGCAAGAACCCGCTCCGCCGTATCCTTTCGCAGGCCGCCGCCGCCATCTTCGGCGCGCTGCTGCTCATGTCCTGCGCCAGCAATCCGGCCACGGGCGGCAGGGATGTCGTCCTGTCGAGCAAGAAGGGCGAGATCGAATCCGCCCGCCGTGATTACGACCAGATCGTCAAGTACTACGGCATCTACGAAGACCAGGCCGTCCAGGAATACGTCAATGCCGTCGGGCAGCGCGTGGCGCGGCACAGCGACCTGCCCGACATGGAATGGCATTTCACCGTCATCGATGACGGTTCGATCAACGCCTTCACCACCGGCGG
>JAATEY010000324.1 GCA_015655465.1 Gammaproteobacteria bacterium | reverse complement strand
CACCCGCTCCAGCTGGCGCTCGGACAGAATCCTTTCCCTGAAGCCTTGCTCGATCAGCTGCTCCGTCAGTGTTTGCACGTCCATAATAATTCCACATACTTGCATTTATTGCAAGTATGTGGAATTTACTGATGAAGTAGATCCGCTGAAGCGGCTGGATTGCGGCGAATGGCGCGGACTCACGCTTGGGGGCAACCCACGGCTATCGCAGCGCCAGCGTGGTCAATGGAGCCAAGACGACTCTCTCGTGTACTTTAAACTGCAGCCTCTCAAAGAATTCCCATGATCGAAAAGCAGTTCGGCATCGAGATCGACCCAGACTGGGAGACGACTTCAGACGGCGCCCGCTCCGCCGCGGTCGCTGCTATAGAGAGGGCCGGCTACCTGCGCGACGTCCGGGACGATCTCGCGAAGATCCTGGGATCCCAGGCCGGGCGGGATCTGGCGGCGTCCCTGCGCTTTCACTCGAAGACGATCCTGCTCGTTCCGTACCCGGGGCAGGACGGCAACGCCCAGGAGTGGTGGTGGGGGAGCAGTCCCGAGGACAACTACTCCATGGTGCGCTTCACGCCGGCGCGCGGGCGCACCTTCTGCGCCGCGCAGATCCGGAAGAAGCGGCCCGCCAGCCTGTCGCACGAGGTGCTGTTCCACGAGCTGGTCCATTCGCTGCGGCGCATGAGCGGGAAGATGCGCGGCTGGAACCTCCGCGGGTCCACAGTCCTGTCGAGTCAGGGGAACGTCGAGGAGTTCATCGCGATCATGGTGACGAACATCTTCATCTCGGACGTCACGAACCGGTACAAGACCGGGCTGCGCAATGACTGGGCCAGTCACTCGCCGCTGGATCCGAAGCTGGCCGAGTCGTATCGCTTCTTCTCGCTGGGCACCAAGGCGTTCAATCTCATCTCGACGTTCTGCAGCGACAACCCCGGTTTCACGAGGAAGCTTGCGAAGGTGCGCGCGCACTTCAACCCGATCGCCGCCTACTACCAGGATCAGCGCAAGGCGTTCGAACTGGCCGCGCAGGGAGACTCCGAGAACACCTTCCAGAGCATGACGCCAATGGACTACGTGGAGAATGTCTCGGGCATGTGGGTGCGGACATACCGTACGCCGGGCCTGCCGTGAAGCATTGATGGCGCGCGCTATCCACCCAGCGCCGGATAGTCGGTGTAGCCCTGCGCACCGCTGCTGTAAAAGGTCTGCGGGTCGGGTGTGTTGAGCGCAGTGCCGCCTTCCGCAAAGCGGCGTGGCAGATCCGGGTTGGCAAGGAAAGTGCGACCGAATGCCACGGCATCGGCTTCACCTGCCGCGAGCAGGGCGTTGCCGCTGGCCAGATCAAACCCTTCATTGGCGATATAGGGCCCTTCGAAGATCTGCCTGAGCTGCGGGCCGATGCGTCGCGGTCCGGTGTGTTCGCGCACGGCAAGGAAGGCGATGCGCCGCCGACCCAGCTCCCGCGCCACATGACTGAACGTCGCCAGATGATCGGAATCGCTCATGCCATGTGCATCACCGCGCGGCGCCAGATGCATGCCGACCCGTGAAGCGCCCCACACGCCGACCACGGCATCGGTGACTTCGAGCATCAGTCGCGCGCGATTGGCGATGCTGCCGCCGTAGTCGTCGTCACGCTGATTGCTGCCATCCTGCAGGAACTGGTCCAGCAGATAGCCATTGGCACCGTGGATCTCGACGCCATCGAAGCCGGCCGTCATGGCGTTCTGTGCGCCGCGGCGATACTGCTCGACGATCTGCGGCAGTTCCTCGCGCGGCAGCGCCCGTGGCACCACATAGGGGATCTGCGGCCGCACCAGGCTTACGAACCCGGCTGGTGCAATCGCGCTGGGTGCGACGGGCAGCTCACCGTTCAGGAAAATGGGATGCGAGATACGGCCCACATGCCACAGCTGCAGGAAGATGCGGCCGCCGGCCTCATGCACTGCGCGCGTCACGGACTGCCAGCCGGCAACTTGTTCGTCGGACCAGATGCCCGGGGTATCGGCATAGCCCACGCCCTGCGGTGAGACTGAAGTCGCTTCGGTGAGGATCAGGCCCGCAGTGCTGCGTTGCCGGTAGTACTCGGCCATCATTGCGTTCGGCACGCGACTGGCGCCAGCGCGCGAGCGGGTCAGTGGTGCGAGAACGATGCGGTTCGGAAGATCGAGATCGCCGAGGCGAAGCGGCGAGAGCAGTGTGGGCATGGTGGCCATTGAAGTCTGTGCTGGGTTTACCTAGGTGAGGTCGCCTGCCAGGGATTGCAAGGCTGCCAGTGCCGTGAGCGCTGCGGTTTCGGTGCGCAGTACGCGCGGGCCCAGTCTGCAGGGCAGGAATCCTGCCTGCTTCGCTATCAGAACCTCCTGCGGATCGAGGCCGCCCTCCGGGCCCACCAGCAGGCAAACCGACAGGTTCTGTTCCGCTGCGCTGAACACTGTTGCCAGCAGTGTTTTCAATGTGCCTGCGGCAGGCTCAGGTTCGAGCAGCAGTTTCAGTTGCGACCGATTGTTTGCCACCGCTGCGGCAAGGCCGGAAGCTGCAGCAACTGCGGGGATGCGGTTGCGACCGCATTGCTCACAGGCGCCGATCAGCACGCCCTGCCAGTGTGCCTGCTTGCGCAGCGCCGTCGCATCATCCAGCCGCACGGTACTGCGCGCGGTGGTAAGCGGCACCACTGCGGCAACACCCAGTTCGGCAGCTTTCTGCAGGATCAGGTCCATCTTCTCGCCGCGGGCAATGCCCTGCAGCAGGGTCACCTGCAGCGGCGATTCGCGCTCGATGCGGTGGTGTGCGCCAATCAGCACGGTTGCGTCGTTGCGCTGGATCGATTCGATGCTGGCATCAAACTCGCCGCCCTGACCGTTGAACACACGCAGCGCGGCGCCGGCCTGCAGGCGCAACACCCTGGTCAGGTGCTGCGCCGGAGCGGGCGGCAGCAGCAGTGCTGCGCCAGTGCTCAGCGTTGCATCCACGAAGACGCGCGTCAGTCGCATGTGGCCGCATCGATGCCGGTGCGCGCGATGTCGGCGAGCAGGTCGATCTCCTCCGGTGTGATGACATAGGGCGGCATGAAGTAAACGACATTGCCGATGGGTCGCAACACGGCGCCGCGCTGCAATGCATGCCGGTATACCTTGAGGCCGCGCCGTTCGCGAAAGTCATAGGGCTCGCGGCTGCTGCGTTGTCTTACCATTTCGATGGCGAGGATCATGCCCTGCTGCCGCACTTCGGCCACATGCGGGTGGTCGGCCAGCGACGCGGTGGCCCTTGCCATGTGCGCGGCGAGTTCGCGATTGCGCTCGATCACCGGTGTGCTGGCGAAGATGCCGAGCGTGGCACGCGCCGCCGCGCAGGCCAGCGGATTGCCCGTGTAACTGTGGGAATGCAGGAAGGCATTCAGTTTGGTGTATTCATCGTAGAACGCGTCATACACAGTCGAAGTGGTCAACACTGCCGACAGCGGCAGGTAGCCGCCGGTGAGTCCCTTCGACAGGCACAGGAAATCCGGCGTGATCTGCGCCTGCTCGCAGGCGAACAATGTGCCGGTGCGACCGAAGCCGACGGCGATCTCGTCGGCGATCAGGTGCACATTGAATTCATCGCAGGCTGCACGCAGCAGCCGCAGGTACACGGGGTGATACATGCGCATGCTGCCGGCGCATTGCACCAGCGGTTCGACGATCACTGCCGCGGCTTCATGCGCGTGTCGTTCCAGCAGCTCACGCATCGGCGCGAACATGCGGCGTGAATGACTCTCGGCTGATTCTCCCGGCTCGCGCGCGTAGCCATCCGGCGAGGGCGCAGTGATCACATCCATCAGCAGCGGCGCGTAGATGTCCTTGTAGAGCGCGACATTGCCCACGGCCAGCGCGCCCAGCGTTTCACCGTGATAGCTGTTGGCCAGCGTGATGAAGCGCTGCTTGCCGGGCTTGCCGCTGTTGCGCCAGAAATGGAAGCTCATCTTCACCGCGACTTCCACTGCCGCCGAGCCATTGTCGGCGAAGAAGCAGCGCGCCAGCCCCGGCGGGGCCAGGCGGATCAAGGCCTCCGCCACATCCACTGCCGGCTCGTGCGTGAAGCCGGCAAAAATCACATGTTCCAGCTCCGCCAGCTGCCGGGCCACGGCGGCGCTGATGACGGGATTGGCATGGCCGAACAGGTTCACCCACCAGGAGCTGATGGCATCCAGGTAGCGCCGGCCCTCCATGTCCTCCAGCCACACGCCCTGGCCACGGCGGATGGCGATGAGCGGGAGTTCGCGCTCGTGGTCCTTCATCTGCGTGCAGGGATGCCAGACGGCCGCCAGATCGCGGACGCCCAGCGGCGGGAGATTGTCGGATGGGGCTGTCATGCGGGCATAATGATCCTACAAGCCGTCCGGTCCTTGGGGGGATCATGAGCAATTCGAAGCGTCTTCTGGCGAGTGCAGCGCTCGCTGCCGTGTTTGCACTGGTGTTGGTGGGTTGCAAGAAGGCGCCCGACAGCGCCCAGGCGGTCGCGCCCGTGCCCACAGGCAAGCTGGATCGGGCCCGGTTGCTGGCCGTGGACAGCGAGCCAGGCGCGTGGCTGACCTCCGGCCGCGATTTCGGCAAGACGCATTACTCGCCGCTCGAACTCATCAACCAGCAGAACGTCGGCAAGCTGGGTTTCGCCTGGCAGTACGAAACCGGTACCGCGCGCGGCATGGAAGCAACGCCGGTGGTGATTGATGGCGTGATGTACGTTTCCGGCGTGGTGGGGCGCGTCTATGCACTGGATGCCGCGACCGGCAAGCTGCTGTGGAAGTTCGAGCCGCAGGTGGATGCCAAGGTGAACCGTGGCGCCTGTTGCGACATGGTCAACCGTGGCGTCGCCGTCTGGAACGGCAAGGTCTATGTCGCGGCATTTGACGGCATCCTGTATGCATTGAATGCCGGGGACGGGAAGATCGCCTGGCAGGTCCAGACCATCGACGACAAACAGCGCGGCTACTCGGTGACTGGTGCGCCGCAGATCGCCGGCAAGGTGGTAGTCATCGGTAATGGCGGCGCCGAGTTCGACGCACGCGGCTACGTCACCGCCTACGACCTGGAAACCGGCAAACAGGCCTGGCGGTTTTACACGGTTCCGGGCGATCCGAAAAAGCCGTTTGAGCATCCGGAACTGGAGCAGGCTGCAAAGACATGGGATCCAGACTCCCGTTGGGAATTCGGCATGGGGGGTACTGCCTGGGACTCGATGGTCTATGACCCGGAGCTGAACCTGCTTTATGTGGGCACGGGCAATGCAGCGCCGTGGAACCGCAGCAAGCGTAGTCCCAAAGGTGGCGACAACCTGTTCCTGTCTTCGATTCTCGCGGTCAATCCCGACACTGGTCGGCTGGTCTGGCATTACCAGGAGGTCCCGGGGGAACAGTGGGATTACACCGCCACGCAGCACATCATGCTCTCGACCCTCACGCTCAATGGTGTGGAACGCAAGGTGCTGATGCAGGCGCCGAAGAACGGCTTCTTCTACATCCTGGATCGCAAGACCGGCGAACTGCTGTCGGCGGAAAAATACGCGGCGGCGAACTGGGCGACACATGTCGATCTGAAGACCGGACGGCCGGCGGAGGACAAGGCCGCAGCAGACTACGGCGACGGCAAGCCCAAGCTCGTTTTCCCGTCGCCAATCGGTGCCCACAACTGGAATCCGATGTCGTACAGCACGAAGACCGGGCTGGTCTATATTCCGACGGCGCATGTTGGCGCGCTGTACGCCAATCCACCCGGTCGTGCGGAATGGTTGCCGGGCCGGATGAACACCAATGTGCAGGTGGGGTTCTCTTTCCAGCTTGGCCAGCCGGCATCGCTGCCGCCCGCGCTGCGGCCACTGGCTGATCCGAAGTTCCTCAAGACCATGCCTGATGTCACACCCTCCGCTGCGCTCAAGGCCTGGGATCCGGTGAACCACAAGGTCGTCTGGAGCGTCCCGAACAGTTCATTCATGGATCACGGTGGTGTGCTTTCCACCGGTGGTGGCCTGGTCGTGCAAGGCGGGCTTGACGGCAAGCTGCGCGTATTTGCAGACAGCGACGGCAAGCTGCTGAAGGAGATCGATGTCGGCACGGCGATGATCGCTGCACCGAGTACCTATACGGTCAATGGTGTGCAATATCTGGCCATACTTGCCGGCAGCGGCGGCGGTGGCTGGAGCAGCTGGCTGCCGCAGAACATCGCGTCGAAGAAGGGCAATGCCAATCGCATTCTGGCGTTCCGGCTGGATGGCGGTGCGACGCCTGTGCCGGCAGACCTGCCGCCGCCCGCGCCAATTTCCGAACCCCCCGCACAGGTCGGCACGGCGGCTGACATTGCAGCCGGTGGCGGCACATTCACCGCCAACTGCAGCGGCTGCCATACCAATGCCTGGCCGGCGCCCATACCCGATCTGCGTCGCACCAGCGCGGCCACCCATGCCGCATTCAAGGAGATTGTCCTGCGCGGCGCATTGCAGGCCCGGGGCATGCCGCGCTTCGATGACGTGCTGTCGGAAAAGCAGATCGAACAGGTGCAGGCCTATATCATCTCGCTGGCGCGACAGGCGTATGCGGAGCAGCAGAAGGGTGCGGCAGCGGCTGCGCCAGCTGCGCCGGCCATGAAGGAAGGGCATCTCTAGGCGCGGGAGCGGGGTTGGCCTATTGCTCCACCGGTCGGCCCCATGAGCGAGAGAATGGCCCCGTAGACCTCTTCAAACTGCCGGCGTGTGTTGGCATCGGGAGAGGCCACGGATTTCTCCAGCGTCTCGAGCTTTCGTGCCAACTCGGCGTGTGAGGCCAGCACCTCGCGCAGCTTCAGGAATGCCCGCGCTATGCAGACACTCATTCTACGGCCTGCAATTCTGCCGCGTTTGCGCAGATTGGCTTGTTGCTGGTGTAGATGGCTGCCCAATCACAAAGAACACCTACTTGTTCGACAGGTTCGTTGCCGGCGGCCCGTCGCGAGTCTGCGGTGATTTGGGTACGGGCAGCGGTTTGGTCAGATAGCCCGGCTTCTTCATGTCTTCGAAGAGTGGCTTGTGACCGGGGCCCGTATCCTTCACGGAGCACTTGGCCGGTCGAAACTGTGCCGTTACGTCGAAGTGATCGACCAGGGGAATGTGTTCGTGGATGCAGACCACGCTCTTGTCCCTGGTGATCCGTTGTTGTGTGACCAGGTCACCGTTGTCGCGCCGCATTGAAATAACGGCAGCTTCGTCGCCGCCATCTGCGGGCAGTTCCAGCACGCGTGGCTTCGAGTCCAGGGGATTGCCGCGCTGCGCGAGTTCCTCCTCCCGCTCAACAGCGCTGCGTGCGGCGCTTTCCATCGCCTGATACCAGTCGATGTGAGGTGTGGCAACCGGCGGCACCGTGATGGCACGGGTGGTCCCGGGAGGTTCGATGGGCTCGACGCGATCACTGTTTGCGATCAAGGCGGGACTGACAGCCTTGCTGGCGACGCGTGTCTTGTCCGGGGGTGGTGGCGCGGCTTCCGGCACCTGCATGGGCTGGATGAATACCAGGCGTATGGAGTCTGCTTCGTGCGCAACCTGCTGTACCCGTGACTGGGTGAACAACGCGATTACGCCCGCCTGGGCGAGCAGTGCCAGCAGGCCTGCTGTGATGCGTTGCCGTAGGTTGTGTCGCATGCCACTGCAGTCCCGGGTTCATGATGGACTGCGGCGGGCACGGAATGGTTCCCGGGTGGGATCAGCCCTGCTTGTCGCTGCCCAACCAGCAAACTCCGCACCCAGATGTTTGCGGATTGGCATTATTCTTCTCCCAATGATTGTTGTTTTCGAACCGCTGGGGTCGGCAAGGTTTACCACTCCGCCGCAGGGCAGGCAGGCCACCGGAGTGCGCGCATGAGCCTGCGTGTGCATGTGGCAACGGGCCTGCTGGAAGGCGTGCGGCAGGTGCTCAGTCCGCATCATGACGCGCGGCCGGATGGCGTCGCCGCGGACCTGCTGGTCATCCACAACATCAGCCTGCCACCCGGCGAGTTTGGTGGTCCGTGGATCGAGCAATTGTTCAATGGTCATCTGCCGCCTGCCGTGCATCCGTATTTCGCAGCCATTCATGGCATGCGGGTGTCGGCGCACGTGGTGGTGCGTCGTGATGGCGAGATCGTACAGTTCGTGCCCTTTCACCGCCGTGCCTGGCATGCCGGTGCTTCGCAGTTCGAGGGGCGTCCGGCCTGCAATGATTTTTCCATCGGCATCGAGCTGGAAGGTGCCGATGACATTGCCTTTGCAGATGCCCAGTACGATGTCGCGCGGGAGGTGATCCAGGCGCTGCTCGATGCCTATCCGACGTTGTCGCCGACAAGGCTCGTGGGGCACAGCGATATCGCGCCAGGTCGCAAGACCGATCCCGGCGAGGCCTTCGACTGGGCGCGCCTGCGCGCCTGAAGGGGCGCGTCAATCCAGCCGGCTGCGATCCCACAGTACTTCCACACCACCCTCATGGCGCGCCAGCCTGCGTGCCAGCACGAACAGGGTGTCGGAAAGACGGTTCAGATAGATCAGCGCCACGCCGCGCGTGTTCTCGGCGTTGGCCAGCGTCCAGCAGCGGCGTTCCGCGCGTCGCGCAACGGTGCGGGCCAGATGGCAGCGCGCCGCAGCTTCCGAGCCACCGGGCAGGATGAACTCCTTCAGCGGCGGCAGTTGCGCATTGAATTCTTCCACCGCGTCTTCCAGCGCGGTGACATGCGCCTCGGTCAGCACGCTGTAACCCGGCACGGCAAGCTCCCCGCCCAGATCGAACAGATCGTGCTGCACACGCAGCAGCAGCTTCGATACGGGCGGCGGCAGATCGGGCAGCGAACGCAGCAGGCCGATGGCACTGTTGAGCTCATCCACCGTGCCGATGGCTTCGATGCGCGCGCTGTCCTTGGGCAGACGGCTGCCGTCGCCGAGGCCGGTGGTGCCTTCATCGCCCGTGCGGGTGATGATCTTGCTGAGTCGATTGCCCATGGATGGACGACTCTAGCAGAGGCCAGCATCGCAAGGTGGCGCAACGCCGCTGCCTTGTGGCAACGTATGCCATGACCGACGCAGGCCAGTCCCGATCGCCGCAGCTGCAGGCTGCACTGGAAGCAGCGCGCGCTGCCGATGCGGTCATCGCGCCACTGTTTCGCAGCAACCTTGCCGTGGAGATCAAGTCCGACCGCTCGCCGGTGACCGAGGCCGACCGGCGCGCCGAAGCGGCTATCCATGCAGTGCTGACCCGGCATTTTCCGGACTATGGTTTTTACGGCGAGGAAACTGGCCAGCACGCCATGCAGGCGGAGAACGTCTGGCTGGTAGACCCGCTCGATGGTACCAAGTCGTTCGTGCGCGACACCCCATTCTTCTCGACCCAGATCGCGTTGCTGCGGCGGGGCGAGCTGGTGCTGGGCGTTTCTTCCGCCTGCGCCTATGGCGAACTGGCCTGGGCAGAGCGCGGTGGTGGCGCCTGGCTCAACGGCCAGCGCATGCGGGTCAGCAGCAGAAGTTCGCTGGATGAGGCAATCCTCTCCACGGGAAACCTGAAGACCCTGGCAGCGCGCCCGCAATGGCAGAACCTCGGCGCGCTGGTGCAGAAGGTCAATCGCGTGCGCGGTTATGGCGACTTCGTCCACTACCATCTGCTCGCGCGTGGCGCGCTGGATGTGGTACTCGAGTCCGACGTCAACATTCTCGACATCGCTGCGCTGTCGGTGATGGTTACCGAGGCCGGCGGCCGGTTCACGGATCTGTCCGGGGGGGCTGTTGGCCTCAGCACCACCAGCGTGCTCGCAACCAATGGCCTGCTGCATGATTCAGTGCGTGAACTGATCGCCTTCTGACGGGTAAGATGACGGCAACGACAAGGGGGGATCACCATGCAGATGGCACGGCAATGGATGGCTGCGACGGCGTTGATGGCATCGTTGGGCTTTGTATCGCAGGCCGGCGCGCAGGCGTTCGCCGAAGTGCAGCAGGCGCTGGTGGATTACTCGAAGGCCGATCTCACACCGCGCAAGACCTGCGATGCAGTCGCAAAGCGCAAGTGGAAGGAAGTCATCGAGATCAAGGCCGCCGTGGTTGCAGCTTCCGGCGACGTGCCCGCGTTCTGTCGCATCACCGGCACCATCAAGCCGGAGGTTGCCTTCGAGGTGACCCTGCCCGCGCGCTGGAATGGCCGGTTCTACATGATCGGCAACGGTGGCCATGCCGGCGAGAATCTCGAAGATGCGGCGCGCGTCACCCAGCGCAACGCCGCGATGCAGCTGGGTTTTGCCTTTGCGCAGACCAATACCGGCCACGACAGCCGGAAAGAACCCGGTGTCAGTTACGAGCTGAGCAATCCGGCGAAGGCCATCGACTATGCATACCGGGCAGTGCACGTCACGGCCACCACTGCAAAGGACATGATCGCCGCCTACTACCCGAAAAAAGCTTCGCATTCCTACTGGAACTCCTGTTCCAACGGCGGTCGCCAGGGGCTCATGTCCGCGCAGCGCTATCCGAAGGATTTCGATGGCGTGCTGGCCAATGCACCCTGGGCTGATCACACGGGATTCACGGTTGGTGCCCTGTGGAACCAGCGCGCCGTGGCGAATGTGTCACTGACACCGGCCAAGCTCGCAACGGTTGCAGACAAGGTCATGGCGCGTTGCGATGCCATCGACGGGCTCAAGGATGACCAGATCGACGATCCGCGCAAATGCGATTTCGATCCGCGCCGCGACATGCCTGCCTGCACCGGTGGCCGGGATGACGCTTCCTGCCTCACGGCGGCGCAGGCGGATGCCATCGCGAAGGTTTACAGCGGGCCGCAGGCCGGCGGCAAGAAGCTGTTCTACGGGTTTCTGCCTGGCAGCGAGGCCGTGGCCACCGGCAACCCGCAAAGCGCATGGATGGGGATGATCGTGCCCGCATCGCCCACCGCCACACCCGCCGACTTCAATCTGGCGGAGAACACGGTCCGCTATCTGATGCTCGATCCGCCCCAGCCTGAATACGATTATCGGAAGTTCGATTTCGCGAACGACGTGAAGCTGCTCGAACCCTGGGGCGCCATCGTCAATGCCAGGAACCCGGATCTGTCGAAGTTCAGGAAGCGCGGCGGCAAGATGATCATGACTTATGGCTGGGCGGACCAGATCCTGCAGCCGGAGCAGGGCGTCGAATATTACGAAGCCGCGCTGCAGAAGAACGGCGCGCGCACACCGGATTTCCTGCGGCTGTTCATGGTTCCCGGCATGACGCACTGCCAGGGTGGCAACGCCACCGACACCTTCGATGCGATGACCGCGCTCATCAACTGGGTGGAGAAGGGCAAGGCCCCGGATAAGGTGATTGCGGCGCGCGTGTTCCAGGGCAGGGTGGCGCGTACCCGTCCGCTCTGCCCGTATCCGCAGGTGGCGCGCTATTCGGGCAAGGGCAGCATCGACGATGCCGCCAACTTCAGTTGCGTGGTGCCGTAACGATACTGGGGTCACCCGTGGGTGGCGGTGCGCTGTCGGTCGCCGCCGGTGGGCCGAGCAGTTAAGTCAGCACCGGGCGCAGGGCATCGGCCCACACCTGGTAGCCTGGCTCTGCCAGGTGCAGCTGGTCTGAATTGGCCATGCCGGGCCGCAGCTTGCCTGCGGCATCGGCGAGCTGGTCGTTGAGGTTCAGGAAGCGGATCTTGCGACCATCAGCCAGCTTTGCCAGCAGTGCATTGGCCTGGTTGATCACCGGCATGCAGGCCATGTTGTCATTGCGCGGCGTGATGCCCATCAGCAGGATGGTGGCGCGCGGCGCAAGTTTCCGGGCCCGCTGGATGATCGCTTCGATGCCGCCCGCAATATCCGCGGCAATTTCCGGTTCATTGCCTGCGGTCGGCCGCGCACCGACGTTATTGGTGCCGGCCATGATGACGATGACCTTCGGCTGCACACCGGTCAGCTCACCTTCGTCCAGCCGCCACAGGATGTTCTGGATGCGATCCGCCCCCCAGCCGAAGTTGCCAGCATTCCAGCCATGGAAGTTCCTGTTCCAGTTGGCGAGGTACGCGCTGTACTGCGGATCGCTGGTGCCCCAGCGGCGCGTGATCGAATCACCGATGAAATACACATCGATGCGGCCCTGCTGCTGCTTCACGAGCAGCTGCTCGTGCGCCTTCTTCGAGTTGGCATCCTGGCGTGGTTCAGGGCGACTTGCCGGTGCCAGTGGTGACTGGCCATTGCGCAGTTGCGCCAGCCAGGCATCGGCGCGACGTGTGTACGCAGCCTGCTGTTCCGCCGTCGACTGGTGATTGTGGGCCGCGTTGACCAGCGGCACCACTTCCTTCGGGCCACGCAGTTCATTGAACATCGCCCAGATGCCCACCGGCGGCGTCACCGTATCCACGAAGCCCATCGACACCAGTGCCGGCACCTTCACCCGCGACGCGCAGTTCACCGTATCGAAGTAGGGTGCCGTGCGCTGCACGGCCGGATCGTCCGCCGGCCAGAAGGGATAACCCGAAGCGCGGCCATGCAATGCTCCCAGCATGTCGGCGCCGGCCGGCACATGCGCCACCACGGCGGTCACCTTCGGGTTGAGCGCTGCCGTGCAGATGGCCTGCTGCCCGCCCATGCTGGTGCCCATCGCCACCAGTTGCCCGCCGTTCCAGTCGGAGCGGCTCGCCAGATACTCCACCGCGCGATAGTCGGCCAGATACATGCGCAGGAAATAATTGCGGTCGCGGTCGCCGCGGCCGATGTTCTGGTAGTTCTTCAATTCGTCGGGCTGTGAGTCGT
>JAATEY010000004.1 GCA_015655465.1 Gammaproteobacteria bacterium | reverse complement strand
TGTGCAAAGGAATGAATGTCGCGTGCGTCCTCGGTCAGCAGCACGGGTGCCACTTCAGGCGCGGCCTTGGGAGCGGGGGTTTCCGCCGCAGGTTGCGGCTGCGGCTTGCAAGCCGTCAATGACGCTGCAGCGAGACAGGCAACGACAATCAGGGATGTTTTCATGAGTAGAATATTACCCGTGCAGCCCATCCTCCGGATCGAGAACCTCAACAAAACCTACCCCGGCGGCCTCACCGCACTGCGGTCGGTCAATCTTGAGATCCAGGAAGGGGAAATATTTGCGCTGCTGGGCCCCAACGGCGCCGGCAAAACCACCCTGATCGGCATTGCCTGCGGGCTGGTCAATGCCACCAGTGGCAGGGTCGTCGCGGCAGGCTTCGATGTAAAGCGCGAAGCCCGCGCCGCGCGATCGCTGATCGGCCTGGTGCCCCAGGAAATCGCCACCGATGCATTCGAGACCGTGCAGGCGGCCGCGCGTTTCAGCCGCGGACTGTTTGGAAAACCTGCCGATCCGGCGGTGATCGAGCGGGTGCTGCGATCGCTGTCGCTCTGGGACCGGCGCGACACCAAGATCATGACGCTTTCCGGCGGCATGAAGCGCCGCATGATGATCGCCAAGGCGCTGGTGCACGAGCCGAAGATCCTGTTCCTCGATGAACCCTCCGCCGGTGTCGACGTGGAGCTGCGCCGCGACATGTGGCAGCTGGTCCGCGGGCTGCGCGACAGCGGCGTGACCATCATCCTCACCACGCACTACATCGAGGAAGCCGAGGAAATGGCCGACCGCATCGGCATCATCAACAAGGGCGAACTGATGCTGGTGGAAGACAAGTCCACCCTGATCCGCAAGCTCGGCCGCAAGGAGCTGCGCCTGCACCTGGTGCAGAAGCTGGATGCCGTGCCGGCATCACTCGCCGACTATTCGCTGACACTCGCGGACGATGGCATGACACTGGTGTTCACCTTCGCCAATGATGAACAGCGCGCCATGATCACGGCGCTGCTGCGCGAACTGACCCGGGCGGGCATTGATTTCCGCGACCTGGAAACCCGGCAGAGCTCGCTCGAAGACATCTTCGTGTCGCTGGTGCGGGGGCAGGCATGAACCTGCACGCCGTCCGCGCCATCTACCGCTACGAGATGGCCCGCACCTTCCGCACCGTGGTGCAGAGCATTCTCACGCCGGTGCTCACCACCTCGCTCTATTTCGTGGTGTTCGGCTCAGCCATCGGCTCGCGCATGACAGAAATTGGCGGCGTTGCATTCGCGGCGTTCATCGTGCCCGGACTCATCATGCTGTCGGTGCTCAACGAGAGCATCGGCAACGCCTCGTTCGGGATCTATTTTCCCAAGTGGTCGGGCACGATCTATGAACTGCTGTCCGCGCCGGTGGGCGCGGCGGAGATCGTGCTCGGTTATGTGGGGGCTGCGGCCACCAAGTCGGTGCTGGTCGGCCTCATCATCCTGGCCACTTCGACACTGTTCGTGCCGCTGCAGATCCTGCATCCCTGCTGGATGCTGGTGTTCCTGGCGCTCACTGCGCTGACGTTCAGCCTGTTCGGCTTCGTGCTTGGCATCTGGGCCACCAGCTGGGAAAAACTGCAGTTCGTTCCCGCGCTGATCATCACGCCGCTTACCTTCCTGGGCGGCAGCTTCTATTCCATCGACATGCTGCCGCCGGTCTGGCGCACGATCACGCTGTTCAATCCGGTGGTGTACCTGATCAGCGGTTTCCGCTGGAGTTTCTACGACCAGGCAGATGTGGACGTTGCCGTGAGCTTCACCATCATCGTCGGCATCATGCTTGCCTGCCTGGCGTTGATCACCTGGATGATCCGTACCGGCTGGCGGCTGCGGCACTGATTCCGGCTTTCCGCCGGGTCTTGACCCTGCCGTAGCGTCAGGGCCCATATTGCCGGCCATGCCGATGCATACCGTCAAGCAGCTGGCCAGGATCTCCGGGGTGTCCGTACGCACCCTGCACTACTACGACGAGATCGGACTGCTCCGCCCTGCGCAGGTAGGCGCAAACGGATATCGTTACTACGGTCCGGAAGAACTGCTGCGCCTGCAGCAGATCCTGCTGCACCGCGAACTGGGACTGCCGCTGGATGCCATCGCAGCCGTGCTCGACAGCAGTGAACGCAACCGCATCGACCGGCTGCGCGAACACCGGCAACGGCTGGTGCAGCGTACCGACCATTACCGCGAGCTCATTGCAACACTGGATCGCACGATTGCCGGCCTGGAAGGGGAGATGTCCGTGAATGCACAAAGTCTGTACAAGGGATTCACCCCGCCAAAGCGTGCCGAACTCGAAAACTGGATCGTCAAGCGCTATGCCGCGGATGAATCCGGCCGCCAACGTTTGCGCGACGATATCGACCGCTCACGCAAACACGTCGCGGGGTTCAGTGCGGAAGAAGCCATGGCGCGCATGCAGCAGCTGGCCGAACTCGAAACTGCACTGGCGCAGCACTGCCGTCTGCAGACGCCTGCGGGCGATCCCGCCCTGGATGCACTGCTGGCGCGGCATCGCGAATGGGTTGCAGGCATGTGGGGCAAGCCCTGCTCACCGGGCGCCTATGCGGGCCTTGCCGACCTGTATGAATCGCACCCGGACTTCAGGGCACGTTACGAACAACTGGCGACTGGTCTTGCCGACTATCTGCCGGCGGCGATGCGGGCGTATTCGCGCACCGTTTCCACGTAGCCCGATTCCCTGCCGGTTTCCGCAGCGGGTTGCTGCGTCGACGCGGGGGGCTCTTCCACGGCGGCAATTGCCTCGAGTTGCGGGAACGGCTCACCGCCCCTGAGGCAGCGACGGCTGTTCACCAGCCAGCGCTCGATATGCTGCCTGAAGCGGAGAATCGCCTCCTGACGCAGGCTTTGCACCATTGCCTCGCCGGCACGCTCCTGTGCCTTGCTGACCTGCCACCACCACTGCAGCCGGTCAAGGCGCGTGCCTTCGAAATAGGTGAAAGTGATGGTGAATTGCCTGCCGCGCCCGGTTGCCGGCAATTCGGCAAAAGCAAAATAGGCCTCGACCGCGCGAGGCAGTTCGATATACGTCATGCTAAGGATCGCAACCTCAGTCGGAATCCGTGACGATGGTGCGGCGCGATCATAACATTGCAATTGACAACAGGGAGAATGAAATGGAATGGGGAAAGAGATTGACCGGCCTGCGTACCATGATGATTGCGGTGGTGCTGGGTGCGATGAGTCCGGCGCTGCTGGCGGCGGAACTGACTGCTGCGGACTACACCGAGATCCAGCAGCTCTACGCGCGCTACAACACCGCGATCGACCACGGTGATGCCGATGGCTGGGCCGCCACGTTTACACCCGATGGCGTATTCGCCAACAACTTCAAGGGCACGGAAGCGCTGAAGGGCTTCGTCAACACCTGGCATGCAGGCACTGGCGCCTCGCAACGTCACTTCTCCGCGGATCTGGTGATCAAGGCGGGGGCCAATGATGTTACGGCGACGGTATCCACCATCCTGGTGAACCTTGCCACCAAACCAACTTCGATTGCCGGCTACGTGACCTACAGCGATGTGCTGGTGAAGACCGCGGGTGGCTGGCGCTTCAAGTCACGCGCCCTGAAGGCTGAAACCGCGCCCGCAGCAGCGCCAGCACCGGCCGCTCCGGCAGCACCGCCAGCGGCTGCAAAATAGCGCATAGGCTGCGCTTCTCATGGCATCCTGCCGGCACAACGAGAATGAAAACTCCAGCTTCACGTGAGATCGGCCTGTGGCTGCTGGCCGGCATGCTGCCGGCCATTGCGCTGGCGCATGGCGTTTCCAGTCGCGATGCGAACTTCGTCACCGCTGTGCAGGGCGTGAACCTCGGGCCCTTCGCCTACCTGGGCGCCAAGCACATGGTCACCGGCTACGATCACCTGGCCTTTCTTGCCGGCGTGATCTTCCTGCTGTATCGCATGAGGGATGTGGCCGTGTATGCCAGCCTGTTCGCGCTGGGCCACAGCATCACACTGCTGGGCGCGGTGTTGCTGGGATACCGGGCCAATCCCTACGTCGTGGATGCGATCATCGGCCTGTCGGTGGTCTACAAGGGCTTCGAAAACACCGGCGGATTTCGCAACCTCGGGTGGAAGCTCGATCCACGTGCCGCGGTGCTGGGCTTTGGCCTTGCCCATGGGCTCGGACTCGCCACCAAGCTGCAGGAGCTGCATCTCTCGCCAAAGGGACTCGCCGCCAATCTCGTGGCTTTCAACGTGGGCGTCGAATTCGGGCAGCTCGCCGCATTGGCAGTGATGGTGATGGTGTTCAGCCTGTGGCGCCGCTGGTCCGGCTTCCAGGCCGCGATAGTTCCGGCCAACGTGCTGCTGATGACGGTCGGGTTCATCCTGTTTGGATATCAGCTGGCAGGCTACCTGCTGGCGGCATGAGGTCGGCGGAAATGCGCAAGTACAAGGTCCTGATCGGCATGGCGCTGGCCGCGCTGTTTGCGGTCGTGGTGTTGTTCGCCGTGGTGCTGCCGGCAGAGCGTGGTTACGACCCCACCGGCATCGGCAAGGCGCTCGGCCTTACCGCCATGAGCAAACAGCGCAGCAAGGCTGAGCCCTCGCTGGACGAAGTGATCGACGATGTGCTCAAGGCCAATGACAACCTCACTGCCGCTGCCAATGCAGACCCAGAGGATCCGCTGCCACTGCCGAATCCGGCAGTCAGCCAGCTGGAAAAAGCCGCGCCGAAAACCGAAACCATGACCATCAAACTGGGCTGGGACGAGAAGACCGAGATCAAGGCGCTGCTCGGCAAGGCCAAGGTCATGGTCTACAGCTGGTCGGTGGAAGGCGGCAAGGTATACGTGGATTTCCACGGCCATGATCCGTCGAAAGGCGACAAGTACTGGGTGCGCTATGAAGAGGCCGACGGCATAACCGGGCGCAGTGGCTCACTGGTTGCGCCGTTTGCCGGCGAACACGGCTGGTACTGGCTCAATGTCAGCGAAACACCCGTCACCATCAAGCTCACCGTGACTGGCTACCAGGAAAAGCTCATCGACTACGGCCTGCTGCAATAAGTTTCGTGATCTCGGGACGGCAGGAGCCGCAATTGGTGCCGGCCTTCAGCTTCCGGCCCACTGCATCGACACTGGCACAACCGCCCGCGATGGCCGCGCGGATGGTATTGGCGCCCACGCCAAAGCAGGCACACACCGTCGAGCCGGGATCGATTCCTCCGAGGCGCCGGCCCAGCAACAGGCAGCGTCGATCGGCCGCATCAAGCAGGGGCTGTGCGAACAGTGAGGCCAGCCAGGTCCTGCCGGGCAGGGTACGGCGCGCGCCTACCATGAGGCAGGCTTCGAGGCGGCCATCCACCAGCAGCGCTGCGCGGTAGGTGCCGGCGGCGCCATCGTCGAATTCGATCCAGTCGGCCCGTGCAAGGCCGGGCAGCGCAACTTTCAGCCATGCAGCATCGGGTCGAACGGTGCCGCGCCCCGCGAACTCGAGACGATGCACGCTGTCGCCGGGCGAATGCGCCCACCACAGCGCATCGGGCGGGGTTGCGCGCTGCCGTGACAGCAGGAAACCCTGCCATTCCACCACCACTGCCTCGATCCGTGCCGGCGTGTGCTTGAACTCCGGCTCGCCGGAGACCGGATCCACCACTGGATTGACGGCTGCGCCCACGCGCGATTCACGGGCAAACTGCTCGCTCCAGTGGATGGGCAGGAAGATCATGCCGGCTGGCACGTCGCCACTGGCGCGGGCTCTTGCCAGCGCCGCGCCCCAGCGCGTCACCACACGCAACAGTTCTCCCGGTGCCACACCTGCAGCAGCCAGGTCGGAGGAATTCGCGTCCGCATAAGGTTCCGGTTCGTGTGCATTGAGCGCGGCAGCACGCGCGGTACGGGTCATCGTATGCCATTGATCGCGGATGCGGCCCGTATTGAGGATCAGCGGATACTCCGCAGTCGGCGCGTGGCGCGGGCCGCGCGCTGCCACCGGTACGAACCGCGCCCGTCCATCCGGCGTGGAGAATTGCCCGCTTGCGAATGGCCGTTCCGGAGCAGTTGTCGATGCCGGCAGTGGCCACTGCGACACGGCCAGCGCGTCGTACTGCTGCGCGGACAGGCCACTGACACCCTGCAGATCCAGGCACATGCCGAAACGACGCGACAACGCCGTGATTCGCGCCAGCTCATCGAATATGGCAGCCGGACCGTCGAAGTCGAAACCCGTTGTAAATCCGAGACGCTGCGCAACCTGGCAAACGATCCACCAGTCAGGCTGGGCCAGACCCGGCGCAGCCAGGAATGCCCGCTGCCGGGATATGTGGCGGTCGGAGTTGGTAACCGTGCCATCCTTCTCCGCCCAGCCGCTGGCGGGCAATTTGATGTGCGCAAACGCGAGCGTGTCGTTGGCAGCGACGCAATCGGAGACGATGACCAGCGGGCAACGCGCCAGTGCGCGCCGCACCACATCGGCATCCGGCAGGCTGACCACCGGGTTGGTGGCCATGATCCACACTGCCTTGATCTTTCCGGTATCGATTGCTTCAAAAAGTTCGACTGCCTTGTAGCCCGGCCTGTTGGCCATGACCGGCGACTGCCAGAACTGCTGTACAGCGTCGCGATGCCCGGCGTCGTCCAGGCTCAGGTGCGCGGCAAGCTGCGTCGAGAGACCACCGACTTCACGGCCACCCATTGCATTGGGCTGGCCGGTGATCGAGAACGGCCCCGTGCCAGCACGACCGATGCGGCCGGTGAGCAGGTGGCAGTTGATGATGCTGTTGACCTTGTCTGCGCCGACTGAAGACTGGTTGACGCCCTGGGAGAACATCGTCACGACGCGGTCCGTCGCCGCAAACATCGCGAAAAACTGTTCCACCAGCGTGGCGTCCAGACCGCAGACCTGCGAGGTCGCGGCAATATCGGTGCTGGCGGCACGCGCAACCTGCAGCGCTTCGTCCACGCCGCTGGTGTGCGCGGCCACATACGCTGCATCGCTGTGACCCTGCTCTGCCAGCCACACCAGCAGGCCGTTGAACAACATGACATCGCTGCCGCTGCGCAGCGGCAGGTGCAGATCCGCCGCTTCGGTAGTGGCCGTGCGCCGTGGATCGATCACCACCAGGCGCATTCCGGGCCGCTGTTCGCGCAAAGCCTGCACCCGCTGCATCAGCACCGGATGGCACCAGGCGAGATTGGAACCCACCAGTACCAGCAGGTCGGCCTGGTCCAGATCGGCATACTCGACGGGCACCACATCTTCACCGAAGGCACGCACATGGCCGGTCACCGCCGAAGACATGCACAGCCGCGAATTCGTGTCGATGTTGGCCGTGCCGATGTAGCCCTTCATCAGCTTGTTGGCGACGTAGTAGTCCTCGGTGAGCAGTTGCCCGGATACATACAGCGCCACCGACCCGGGACCATGCTCATCGATGCAGCCGCGCAGGCGCCCGGCCACGGTGGACAGGGCGGCCTCCCAGTCCACCTTCGCACCATCCACTTCGGGCTGCAGCAGCCGGCCATTGGCGCCGAGCGTCGCCGCCAGCGCCGAACCCTTGGAACACAGGCGACCACGGCTGGCGGGATGCTCCGGATCACCGCGAACCTCGATGCGGCCGTCCGCGTCGCGTTGCGCAAGCACACCACAACCCACCCCGCAATAGGGGCATGTTGTCCGGGTAACAGTCGTCATCCGGCTGAACCGGAAACCTGCGCCTCGCCCAGCAGGAGCGTGTCGCGCAGCGCCGATACATCGCGCTGATTCTCGATGAGATCCGCATACCATCCGGCATTGCGGGTGTCGCCGAACAGCACCGCGGCCTGCAGGCGGTTGTCCTTCAGCCACAGGCGTTTGTAAATCCCGGCCGCGCGATCGGCATAACGGATGGAATCCGCGCCTTCATTCCTGCCATGCTCGCCGGCGGAATAAACGTCAATGCCGCTGACCTTGAGCTGCGAAGACGGACTCGAACCGCGATAACGCGCGACGCCACGCTCCGCCAGATGCGCGGCACAGACCCGTGCCTGCTCCCACAGCGGCGCGACCAGGCCATAGGTTGCGCCACGATGCTGCACGCACTCGCCCACCGCATAGATGGCCGGGTCGAAGGTCTGCAGGGTGTCATCGACCAGGATGCCGCGATCGCAGTGCAGCCCGCAGGCACGCGCGAGCCCGGTACGCGGCGTGATGCCGGCGGCAACTACCACCATATCCGCCGCCAGCGTCGTGCCATCGTCCAGCTGCACCTGCTGTACACGGCCAGCTCCGGCGAATGCCGCGGTACGCGCCGCCAGGCGGAACGCGATGCCGCGTGCTTCCATCGAAGCACGCAGGTAACCCGCGGCCTCGTCATCCAGCTGCTTGTCCATGACGCGGTCACGGATGTGCACAACGGTGACATCGAGACCCAGTTTGCGCAGCCCGCTGGCCGCTTCCAGGCCCAGCAGGCCGCCGCCGATCACCACGGCCTGCCGTGCATCGGCAGCCCGTTCCTGCATGCCATCGACATCATCCAGATTGCGGAAATAGAACACGCCCGGCAGGTCATGCCCCGTCACCTTCAGGCGGACCGGGTCCGAGCCAGTAGCCAGCAACAGGCGGTCATAGCTGGCCGCGACCCCCGCGGCGGAGATCACTCTTTTCTGGCGGCGATCGATTGACACCACCGGATCGCCCACATGCAGCCTGATGCCGCGTTCGCTGTACCAGTGCAGCGGATGCAGCACGAGCTGCTCGCGCTCCGTTTCACCGGCGAGCAGCGGCGAGAGCATGATGCGGTTGTAGTTGCCGCGCGGCTCGGCGCCGAAGATCGTGATGTCGTAGGCATCCGGCGCCTCGGTCAGCAGCTCCTCGATGGTGCGCATCGCGGCCATGCCGTTGCCGATCACCACCAGGCGTTTCCTGCCACGGGTGCCGGTAGCGGCCTGCGGCAGCGCCTCCACCCAGACACGGCCATCCAGCACGCCACAGGGCCAGGTGCGCAGGCTCACCGACTCGTCTTCCAGGCAACAGCCGCTGCGCAGGTTGAAGTGCTGCTTGTAAACCGGCGAGGCAACCACGAGCTGGCCTTGCAGGTCGCCGGCCAGGCCACGCGCCATCACGTTGGCGCCGCTGAACGGATCGCAATTCTCCAGTGCAAAAACTTCCTCGCCCACGCGCACCAGCGCAACCTGCTCGTCGTCCACCAATGCCGCGACGCCGCCGCAGTCGAGGATATCGTCCAGCGCACAGACGAAATGCCGCTTGCCCGGCCCGCTCATGCACTCACCTTGGCGCGGACGCGCGCACGTTCTTCAGTCGTGGCCGGACGCCGCTGGCCACGCTCATCGACCAGCACGATATTGCTGTCCAGCGATTCACTGTTCACGAAGTGGCGGAAGCGCTTCAGGGTCGCCGGATCTTCCACGGCCTTTTTCCACTCGCACTCATAGGTGCCAACCACCAGCGCCATCGCCGCTTCGAGCTCGGCAGCGAGACCCAGGCTGTCATCGCAGACCACCGCGCGCAGGTAGTCGAGACCACCTTCCAGATTCTCGAGCCAGCTGGCAGTGCGCTGCAGGCGATCCGCCGTGCGCACATAGAACATCAGGAAGCGATCGACGTAGCGGATGAGTGTCTCGCGAGTAAGATCGCTGGCCAGCAGGTCTGCATGACGGGGCTTCATGCCGCCATTGCCACAGACGTAGAGGTTCCAGCCCTTCTCGGTGGCGATGACACCCACGTCCTTGCTCTGCGCTTCCGCACACTCGCGCGTGCAGCCGGACACCGCGAACTTGATCTTGTGCGGCGAGCGCAGGCCTTTGTAGCGGTTCTCGAGCTCGATGGCGAAGCCCACGCTGTCCTGCACGCCATAGCGGCACCAGGTGGAACCGACGCAGGATTTCACCGTGCGCAATGACTTGCCATAGGCGTGCCCGGATTCGAACCCGGCGGCAATCAGCTCGCCCCAGATCAGCGGCAACTGGTTGACCTGTGCGCCGAACAGGTCGATGCGCTGGCCGCCGGTGATCTTCGTGTAGAGGCCGTATTTCTTCGCCACCTGCGCGATGACCAGCAGCTTGTCCGGCGTGATCTCGCCACCCGGAATGCGCGGCACCACCGAGTAGCTGCCGTCCTTCTGCAGATTCGCCAGGTAGTAGTCGTTGGTATCCTGCAGCACGGCCTTGTCGGGCTTCAGCACGAACTCGTTCCATTGCGAGGCGAGTATCGACGCCGCGGCCGGCTTGCAGATATCGCAGCCCAGGCCCTTGCCATGCTTCCCGATCAGATCGGCGAAGGTCTTTATCTGCCCCACCTTCACGAGGTGGAACAGCTCCTGACGGGAATACGGAAAATGCTCGCAGAGGTGGTTGTTCACCGCCACGCCCCGGCGCAGCAGTTCCGCCTTGATGATCTGCTGCACCAGCTGGCCGCAGCCGCCGCACGAGCTGGCGGCCTTGGTGGTCTTCTTCATGCCACCCAGCGTGGTGACACCTGCCTCCACCGCGGCGCAGATGTCGCCCTTGCTGACGTTGTTGCAGGAGCAGATCTGGGCCGACGCGGGCAGCGCCGACACTCCCATGCCCGCACTGTCGCCGGGGTCGCCGGCGGGTACCAGCAAGGACTCCGGCTTCGCGGGCAGCTGCATGCTGTTGAGCATCAGTTGCTGCCAGGTGCCGTAGTCGGAGGCATCGCCGACCAATATGCCACCGAGCAGTCGTGTACCGTCCTTGCTGATGACGAGCTTCTTGTAGACACCGGCGCGTTCATCGACCAGCGTGCAGCACTGCGAATCCGGCATGGCAGCATGCGCATCACCCAGCGACGCCACGTCCACACCCATCAGCTTCAGCTTGGTGCTCATATCGGCGCCGGCAAACTGCTTCCCGTCCGTGCCCAGCAGACTGGACGCTGCAACCTCGGCCATCTGATAGCCAGGCGCCACCAGGCCGAACAGTTTTCCTTCCCACAGGGCGCATTCGCCAATGGCGTAGATGTCTGCATCGCTGGTACGGCAGGTGTTGTCGATGACGATGCCGCCGCGCGGACCGATCTGGATGCCGCCGGCCCTGGCGAGCGCATCCTGCGGCCGGATACCGGCGGAAAACACCACCACGTCGGTTTCAACCGACTCGCCATCGGCAAAGCGCAGCACATGCTGGTGCTCGGTGCCCGCTTCGATGCCGGTAGTCGACTTGCCGCAATGCACGCGCACGCCCAGCGATTCGATATGGCGCCGCAGTACGCGGCCACCACCATCATCAACCTGAACTGCCATGAGGCGTGGCGCAAATTCGATCACATGGGTCTGCAGCCCCAGGTCGACCAGGGCCTTGGCTGCCTCGAGGCCCAGCAAACCGCCACCGATCACGGCACCGCTGCGCGCAGCGCGGGCTGCCTCGCGTATCGCGACCAGGTCTTCGATGGTGCGATACACGAAGCAGTCCTTGCGTTCACGACCCGGAATGGGTGGCACGAAGGGATAAGAGCCCGTGGCAAGCACCAGCTTGTCGTAGGACAGCGTACGCCCGGTGCTGGTGGTCACCAGCCGGCGTTCCCGGTCGATGGTCGTGGCGCGTTCCGACAAATGCAGCGTGATGCCCGATTCGCCGAAGAATCCTTCCGGCACCAGCGACAGGTCGGCGGCACTCTTGCCGCTGAAGAAACTGGTCAGCCCTACCCGGTCATAGGCTGGCCGCGGTTCTTCACACAGCACGGTGATCGCATAGTCATGCGTGCCGGCGGCGAGCTTTTCGAGCAGTCGCTGCCCGACCATGCCGTTGCCGATCACCACCAGCTGCCTGCGATTCAATGGACTGTCTGGCATGAGGTTCATTCCCTGGTCACTGCGGCACCCTTGAGGGCACTGCGGAAAATATCGACGCGAAAGCCCGCCCGCGCGCGTGCAGGTCCGGCACTGTCTGCTGCTACCTGACCCCAGCGCCGCATGCGGGAATAGAACAGCTCCGCATAACGCTCATACGGCACGATGGAGTCGGGACCGAATGACACGAAATCGGGCCGCTGGATCGGGGCCTGCCCGGCCACGGCACATATCGATCCATTCAGCGCGGCGAGCAGGAGCCGCGCCGGTGCGCCCACATAGCGGGGCTGACTGAGCAGCTGCGCCAGATCGCCGCGATTGCCCACATCGGCAGCCCACCGCGACGCGGCGTCGACAGAGCGCACCAGCGCTGCAACGACCGCCGGGCTCTCTTCCGCAAAACGCGCCCGCATTCCCATTACCTTCTCGGGCGGACGCTCCCAGACATCGCTGCACACGGCGGCTATCACGCCGATTCCGGCGTCAACCGCGAGGCTGTTCCACGGCTCTCCCACGCAGAAGCCATCGATCTGACCGCTGCGCAATGCGTCCACCAGCAGCGGCGGCGGCAGCACGACCAGCCGCACATCGTGATCGGGATCGACTCCCGCGGATTCCAGCCAGTCGCGCAGCTGGTAGTTGTGGCAGGAGAAAGGAAACACCATGGCCAGGGTCAAGGGAGCGAGTCCCGCAGCGGCACGCTGTGCCACAACCCCGGCAAGCGCCTTCGCCTGGGCAGCGGGGCTCAGGCCGATACCCGCGCCGAACCCCTGCATGGCCAGCCACAGATCCTGTGACACCGTGATGGCATTGGCGCCAGTGCCGAGCGCCACCGGCGCAATGAGCGGCGTGGCCAGGTGCCCGGCGCCGACGTTTTCCGCAACCACCATCGGCCCGAGCATGTGCGCGGCGTCGAAATGACCGATTGCGACGCGGTCGCGGATGTTGGCCCACGACGACTCGCGTATCAGGCGCAGCGAAAGTCCAGCCTGGCGGGCGAGTCCAACTTCGTGTGCCACCACCAGCAGCGCGCAATCCAGCAGCGGCATGAATCCGACCCTGACTTCCGTGCGGCTGTCGGCGCTCACTTGAGCAGCTCCGCGGCCGTAATCACGCTCTGCGCCACCTGCGCCAGGCGCAGGTTGGCATCCATCGCTGCCTTGCGCATCATTTCGTAGGCGCGTTCCTCGCCCACTCCGCGCTGCTTCATGAGAATGCCCTTGGCGCGGTCGATCAGCTTGCGGTCCTGCAGCTGCTGGCGCGTGTCGTCCAGCTCGGCGCGCAGCTTCTCGAAGGCACGGAAGCGGCTGATCGTCATGTCGACGATCGACTGCACCCGCTCCTTGCGCAGGCCATCGACCACGTATGCACCCACGCCTGCATCGATCGCCGCCTCGATGGCGCTGCGGTCGGATTGATCGACGAACATCGCCACCGGCTTGCGCACCACCCGCGACACCTGGAACATCTGCTCCAGCACGTCGCGGTTCGGATTTTCCAGGTCGATCAGGATCACATCGGGCTCCTCATCGATGATCCGGCGCAGCAGGTTCTGCATGTCGCGCACCACGATCAGATCCCGATAGCCCGCCTCGCGCAGACCGTCCTCCAGGATCGACGCCCGGATCAGGTTCTGGTCGACGATCAATACGCGCAGCGAATGTTCTGTCATGGCGTGGAGTCTGGACTTCCATGACTACCAGGTGAAGTCCAGCTGCGCCCAGAGCTTGCTGGTATCGCGCACGGCGGCCGGTGTAGTCGCTGCCGCGTCGTAGTCGGCGTATTTCAGCGTGCCGGTAAAGCGGTGGTACTTGCCCTGCAACTGCAGATCCAGCTCCTGGCCATAGTTGATGGACAGCCGCGCGGAATCGTAGTCATGCCAGCTCAGGGAAAATTGCAGCGTTTCCAGCGGACCGAAGCCCTTCTTCAGATAGCCAAGATTGATGTACTTGTCTTCGATGCCGTTGACCGGCGTGGTCAGGAACTTGTCGGCCCAGCCCTGGAACTTGTGCAGCGTGGCGAGCGGGGTCGAAAATCCCTTCACACCGTCGCCTTGCAGCACCTCATAGCCTGCGCCGGCGCTGTATTGGCGGAAGGTGCCGGTCAGCTCTGCCAGGTAGTAGTGGTTGCTGAAATCGAGCGGGTTGTCGCCGCGATCCGACTGCGTGGCCCAGGACGCGATGTACCCAAGCTTGATCTTCGCCAGCGGCCGCTCACCCTGGAAACGCAGGCCATAGGTCTGGGTGGTGTCACGTATCGGCACCGGCGCCTGCTCGAACTCCACCAGGTAGCCAAAGCCCGTCAGCTTGCCCAGCGGCAACTGCCAGGACACGTTCCCGAGAAACGTGTCGCCGGTGAAGCGGCCGTCGTTTGCGCCCGGCAGACCCTCGGGTCCGAAGATGCGGTTGATCTGGTTCACGTAGCTGACATCGATCGTCACGTTCGGAATGTGCTTGTTGACCACGCGCAGTCCGTCGTAGGTCTGTTCGTTCTGCCGCCAGCCCACGTTGCCCACGAAACGGTGGTCGTCCAGCACGATACGCTGCCGGCCCAGTGTGATGGTGGTGTCGACGATGCTGGTGTTGGTCAGCTGCAGACGGTTGAACTCATAGGCCTCCGGATCGGCCACCACGGGATAGGCCGTCTTGCCGTTGGTGGTGCTGTTGTATTTCGTGACCAGGGGCCAGATCCCGTCGCCCTCCACCAGCAGCGATGTACTCCATGCCTTGCCGGTCTCGAATCCGAGCCGCGCCCGCAGGGTCACTGCACTGGCTTTCTTCGCCAACGGCTCCTGGTCCACCGATTCGAAGCGCAGGCGCGCATCGGCGAGCACCTTGGTTTCGCCGATTGCGCCGACAAGCGGATCCAGACCGTCGGCCTGCGCAGCCACAGCCACACTGGCCAGTATTGCTGCGTTGATCAGAACACCCTTCATCCTGTATCTCCCATTCATGTACGTATGCAAAGCATCAGGCGACGGCGGACGGCGCGTGCTCGTACTCCTCCAGAAAGGACAGCAGCTCACCGCGGTACTCGTAGTAACGTGGATGCTCCAGCAGCGCCCGGCGGGAGCGCGGTCGCGGCAGATCCACCTTCATGACCTTGCCGATGCGCGCATTGGGACCGTTGGTCATCATGACCACGCGATCGGCCAGCAGGATGGCCTCGTCCACATCGTGGGTTACGCAGATCGCCGTAACGCGGCTGCGCTTCCATACATCCATCAACACTTCCTGCAGCTCCCAGCGCGTCAGCGCGTCGAGCATGCCGAAGGGTTCATCCAGCAGCAGCAGCTTGGGTGACAGCGCAAAGGCGCGGGCCAGGCCCACGCGCTGCCGCATGCCATTGGAAAGCTCGCTGGCGCGCCGGTCCATGGCATCGGCGAGGCCGACGCGCGACAGGTAGTACTCGATGATGTCGCTCCGCTCGCCGTTCGAGACATGGGGAAACACGCGCTCCACACCAAGCGCCACGTTCTCGCGGGCCGTCAACCAGGGCAGCAGGTTGGGTGCCTGGAATACGATGCCGCGATCAGGACCCGCCGTAGCCACCATGCGACCATCCAGCACGATGCCACCGTCGCTGACTTCCGTAAGGCCGGCAGCCATCGACAGCACGGTGGACTTGCCGCAGCCGGAATGCCCGATCAGCGAAACGAATTCGCCACGTGCAATGTCCAGATTGAAGCGGTCGACGACGGTCAGCGGCCCGCGCGTGGTGGGATAGGTCTTGACCACCTCGTACAGCTCCACGTATTTCCCGGGACTGAGCGCCTGCCTGGCTTTCTGCGCCTCACGCATGGCCTTCGGCAGCGGATCCAGCGCGCTCAGCGGTGTGACATCGGGCAGGTTCACTCGCGCTTCACGACTTGCGCTGCGGTCGTTGCCGATGCCCTGCAGATAGGTGGTGATCTCCGCGCGCAGCTCCTTGTAGCCCGGGTTGTCGTTGACGGACTTGCGATCGCGCGGCCGCGGCAGATCGATCCGGAATTCACGTCCCAGCCCGGTTGCTTCGCCGGGCAACAGCGCGATGATGCGATCGGCGAGCAACAGGGCTTCGTCCACATCATTGGTGACCAGCACCACCGTGCGGCGATTGCTCTCCCAGATCGCCTCGATCTCGTCCTGCAGCTTGGCGCGGGTCAGCGCATCCAGCGCCGACAGGGGCTCATCGAGCAGCAGCAACTCGGGCTCCATGGCCAGTGCCCGCGCCACCGCCACCCGCTGGCGCATGCCGCCGGAAAGCTCGGAAGGGCGGCGGTCGGCAGCATGACCCAGTCCCACCATCTTCACGTAGCGCGCCACCAGCGCCGCGCGCTCCGTCGCAGACATGTCGCTGTGCACCGCATCCACCGCCAGTGCCACGTTGCCCGTCACGGACAGCCAGGGCATGAGCGAGTAGCTCTGGAACACGACCGCGCGCTCCGGCGACGCGCCGGTCACCGGCCTGCCCTTGAACAGCACCCCACCTGCGTCCGCGGTGATCAGGCCCGCCAGTATCGACACCAGCGTGGTCTTGCCGCTGCCGGAAAACCCCACCAGCGCCACGAATTCGCCCTCTTCGATCGCCAGGCTCACGTCCTTCAGCACCGACTGCGTCCTGACGCCCTGCGTGTAGCTCTTGCAGACCCGCTTCATCTCCAGGATGGGCATGGCCTAGCGCCTCCCGCTGAAGTCGGTAAGGCTCTGCAGCGTCAGCATGACGCGATCGAGCAGGAAGCCGATGAAGCCGATGGTGAAGACTGCGACCAGCATGCGGCTCATGGATTCGGCGCTGCCGTTCTGGAACTCGTCCCAGACGAACTTGCCGAGGCCCGGGTTCTGCGCCAGCATTTCCGCCGCAATCAATACCATCCAGCCCACGCCCAGCGACAGCCGCATGCCGGTGAAGATCAACGGCAGCGACGACGGCAGCACCAGCTTCATCAGTCGCGTCCGCCAGTTGAGGTTCAGAACCCTGGCGACGTTCAGCAGGTCCTTGTCGATGGATGCCACGCCCAGCGAGGTGTTGATCACGGTGGGCCAGAGAGAGCACAGCGCCACGGTAATGGCCGAGACGAGAAATGACTTTTCGAACACCGGACTCTCGCTGCTGTAAACCGCGCTGACGATCAACGTGACGATCGGCAGCCAGGCAAGTGGCGAGATGGGCTTGAATACCTGCACGAAAGGATTGAATGCCGCATCGACCGTGCGGCTCATGCCGCAGAGAATTCCGATGGGCACGGCAAGCAGGGTCGCAAACAGGAAGCCCGTGAACACCGTCTTGAGGCTGGTGAAGATCTGGTCGATATAGGTCGGCCGCCCGGTGTATTTCACCCGCGAGACTTCGGCCGCCGGATCCGCGGCCAGTCGCTCCGCGGTGCGGCGCTCCTGCCGCTCGTAGAACTGCGCCTGACGCTCACGCTCGGCCTTGTGGTCGGCCCACAGTGCGCCAGCCTGTTGCCACACAGCCCCGGGACCTGGAATCTGGCCGAGACTGGTGTGAATGCGGGCCGCCGAAAATGACCACAGCATCCCGAACAACAGCATGGCCAGCAGCGGCACTCCCGCCGAGCGCCACAGGCTCCTGAGTTGCAACCGCGGGTCTTCACCACAAGCCATGCGCACCAGTGGCACAACAAAGCCCAGGCCCAGCAGCGTCAGCACGCGACACAGGCGTTCCGGCGTCTGCCGCAGCCTGCGCGCCGGGGGAGCCGACGCGGCGGCGGCAGGAGGACCCGCCGGTGCAGGAGCGGGCGTCACGACCGGCTCCAGCTTGCGCGCATTGCTACTTGCCGACGACATTGGCGCCCTCGACTTTCTGCTGGCCCTTCAGCCCGATGGCAAATGCATCGATGTAGGCGTTGGGCCTGTGACCGTCGTATTCCACGCCATCGATGAAATCCCTGGTGGCAGGCTTGAATCCGTCGGACTCCCAGGGCACGTCTTCCTTCTTCAGCTTGCCCTCGTCCAGCAGCAGCTTTGCGGCCTTGAGGTAGATGTCCGGCCGGTAGACCTTCCTGGCTGTTTCCAGGTACCAGCTGTCTGGCTTGCCTTCAGGAATCTGGCCCCAACGGCGCATCTGCGTCAGATACCAGATGGCGTCGCTGTAGAACGGATAGGTGGCGTAGTAGCGGTAGAAGACATTGAAATCAGGCACCGCGCGCTTCTCGCCGGGTACGTACTCAAAGGTTCCGGTCATGCTGCTGGAGATGACGCGCACGTCGGCACCCACGTACTGCGACTGTGAAATCAGCGCGGCGGCCTCCTTGCGGTTGGCCGGGCTCGCGTCGAGCCATGCCGCGGCGCGCAGCAGCGCCTTGATCATGGCCAGATGGGTGTTGGGATACTTGTCAGCCCAGGCCCTGGTGACACCGATTACCTTTTCAGGGTTGTTCTTCCATATTTCATAGTCGGTGACGACCGGCAGGCCCACCTTCTTGAAAATCGCCTGCTGGTTCCAGGGCTCACCCACGCAATAACCATTGATCGTGCCAGCCTCGAGCGTGGCCGGCATCTGCGGTGGCGGCGTCACGGATATGAGTACGTCGGCCTTGATCTGGCCGGTAACGTCCGACGGCGAGTAGAAGCCGGGGTTCACGCCACCGGAAGCCAGCCAGTAGCGCAGTTCATAGTTGTGGGTGGAAACGGGAAACACCACACCCATGCGGAATGACTTGCCGGCAGCCTTGAACTGATCGATCACGGGCTTCAGCGCGTTCGCCTTGACGGGACGTACCAGCTTTCCCTGCGCATCCCGGGGAACATTCGGCAGCATCTGCTGCCAGACGGCATTCGAAACGGTCACTGCGTTGCCGTTCAGATCCATGCTGTAGGCAGTGATGATGTCGGCCTTGGTGCCGATGCCGATCGTCGCGCCGAGCGGCTGGCCAGCCAGCATGTGCGAGGCATCGAGCTCGCCGGTAATCACGCGATCAAGCACCACCTTCCAGTTGGCCTGCGGCTCCAGCGTCACATAAAGACCTTCGTCTTCGAAAAAACCCTTCTCGTATGCAACGGCCAGCGGCACCATGTCGGTCAGCTTGATGAAGCCGATCTTGATCTGCTCCTTCTCGAGCTTCATCGGTTTGGCCTGGGACACCGCGGCGTGAGCGGACAGCGCGCCCAGCGCAATCCCCAACAGAACCCTGCGTCGTGATACACCCAGCTTGCCTTTCATTTGCTCTCCAGCTTTGCCGTTCCTGAAACCCAAAAAAAAACGCCACCGGTATGCGGTATGGATCAGCAGCGTTAGCTGCGACCAGACCGGAACCGGCGGCGTTGCCGTGAAGCCCATTGCGTGAGCTTCGCGACGAGTACAGAAGCAAACTGCGTGCCATCCTGCGATCAGCGAACAACGGCACGGCAAGGCCCGATACAGGGACTCCAGATCCCCGCGAAGACAAATTCCATTGGTTGCCAGCTGCTACCGTGCTTCGATGCAGTGCAGCCTCGTTCAAAACGCACATAGCCAGTGCAGACGGCGTAGTCCTTTGCTTACAGCGATCAGCATCAATCCCCCGATATCGTCACCAGCCGGGAACAACCACACTCGCCATCGATCAGGCGGAAATCCACCTGCATAACAACACAAGGAGATATCCCATCATGCAAAGCAACCACACGTTGCTGCTGGCCGGATTTACCGGTCTGATGCTGCTGGGGGCCTGCAACAAGGCACCGCAGACGGAAACCGCGGCGACGGCAGACGCTGCAGCTACAGCTGCACGGGCTGAAGCCGACGCTGCTGCGGCGGCTGCCGCCGTGCAGAAGAAAGAAGCCGAGCTTGCGCAGCGGGAGGCAGACATAGCCGCGCGCGAGGCAGACGTGGCTGCCGCAACAGCCAGGAAGCCCAGGCCTGCACCGAAGCCGGTGGTCGTCCACAGGCCCCCCGTGAGCGACCGGCCCACATTCCCGGCTGCCAGCCAACCTGCTCCTCCGCTGGTGCTCACCGTACCGAGTGGCACGCAGCTGTCGCTGTCGCTGGCAACTGCGCTATCGTCCAAGACCGCCAAGGTCGGTGACACGGTGCGTGCGCACGTTAGCCAGGATGTGCGGATCAACGAGCGCGTGGCCATCGCAGCGGGCTCCACCGTCGCAGGTCAGGTGACCGACGTGGTGTCGGGCAGCGACAAGATAGGCGGGGTACCGACCCTGGGCCTGCGCTTCGAGCGTCTGGAACTGCCGGGCGGCGTCGACGTGCCGATCGATGGCGTACTGACGCAGAAAGGCAAGAGCGATACCGGCCGCGACACCGCCAAGATCGTGGGCGGAGCAGCTGCGGGCGCCATCCTGGGACATCAGGTCAAGGGCGGCGACAAAGGCAAGGTACTCGGCGGACTGCTGGGTGGTGCCATCGGCGCGGTAGCCGCGCAGAAGACCGGCACCGAAGTGACCCTGGCGGAAGGCACGGAGTTCACCATAGCGCTGGCGGCGCCGGTCGAAATCACGCGGCGCTAGCAACGCTGACGTATCAGGGCCTGCACCAGTTCCAGCGCGGTGTGCGGAGCAGGCGGAAGGCAGGCGTCAGACTCACGCAGTGGCACAGTGCGTGCACCCCATCGAACGAGGTGTGCGCACCAGGTAAGGCCTGCACCGAACGCCGGCAGCAGCAGCAGCGCGCCCGGCTTGATCCGCCCGGCTTCCACTGCTTCCACCAATGCAACCGGCACCGTCGCGGCCGACATGTTGCCGTAGTGCTGCAGGTTCACGAATACACGCTCCATGGGCATGTCGAGCCGCTTCGCGACTGCCTCGATGATGCGCAGGTTCGCCTGGTGCGGCACTATCAGATCGAGCTGGTCCCCGGAGATGCCATGAGCGGCCAGCACTTCGACTGATGCCTGCGACATGCCGATCACTGCGCGCCTGAAGATCTCCTGTCCGTCGAATATCCAGTTGGTCACGCCATAGCGGCGCTCGAAGTCGGCATAGCGACTGCCCATGCCCTGGATCACCAGCGCATCGCGGCCGCCCACGTCGCAGCCGAGCTTTTCACCCAGCAGCCCCTCATCCCGGTCGCAGGCTTCCAGCACCAGCGCTGCGCAGCCATCGCCGAACAGCACCGCGACATTGCGATTGTTCCAGTCCATGAAGCGGCTGATGACTTCCCCGCCCACCACCAGCGCATTGCGCACCACGCCGGTCCGGATCAGGGCATTTGCCGTGCTCCAGGCGTAGAGGAAACTGGTGCAGGCGGTATTCACATCCATGGCTGCGGCACGCACTGCGCCCAGCTGCTGTTGCAGACCCGAAGCCTGGTTGGGCGCCTGGTCGTCGAAACTGGTGGTGCCGAACACGATCAGCTCCAGCGCAGCAGGATCGAGGTTGGCGGCGGCCAGCGCACGTTGCGCCGCCACGCGTGCCAGCTCCGTGAGTCCCACATGGGAGATGCGCCGTTCGTGGATGCCGGTGCGGGAGCTGATCCACTCGTCGCTGGTGTCGAGAAAAGTCGCCAGGTCCGCGTTGCTGAGCACCGCTGGCGGCAGGCACTTGCCCCAGCCCGTTACGCCGGCATGAACCATGGCCACCCCTCCCCCTGTTGACCTTCACTGTACAACAGGCCGGAGAGGACGCAATGTCACTGCGCGCGCTCGCCGGCCCGCTTCGCCGTAACCGCAAAGTACACCAGGTTGCCAAGCCCGATGAACAGCATTACCGCGCTGCCAACCGTCATTGGCCCAACCACCTCCCTGGGCATGAATGACTCGCTGACGATGTTCTGCAGCAGCCACGCACCAACACCCAGGCCGATGCCCAGAAAAAGCATGGATACTCCGGCAAACAGGCTTCTCTCACGACGCACCGCCGGGTCGCGATGGAAACGGCTCATCCTTGGCAGCTCTTCCAGCGGCGGCGGCTGCATTCCCTTCTCTATCATGGCGCGCCGTTCCTCGAACTGCAGCTTGCGACGCAGGTAGTCCATGACGATCGCGGTGATGGGCACGGAGAAAGCGCCGATGATTGCGATGACTGGAATGAACAATGCTCCATCCATGATCCTGCTCCGGTTGTCACTGCAGACAAGTGGTCTGCATTGGGATAAGACGCTGGTCCGCGGCTACGGTTTCAACGCTGCAATGAAACCGGCAACCACCGTCTGGCGTCTCACCCCTCAACTGTACCGGCGAGTCACCCCTTTCTTGGAAAAACAACAGCTCGAATGGCTAGGCCGCTGCGCCAGGGGTGATCAGGCAGCCTGTGCAGAACTTGTCGATCAGCACGCCCGCGTGGCCGGCACCATCATCCTGCGCACCATGGGCCGGCACGAGGACGTGGAAGACCTGCTGCAGGAAACCTTCCTGCGGGTATTCCGCTACCTGCCCGAGTTTGAAGGCCGGTCGAAACTCTCGACCTGGATCTGCACCATCGCACAGCGGGTGGCCATGGACGAGCTGCGGCGGCGACAGCGGGCCGTCCCCACTGCACCCGAAGAAGCCGGTGCACAGGTCGCCGCCGATACTGATATCGAGCACGCAACAGCGCAGCTGCAAAGCGACCAGCTGGTGCGCGAGGCGCTCGCTGCCCTGCCGGACAAATACCGCCTGCCAATCGTCTATGCGACGATCGACGGGCTCGACTACGATGCCATCTCGGCCATGCTGAACATGCCTGCAGGCACCGTGAAAACACAGGTTTTCCGGGGCAAGCAGTTGCTGCGCGAGAAGCTGGAACAGATCCTGGAATTCCGGAGACACCCTGCATGAATACCGAGAACCAGCCAGAAGCCCTGGAACGGCGTATCGATGCTGCCCTGGCGAAACTGCCCGAATGGCAGCCACCGGCGGACTTCACTGCACGCCTGGCGGCCGCTGCAGCACGGGCAATGCCCACGGGAATGGTGGAACCGGAGCCTGCCTGGGTTGTGGCGCTGGACCACCTCAACAGGTTCGTCCCGACAGTGCTGTGGTCGGCGGGGCTGGCTGCAATTCTGGCCTGGGCCGTGCCCTGGGCGCAGCTTTCTGCCGGCAGCGGACTGGTCTGGACCTGCGTTGCGGCCATGGGCGCTGCCGGGCTGGTGCTGACGCTGCGCGTGCTGCGGACGCCCTGAGGCCTGCGATCGCGGTTTTCTGTCAGGCGTGACTTTGGATACCATTGTGATATCATATGAATATCACAAGGAGAAAAGCCATGCCGACAACAACGGATCGCCCGGTCAACAGCATCACGCGTGAAACCGCAGGCAGCAGCCTGCCGGGTCTCGCCATGCTGGTCGCGAATATCCTCTGGATACTGGCCATGGTGGCGCTCGCCCTTGTGATCATTGGCAGGATCCACCTGCACTCCGACCAGTCCGGCTGGCCGCTGCTGTGGAGTTTGCTGGGCTTCGCGCTGGGCCTGTTTGCGCTCCGTGGCTACTTTGTCCTGCAGCCCAACGAGGCGCGGGTTCTGATCCTGTTCGGCAACTACAACGGCACTGTGCGTCGCAGCGGCTTTCACTGGGTGAACCCCTTCTGCTCACGGCGCCGCAACCTCAATGCCGCCAGGGCAGTCACGGAGAACACCCACAGGGCGGCGCAGAAGGACGCTTCGCGCCCCGCCCCTGTCGACTACTCCGGCAGTTCCACCAGGCTCTCGCTGCGCGCCCACAACTTCAACAGCGAGACGCTCAAGGTCAATGACAAGCGCGGCAATCCGGTGGAAATCGGCGCGGTCGTGGTGTGGCGCGTGCAGGACACCGCCCAGGCCGTGTTCGATGTCGAGGACTACAAGAGCTACGTGCAGGTGCAGAGCGAAGCTGCCATCCGCGGCATTGCCACCCGCTTTGCCTACGATCATGGCGAACAGCATGAACCCACCTTGCGTGGCAGTACCGATGAAGTCGCGCAGGCGCTGCAGGAAGAGCTGCAGGTACGCCTGAACAAGGCCGGCGTAGTCGTGGAAGAAGCGCGGCTCACGCATCTTGCCTACGCACCGGAGATCGCCTCCGTGATGCTGCGGCGTCAGCAGGCCGAGGCAATAGTGGCAGCGCGCCAGCAGATCGTGCATGGTGCAGTCGGCATGGTGGGCATGGCGCTGCAGCAGCTGGCCGACCAGCACGTGGTCGAGCTCGACGCCGAACGCAAGGCCGCCATGGTCAGCAATCTGCTGGTGGTCCTCTGCGGCAACGCCGATGCCTCACCGGTGATCAATACCGGCACGCTCTACAGCTGATCGTGGCTGCCAGCGAACGCAAGGCATTCCTGTTGCGGATCCCGGAGGATCTGTGGAAGGACCTTGAAAAATGGGCGGCGGACGATCTGCGCAGCATCAATGCGCAGATCGAATTTCTGCTGCGCAAGTCCGTGAACGCAAGAAAAGGGCCGCGCGGCGCGCCCGAAAAATGAGTGTCTGCATGCTGCCACTTCGCCACACCATCGTGACCCTTTGGGCTGCAGCCTGCCTCCTGCCTGCTGTCGTGGCGGCGCAGGCAGCATCGCCGCAGACGCTGCACCACTTCCTGCTGCTGGAACAGGCGCTGCCCCGCTATCAGATGCTGGCAAGCCAGCCCGGACTCACGCAGCTGCCAGCGTTGCCAGGCCACTCCGTCAAGCCGCGCGAATCCTATGCGGGCAGCGCGGCGCTGCGGCGACTGCTGATCGCCGTGGGCGATCTACCCGCAGCAGATGCCACGGCGCCAGACAATACCCTGGACGAAAACCTGGTCGCCGGCATCCGGCGCTTCCAGGAGCGCCATGGCCTGGCAACAGACGGCGTGCTCGGCCAGCAGACCTGGCGCGTCATGACTACACCGCTGACACAACGCGTGCACCAGATCGAGCGCACGCTGCAGCGATGGCGGGAACTGCCGCCCAACCCGTACCGCCGCGCCATCTTCGTCAATATTCCGCGTTTCCGCCTGTATGCGATCAACGCCATGCAGGACAGCGAAGCAAATATGCTGCAGATCGACGTCGTGGTGGGCAAGGTCATCAAGGACCTGCGCACTCCGACCTTCGTGGCAGACCTTACGCATGTGATCTTCCGGCCGTACTGGGATGTGCCGCGCAAGATCGCAATGAAGGAACTGCTGCCCGCCGCGCGTGCCAATCCCGCATATCTTGCCGATCATCACTACGAGCTGGTATCGCCCAATGGCACGGTGGTGCCGGAAAGTGCCGCGAACCTTGCGGCGCTGGCCGCGGGCACACTGCGCATCCGCCAACGTCCCGGCGACGACAATGCGCTGGGTGCGGTGAAGTTCATGATGCCCAATGCGCATGACGTCTACCTGCACGACACGCCGGCCCGGTCGCTGTTCGCGCAGGTCACGCGTGCATACAGTCACGGCTGCGTGCGCGTCGGCAAGCCGGCGGTGCTGGCTGAATTCGTGCTGCAGGACGACCCGGCCTGGACGCCTGAACGCATTGCGCAGGCCATGCGGGGTACCGAGTCCATGCGCGTGAACCTGCGCGAACCGATCAGGGTCTATTTCGTCTATGGCACGGCGATCGCGCGCGAAGACGGCAGCGTGCTGTTTCTCGACGATCTCTACGGTCTGGAAAAGGACTAACCCGCCCAGGTGCGGACGCGCCCGGTGTCCAGATGGACGAAGTCGGATTTGGCGTAGTACCCCACGCCGCCACTCTGCATGGCCAATGCCAGGTCGCGCAGACTGCGGCATGTGGTCCCCGACAGCCGCACGTCGATCGCACGGCCCTGCATATGCAGGCTGTTGGTGGCGACGCCCTTGCTCTGCGCATGCAACCTGGCATTCGATGCCGGTGAGCGGTATCCGGAGATGATCTCGAAATGGGGCTCGCATTCCGCGCAGCGCGCCAGTGCGTGCAACTGGTCGAAGAGTCGCGGATCGATTGCCGCACTTTCACCCGAGCGATGGTCGCGCAGCAGATGATTGAGCCGGGAGAGCGCGGCCGGAACGTATTGCCCGGCTTCGAAATAGCGGATCTGGAGCTTTTCGCCGGTATGGGTATTGACCATTCCGAGCATGCGCGGCGCCAGCAGGTCCGGCACGGCCAGCCCGTTGGCTGCAAGCGCCTGTCCACGCAGACCCAGCGCCAGGACAGCCGGCCCCGCTGCCAGCCAGCCCAACAGCCTGCGTCGACGCTGGTCGACGATCGGCTCACTGTGACGCACAGGAAACATGTTTTCGAGTGTCCCTGCCCTGCTGTCGCTTGGCAAGCACTCATGGCCGCAAATGTGCATCACTGCCATCTGGTTCCCGAAAGCTGACAGCGCCGCCCGGCAGGTCGATACTGGGCCATCAGGAGACCTCATGGCACGCATGGTGGAGGGCATGAGCGACAGGCAGCGCGAAACCTGGCTGCAGAAACTGGAGAAATCCGGCGCCGGGCGCCGATAGCAAACCTTCATGGGCAGCACCGCCGACCAGGATGATCGCCACCGCCTCGACAAATGGCTCTGGCACACGCGCTTCTTCAAGACCCGCTCGCTGGCCACCGCTGCGGTGAATGGCGGCAAGGTCAAGGTGGATGGCGAACGGGTGAAACCGGCGCATCGCGTGCGCATCGGCGAGCGGCTGAGCGTGAGCAGCGGCGAGCATTCGATCGATATCGATGTGCTCGGCCTGCCGGATCGACGCGGCAGCGCGCCGGAAGCACAGGCCTGCTATGCCGAGACGCCGGACAGCGCCGCACGTTCGGTACGCCACCGCGAACAGCGGCGGCTCGCCGCCCTGACCAGGCCGCGACCTGACACCCGCCCCGACAAACGCGAACGCCGCCAGCTGGATCGACTGCGCAGACAGCAGGGTTGATCGCCCATCGTCGATCCACTGCAAACTGCTTCAGCAGCCGCGCATGTGGTGATGGAGGACAACGACAAGCTGGTGCGCGGTGAAATCCACGCCGCCGAGGCCGTCATGCGCGGCATGCCGGCCGCTACACCCACAGGATGGGATATCCGCTGACAAGCGGATGCGACATTTGGCACTCGTTCCAGGACGCAGGAACGGGCATAGTCGGGAAGTTGCCTTTACAAGCCGGATCAATCCGGAGGGAGTACTGATATGACACCATCAAAATGGCGTACCGCAGCAATTGCGGTACTGGCTGTTTCCATCCTGAACCTTGGAATGACGACGGCCGTGCAGGCGGGCATCGTTTCGACCAGTGCAATCGTCCGTACGGACCGGGACCTGAATATGGCCTCCATCCGCAGCACGCTTGCACGCGGCGAAGTGCGCGCCCAGATGGAGAAGATGGGCGTTGACGCGGCCGCAGTAGACACGCGTATGGCTACCCTCAGCGACAGCGAGTTGCAGACCATGGCCACTCAGATGCAGAACGCACCGGCGGGTGGCAGCGGCGTGCTGGTGGTTATCGGCATCGTATTTGTCGTGCTGATCATCCTGGAGTTCACCGGCGTCATCGACATCTTCAAGCGGGCTTAGGTCGGGAGACCAGTTGACGCAGGCGGCCGGTTTTACGTTGGCCGCCTGCCCGCTATCGTGCTGCACTGCGGGGAAGAGCTGCCCGGCGCCCTAGCCAAACTTTCGCACCGGATCCCTGCCATCCCAGTCCACTGACGCCCGCCAGTAACGGGTGAACATTTCATCCGTGCCTTCCGTGGCCGCGATCAGTTCGACAAAACCCGGCGCGTTGTGGCCGTCACCCATGTAGTAGACATTGCCCCCGCTCGGCACCGGGGTGGAGAAGGGAACGTAATAGCCGCGCTTGGCAGAGGCCACACGCTCCGCCTCGACGTCTTCCACCGCGATGCCGAGATGGTGGAACCCATAACCACGCTGCCTGATCGTTTCCTGGTACTCCGACGGATGCCTGTCCTTAGGCTGGATGAGTTCGATCATCATGTGTCCGGCGAATGCCATCGCGATGGCCACATCGGCCTTGGTGGGTTCACCGCGGTAGCGCTGCTCGGGGCCGGTGAAACTGTCGAGCAGGAACCAGGGCCCCACCCCGGCATCCTTCTGCCACCAGTCCATGGACGCGCGGATGTCCTGCACGACGTAGGCCGTCTGCACGACCTGGCCGACCTTCTGCCCGAAGCCCAGTGTCCTCATGACCCCCTCCTTGTTTTGCAGCAGGCTACTGCAGGCGCCGGGCATCCGCCACCCCGACTGACCAGTGCATAGGTAGGGAGCACGAATCATTGGTTGTGCGGCCCGGGCAAGGAACCTAGACTCGGTTCAAGGGGCTCGATTCTCACAAGAGGTTCCGATTCGGATGGTGCACAGCAACTCCGCCGCGCGGGTCATGTTCGACCGGATGATGGAGTGCTCGGAGGAGCAGATCTCCGAGGTTGCGAAGTACGGTGAACGTCACCAGAAGCAGGTGGCCTGCTGGGTGCTGGAATCCCCGCACAACTTCCGCCAATGGGAAGGCCCCCATTGCCAGCTGCTCAGGCAGATCGTGAATGCGGGCACTACCGAGCAACAGATCCAGCAGGTGAAGCGCGTGGCCCTGTCGATGATCCATCGCAAGGCGCCATTCGAATACCTGCGCGACAAACATGTCTGTGGTGCTGCCCGCCACCGCTTTTTTCACGTGATGTACGGTCCGCACGACTTTGCAACTTCTGTCGTGAATGAACACCGCAACTACCTGGCAGCCGGGGCCAGCTACATTTGCGTGGAACGATTCTGTGCGGAGTCATCCATGCGGGCGATTACCGACTACGAGCGCAGCTATACCAGCTACTGGAGGGCGCACACGGCGCGTCTGCTGGACGAGCGCAAGACCGGCACGAAGGCACCGGAGGGAGGCCTGGTGGAGCAGCTTCGCAATGAACTGCAGCGGCGGCGCGACGGCGTGCTCGGCGCTGCGCCCTGCAAGGCCGATGCGCTGACGATGGAAGAATTGCGCCGGCCGACCGGCGATACGGTGCGCCTGATCTATTCGCCCCCGGCCCATACGGAATACTGACACGCCGGCCGCAGGGCCAATGGCATAGGATTGCCCCGGTCGCCTTCAGGCGTTCACCGCAGGGTAGCGCGATGATCCCGTTGAGAGTGCATCACCGGACCACCTATCACTATCGCGAACTGGTGAGCCTGCGTCCGCATCGCCTCATGCTCCGGCCGCGGGAAAGCCGCGAGCTGCGGCTGCGATCCATGGAACTCGCCATAGAGCCGCGGGCAGCGGTGACCTGGGCACAGGATGTGGCAGGCAACATGGTGGCCACTGCGGTGTTCCAGGGCATGACCAGCAACCTGGTCATCGACAGCATCGTCGAGCTGGAACTGGATGCGGTCTCGTGGCCGGTGTTCGAGGTTTCAGCCTCCGCCATCCACTATCCATTCCGATACAGTGAAGATGAGTGGCGGGACCTGGGCGCGCTTGCCGTGCCGCAATATCCGGAATCCACCGGACGCCTGCACGCATGGGTGCATGCCTTTGTGCGCGGCACTCCCACCGACACGCTGTCGCTGCTGAAGGACATCAACACCGGCATTCCCGGATCGGTGGCCTATCAGATTCGCGATGTCGAAGGCACGCAGTCGCCGCTGCAATCGCTGGATCGTGGCATGGGCTCCTGCCGCGACATGGCCGTGCTGTTCATCGAGGCGGTGCGCACGCTGGGATTCGGAGCGAGGGTCATTTCGGGCTATCTGCACAACCCGGATGCGACCGTCGTCGGCTCATCGGCTACAGGTTCCACCCACGCCTGGGCCGAGGTCTATGTACCCGGCGCGGGATGGATCACCTTCGATCCCACCAACCGCAGTGTTGGCGGCGTCAACCTCATTCCGGTCGCGGCCGGCAGGAACATCCAGCAGGTCATGCCGGTGGCAGGCAGTTTCAATGGCGGAAACAATGCATTCGACACCATGTGGGCCGAAGTTTCGGTCACTGCCTGCCCAGCCTAGCTCTTTTTTTCCCTGACCATATGAAGACGTGCCGGCGGTCTGGTCGATTCTGCGGCAGCCACCCATTTGTCTTCCGCATTGATGGGCACATCGTCCGGAATATGCGACGCGGGTGGATCACTGGCGGGGAATGATGCCTTCAGGGCGTCATCCATTGCCTTCGTGCATCTGGCCCGCTCTTCGCGGCAGCGCAGTTCCGCTTCGCGCCAGCAATCCTCGGAGGAGCCTGCCTGGCGGCCGCGCTGCTCCCATATCTGGTAGGCCACTTCCTCGATGGAAGCGTGATCCGACTGCGTATCCATGATGACTCCCGTGATCTGTCCACCGGAATGGGTTTGCGAGAGGGTACTCTGCACGGCATCGCAGGCGTGTAGCGCGCCGCCACGAGCTGTTGTAGGAATGCGCCTGCTCATCGTCACCGGCCTGCCTGGAACAGGCAAAACCACACTGGCGCGCCAGCTCGCGGCACGATCGGGTATCGCTGCACGTGCGCTGCTCGCGGCGATTGACGAATGGTGGCACCCCCGAACGGGGTAAAGTCCGGCGCACCGACGACACACCCCGGAGACTGCCCTGGCCCTCGGAGCCACCATCTACACCTTCGATATCGACCTCGCCGATGTCGATCGCGGTGTCTATGAAACCCTGAACCTGCGGGTAGCGCAGCACCCGAGCGAAACGCCCGAGTATCTGCTGGCGCGGGTACTGGCGTACTGCCTGGAATATGCCGAGGGCATCGCATTCTCGAAGGGTCTTTCAGACCCCGACGAACCGGCCGTGCTGGTACGCGACCTGACCGGCGCGCTTACAACCTGGGTAGACGTCGGCCTGCCCGAGCCGGAACGCCTGCACCGTGCCAGTAAAGCTGCACGACGTGTGGCGGTTTATGCCCACAAGGATCCGGCTCAATGGGCAGCGCGGATCGCGGAGGCGAAAATCCACCGGGCGGAAGAACTGCAGGTGTTCGCGTTTGACCGGGGATGGCTGGCGCAGGTCGTGGCCCGGCTTGAACGGCGGATGAAGTGGTCATTGGCGCGCTCCGATTCGGAAATCTATCTGACTCTGGGCGATGACACGCTGCAGACGATGCTGGAACGGCATCACGACACCATTCTCGGAAAGAACCGCGCCGACTGACGGAACGATTCAGCCTTCCGCACCGGCTCGTCCAGGGTCACTGGTCCTGCCTTGCGCCGGAAGCAACCCAGCAGCCGGTCGGCGGAAACGGGCTTGCTGAACAGGAATCCCTGTCCGTAGCGGCAGCCGATCGAAAGCAGCACGGATACCTGCGCCTCCTGCTCGATGCCTTCCACCAGGCTTGCCATGCCCAGGTGCTCGACCAGATTGATGGTCGCGTGCATCACCGCCAGTACATCGGAGCCACCGACCAGTCCCTGCACGAAAGAGCGGTCGATCTTGATGGTGTCGAACGGATAGGTGCGCAGGATGCCCAGCGACGATGTGCCGGTTCCGAAGTCATCCATGGCGAGCTTCACGCCAAGTGTGCGCAGATCGTTCATCAGGCACAGGGCTTCTTCCGGATTGCGCATGACATCACGCTCGGTGACTTCCAGCTGCAGGCAATGCGGCGGCAGGCCGACGCTGCGCAACAACTGCTGGATGTCGACGCGGAAGGCCTGGTTGCGTGCAAGCTCGGCGCGCGACACGTTGACGCTCACCGTACCGGGCGCCGACTTCGGATCGCTCTCCCGCCAGCGGCGCATGGCGTGGCAGGCCTGGTGCCGCACCCACTGGTCAAGCGCAATGATGAGCCCGGTCTCTTCGGCAATCGGAATGAACTCGGCCGGCGAAACGCAGCCCAGGGTCGGATGCTGCCAGCGCACCAGTGCCTCGGCGGAAATCAGCTGCCCCGACGACAGCTCGACAATGGGCTGGTAGACGACGCTCAGTTGATCGGTGCCGATTGCCCGGCGCAGGCCGGTCTCGATCTGCACCTGCCGGGATACCTCGGTGTGCATGGTTTCCTTGAACACCACCGAGCACGAACGACCGGCACGCTTGGCCTCATACATGGCCACGTCGGCATTGCGCACCACATCGTCCGCACAGCTGCAGCATTGCTCGCTGCTCACGATGCCGATGCTGGCACTGCAGTGCACGTCCCGGCCGTGGATACTGTAAATGCTGGACAGGGCCTTGAGCAGACGCTCGGCGATCCGGTGCGCGTCTGGCTGCGTCCTGAGGTTGTTCAGCAGCACCAGGAACTCGTCGCCACCGAAGCGGCTGACCACATTGCCGGCGCCATGGTCGCCAGCGACGTCGTCCCCAAGCTCGGACATCAGCCGCCGGGAGATCTGTCGCAGCACCTCGTCGCCGGCAGTGTGGCCCAGCGAGTCATTGATGAACTTGAACCGGTCAAGATCCAGGAACAGCACCGCGAATATTTGCTGCTCGCCATTCCTTACCCTGGCGATGGCCAGTCGCAGGCTGTCGAGAAAGTGCGTGCGATTGGGAAGACCGGTGAGCGCGTCGTGTGTTGCCTGGTGCAGCAGCTGACGGTTCGCATTCGCCAGGCTCTCGTCGTACAGGCGCATTCTGGCCGCCATGCGGCCACGCGCAGCAAACCCCCATGCGGTATTGGAGACGACGATCGCCACCACGATGGATAGCGCGACCAGCCACGGGTTGAAGTGGAGCAGCATTTGCGCGGGATTTTCGGAAAATACCGCAGCGCAAACCGTGCAGGCATCTCGCTAATGGCACGCCACGCGAGTGTTTCAGGGTTTGGAGCAGTGCCTAGGGGAAACCCCTAGGTCGCCAGACATCATTCGGCGCGCCGTATCGTGAGGATCTTCACCGGACTCGCGAGCATCTGGCCCTTCATCGAGCCGTCACCCGCATCTTCGGAGCGCGGCAGCACCATGATTGCGCGAACAACATCCATGCCTTCGGTCACGCGACCGAATACGGCGTAGCCAGGGCTCTCCGGCGTGCCCTTGCCATCGAGATCCTTGAGATCTCCGATGACGAAGAAGAAATCGGCCTGGGCCGTGCCGGGTCTGGACTGTGCCATCGAGATCGCGCCGTCGAGATGGCTCAAGCCGGTGGTGGCCGGCGGCTCGTGGGCAATGGGTTTGAGCACCAGCTTCGAATTGCCGCGCAGGCCACCCTGGACCAGACCGTACCTGCCCTCTTCGTCAATCTTCACGGCGCGGTAGAAATTGATGCCGTCGAAGCGCTTGAGGTCGACATAACGCAGGAAGTTGTTGGCGGTGATGGGCGCGCGGTCTTTTTCGAGCGCGATGCGGATGTCGCCGAGGGCGGTGTGCATGACCACATTGACGACCGCAGGAACCGGTGCGGGCGGTTGCGCAACCTCTTCGCCACGGGAAGCGACGGCCAACAACGCTCCACAAGCCAGCAGGAAACCTGCGAACACCCTGGTCTTGCGCTGCATGGCCCGCTCCCCGCCTGCTCAGCGCCGCGCCGGCGGCTGTGCTATCGACTGCACCCAGTCTTCCTGGCCACGCGCGATGATGTACGCATGCACGGCATCGGCCTCTTCCTGCGAGATGTCCGTGATCGCCACCATGCCCCGGTCCTTGAACTTGCCCCGCAGCACGATGTCGTTGAAGTCCGTATGCGACTGCGGCTTGATGAAGCGCAGATCCTTCTTGTCCGAGCCAATCGCATTCTGGCCATGGCAGGTCGCACAGATCCTGGCGAACACCACGGCTCCGGCTGCAACCTTGTCCGCCGGTTGCCGGTCACGCGGCGGAGCCGACAGCGTCTCGGCTGCGGGCAGCGGCGGCAACGCCACACCCTTTGCATCGAGTGCATACACCACGAGCTTGGCCGGGCCGTTGACGAACGGCTCGTCGTGGTTATTCAGGCCGTGCACGATGGCCTGGTTCCAGCCGGCATTCACCGCGATGTACTGCCTGCCATTCACCGAGTAGGTGATCGGGCCAGCCACCGGCACCGACATCGTCGGCGACTCCCACAGCTTCCTGCCCTTGTCGGCCGTATAGATCGCCAGCGTGCGGCTCATCGTGCCCTGCACCAGCAGGTTGCCCGCTGTCACCATGGTGCCGCCACTGAAGAAGAACGGCGCATCGATGCGGAAGCGCTCGGTCTGCGTGACCGGATCCCAGGCCAGCGTGTAGCCCTTGTCGCCGTTGTTCACCTTCTGGTTGAACTCGCGCCGCAGCTCCGGATTGGCGTTGCCCGAACCGATGGTCGTGCGACCGAGGCGGAACTGGAATTTCCCGTCCTCGATACGCGAGATGATCATCCATTGCTCCTGGATGGGGATGTACACCAGGCCTGTCAGCGGACTGTAGGACATCGGGTTCCAGTTGTGCGCGGCATTCGGGGTGATCAGGCGCGGCTCGACTTCAACCATGGCCTCCGGGTAGATCACCGGGCGACCGGTCTTCAGATCCACATGCGAGGCCCAGGTGTTGGGCACGAAGTTCTTCGCCGACAGCAGCTCGCCCGTGGCACGGTCGAGCACATAGAAGAAGCCATCCTTCGGCGCATGCATGATGACCTGGCGCAGCTTGCCGTTGAGCGTCAGCTCAGCCAGCACCAGCGGCGAAGTGCTGTCGTAATCCCACTCGTCGCCCGGCACTTCCTGGTAGTGCCACTTGTACTTGCCGGTCTTCGCGTCCACGGCCACGATGGAGCCGATGAAGAGATTGTCGCCACCACCGGGCGTGCGGAAAGCCTGCGGATGCGGCGAGCCATTACCCGTGCCGAAATACACGAGGTCGAGCTTCGGGTCGTAGACGATGGCGTCCCAGTTGTTGCCACCGCCGCCGGTCTTCCACCACTCGCCGTTCCAGGTCCTGGCTGCCATCTCCATGATGGAATCCGAAGCAACGCCATCAGGCTTCGAGGGATCGCCTGGCACGATGTAGAACTTCCATACCATCTTGCCGGTGTTGGCATCGAATGCATTCATGTAGCCGCGCGCACCCAGATCGCCGCCGCCGTTGCCGATGACCACAAGGCCGTCTTTTGTCACACGGGGCGCACCGGTAATCGAGATGGGTTGGCCCGGATCGGCCGTCTGCGTTCGCCACAGCTGTTTGCCGGTCTTTGCATCCAGCCCGATCAGGCTGCCATCCAGGGCGCCGATGAAGAGCTTGCCTTCCCACGCAGCAAGGCCACGGCTCACCGGACCACAGCAGGCCACCGCAGCCTGCTCCGGAGTAAGCCGCGGATCGTAGGTCCACAGCACCGTGCCGTTGGTGGCATCGTAGGCAGTGGTGATATCCATGGCAGAGATGTTGTAGAGCACGCCGTCAATGACCAGCGGCGTCGCCGTCACACCCTTGTAGGTTCCGAGGTCCGCGAACCAGGCCAGGCCGAGGCGACCGACGTTGCTTTCGTTGATCTGCTTCAGCGGGCTGAAGCGCTGCTCGCCCCAGGTGCGGCCATGGGACATCCAGTTGCCGGATTCCTTGTCGGCGTTTTCCATGCGCCTGGCGGTAACGTCGGCAGCCTTGCCGGCAGACCAGGCTGGAGAGAAGACTGCGGATATCGCAATCGAACCGGCGATCAGGGCGGAAAGGCGGGAATTGGTCATGGCGTGCGTACCGGGCTGATGGTTGCAAGAGGCCAGCATCTTACTGCGATGCACGGCGGCCCCCCAAGCAAATCAGGGTCGATCCACGGCGATACGTATGACGGCGCCATTGCGGTCGTCCGCAACCCAGATCGCTCCGTCCTGCGCTACCGCAATACCCACCGGCGCACCCGCCGGTCGAACTCCAGCCTTCAGATCCCAGCGCTCTGTAAGCACGAGGGGCTGGGCCGCGGGACCGGCAAACTTCCGCATCGTCATGCCGGCAGCCGCATACTCGGCATATTGGGCCCCTGCCGCCACGATGGGAACGCCTTGCGAGTTCACTTCGAACGCCACAAGTCTTGAACCTGTCGCCCTGTAGCCATGCCAGCTCATGAGAAGTCTGCCTTTCATGTCCGGAAACATGGTGCCCGGGTAATAAACCGCACCCAGTGGAGCAACATGGGGCGGCAGAAGCACAACAGGTCTGGCATGGGCTTCGGATTTGCAATCCATTGCTTTCGATTGCCGCCAACCAGCGGTCGGGCTATCCATGTCGACGCAATACGGCCAGCCATAGTGCGCACCCGGCCTGATCAGATTGATCTCGTCATACGGTCGATCACGCGAGGCTGGCGCATCGATGCTGTTTTCAGCCTGCAGCAGCGACCCCGATTCGTGGCGAAGCAGAACCAGTGAATTACGCAGTCCACGGGCGAGAACCGTCCACGCGGCGCTCCATTTGCCGGCACCCAGGTATTCATACCGGCGTATGACGGCCTTGCCGTCATCACCTTCCGACAACGCGCAGGTCGCCGCCTTTGGCACGCCTGCGTCAGGCGCACAGCTATCGGTGGGCGCACCGACGTTGACCAGCAGTGCTCCATCCCTGTCAAACACGAAATGCGACAGTGGATGCCGGTTGTCATGCAGCTTGTTGTCGGGCAGGCCGGAGACGACAACCTCGATCGTGCTTGCCGGATCTTTTGCCATCGCATCGAATCGGAAGATACGACCCATCTCGCCCACGTAGATGCGTTGATCCGGCCCAAGCGCGACCGTGTGCGGGAGATCCAGGCCGCGGATCAGGGGTCTCAGCTGTGCCGGTAAATTCCGCCGTGCCTGCAGCAGCCAGACCGCGCCATTACCTTCCTGCCAGCCACCAAGATCCGTGACGATCCATTGTTGCCCGTCGGCCAGAGGCAGCAGCATCCGCGGATTCTTCAGCGTTCTCTTCTGGAAACTGCCGGGCGGCGGTCCGAACACCAGACCCGCGCAGTAGCCCGGAGCCATGACTATCGGCAGCCTGGCAAAACCATCACAGGTCGAGGAATCCGTAACATAGTCCTGATGACGCGCGGGCGTGGCGGCGGCTGCCTCCCGGACGAACGCCATGGCCAGCACGGCAAGCAATGGCGATACCAGGAACCGGTGGCAAGACATCATCATCCCCATGTCGTAGATGCAAGCCATACGATGATCGCTTATCCATTGAAGTGGCGCTATCGGGGACTGGCGCCGCGCGCTGCGCCCTGGTGAAGGAACATCCCGGGTGCTACCGCATCGAGAACGGCACGCACATGGTGGGTCGCATGCCGGATGAACCGCGGCATCTACGCGGCGAATTGCCGCAACACCATGTCGCCGGGATTGAGCTATTTGCCTACATTCAGGAACGGTATCGGCGCGCTGCCATAGATTGCCTGGGGAAGCTTTCCATCCCAGCGTTCCGCCTTGACCTTCTCCACTTCGATTCGCCTCAATTCCAGCACATCCTTGTTCTGCGCCAGCGCCGCGTTTTGCACGCGGAGCGCCTCAGCCTGTGCCTGCGCAACCTTGAGATTTGCGTACGCCTCGCCATCCGCCCGGGCGCGCAGGGCGTTGGCTTCTGCCTCCGCCACTGCCACTTTCTGCTTCTGCTCCGCTTCGACGGTCTTCAGTTTGTTCTCGGCACCGAGGCGCAATTGCTCCTGCGTCACCTTCTCGTTGATCGCGCTCATGTAGGACTCGGAAAACGAGAAGTTGCGCATGTCGATGTTGACGACCTGCGCCCCGTACAGCTTGAGCTTCTGGCTCAGTGCTGCGTAGATGTCGCTGGAGACGGCGGCGCGCTGGCCGATGAGATCCGGCGCGGTATATCTCGCGGTGACCGCCTTGAATATTTCCTGGGCCGCAGTCTGCACGTAGGAAGACAGGTCACCGTCATGGGAGTATTTCTCGAACACTTCTGCGACGCGGTTGGGCTCGATGCTGTATCTCACAGTCAGGCTGACGCGTACGGGTTGCGTGTCGCTGGTGGCACCATCTGCATTTTCTATGGTGGCGGACTCGGCCCTGATATTGAAAACCGAAAGCTTGCGCCACGGCGGCAGCACGGCGAGCCCCTCCTGCTCGATTCCGACGATCTTGCCGAATTGCGTGACCACGCCGCGGCTTCCCGTTGGCACTGAGTAGAAGGGCCAGATGATGCGCAGGACAATGAGGGCTACAATCAGGATGGCCACGTCACGCAGCAGTGTCAGCAGATGGAAGTCGCCTCTTTCCGGGTCGCGGTATCGATCAGCAAATGACATGGTGGCCCCTTGGAATTCTTTGTGCTTGCAGCCAATCCCCAGCTTCCACCAAATTGGAAAGTGTGACAAGACCAGTTGGGCGTCACGAACACAGTGACTCGTTGAGGCGAAGGAACGTCCTGCCCACCTGCATCTCGCATTTATCGCCGGGAGCCGAAAGCAGGTGGATGAGTTCCATCTTGCCGCCATGGCAGCAGGCGGAAAGGACAATGGCGCTGCCGGACTTCGTCCGCACTACCACCCAGACTACTACGGAGCATTCGTCATTGGTCCCGATGGACACAATGTCGAAGCCGTGTGTCATGGACCTGAGGCCTGACCATCAACTCAGGGTGACGGGCCGAGGGCTGCCACGCAGCCGCTGGGTGCGCTGCCCGTGTGTGGGCTGGTTAGCCTGCCCCGAGCAGCTGGGACCGTGAGCCCTGGATGAACAGGCGGGCGCGCTGCAGGCGCTGGTCGTAGCGACTGTCGATGCTCGCACGCTCCTCCGGCGGCAGCAGATCTCCACAACTAATGCCATGCACGCGGCGGTAGTAGTACTCCGCCAGGCCCCGGGCGAGGCGGTCCGTCACCACACAATTGCGAATGATCTGCTCGTTCATGGCATCCTCCTGTGACTTCGCTTGCCCACAGTCTTTCGCGTCGCCACAGGTGGAGCCAGCGGCGCCGCTCCCAACGCGCAGTCGGCTTCTTCCTACAGTGGGTCATGAGCCCCTGAAAACCGGGGGGAACCGCTATTGCGGCGCACCATCGGACGGGACGCCATCCAGTGGATGAATGTCGTGAGGGGCGACGCCAGACTACGCCCGGCGCCGGCCACGTGGCACACTCGCTGCAAACATTTAAGAGGGGCAAGGATCATGTCGACCGGAATCCGTGGCATGAAAACACTCAAGAGCTGCGCGGTTGCGCTGCTGCTGCTGCCCGGCACAGGCATTGCCGCCAGCCCCGCGAGCGCCCGGCCGCCTGCGTCACAGCCGCCCGCATCGCAGCCAGCCCCCAAATCGACCCAGACCGACGAACTGGGTGAAGTGATCGTCAGCGCCGAGAAGCCCACCCGGAAGCCCTCGGTATTGATTGACTGGATCAGGCGGCTGCTCGGACAGTACACCTTCGAGGGCAAGGTCGATCTGGGCGGCAAGGGCAACCCCCAGGACCGCTGGACCGCCACGGGGACGGGAACCTGCATCGGCTTCGGTGTGGCGCCCGGCGTGCAGTGCGAGATCAATGTGCGCTGGCCGCAAATACCCGGACCCAACGGGCAAGCCATCGTGAGCGGGGTCTCCGACCTGACGCCGGCCATGATCCTGTACGCCATGGAGCCCGATGATCTGGGCATCCGCTACCTGCAGGTGAACAGCAAGGGTCTGGCCGAAGGCGCAACGGGCTTCATCATCAACGATACGGCCACCTTCAAGACACCGTGCGTGAACGCACCCGAGGGCTGCCAGCGGATCATCCGCATTACCGCCGAGTCCGAGGGCAAGGTCATCGACATGCAGATCGATACCGAGCTGAACACCCTGCTGGCGGCGCGCTTCAACTTCCGGATGCGCCGCGTGGCGCAGATTCAGACACCCGCAGCCAAGCCATGATCTGCTGCTTCCGCATCATGGTGATCGCGCTGCTGGGGTGTACGGCGCTGCTCTCCGGCAGGGCCAGCGCCCAGCCGCGTACGGAACCGCGGTTGGATGAAGTGGTGGCGCCGACCCGGCCATGGATGTCTGGCTCAAACGACTGGTGGGAAGGTACCAGTTCGAGGGCCTCGTCGAAGTGGTCAAAACCGAGGATCACAGGTGCGGTCAGCTCCCACCGGACCCGGCCAATTCCAACCCGCCTCCTCCGGCCGAACCCTGGTGCAGTTCGATCAAGGGCAAGGGTGACTGCATCGCGATCGGCACCGGCGCCGGCGTGCAGTGCGTACTCAATGTCACATGGCAGGACCTCTACGATGTGAATATGGATGACGGCAAGGTGTATAACCTGCCGGGCGGTGTGTCCTACCTGGATCCGGCGATGCTCCTGTTTGGCCTCGATCCCGGCAAATCGGGGATCAACTATCTGCTGGTGGACAACAAGGGTCTTCCCGAAGGCGGGCTGGGCTTCGTCGCTGGCAACCGGGCGACCTTCAAGACGCCATGCGTGAACGGGCCCGCCCTGCTTGGCGCGATGAAACCGCTGGACCCACCGGCACGAACCTGCGACAGAACCATCTACATCGACGCCAAACCGGACGCCAAGCTCGTGTTCATGTCGATCGACATCGACATCAACGAAGAGCCGTTCACCCGCTACGTGATGTCGCTGCGCCGCGTGCCGCAGGTTCAGGGCCCCGTGGTATCCAGCGCATCCCCGGCGTCGCGATAGGGTCAGGAAAAGCCATCATGCGCGCAATAACCGTACTGGCTTGTATCGCGATGTTTGCCTCCGGCGGCGCGCACGCCGTGCCACGCCCTTCCGCGGCAGGCCAGGCCGTCACCCAGGCGAGGCCCGTCACGGAGCCAGCGGACATCGCCGCCTGGCTGAGGCGGCTGGTGGGAAGGTACAGTGTCGAAGGCATGGTCGAAGTGACCTATCCTGGTTACAGGTGCGTTCCCGACCCGGATGAACCCGGCGCCGGAGACCCGCCCCCCGAACCGGTACCGTACTGCAAGGCGATGAAGGGCAAGGGTGACTGCACGGGCATCGGCACCGGTCCCGGTGTGCAGTGCGTACTCAATGTGACCTGGGAAGACCTGTATGAAGTGGTGTATCCCAAGGAACTCAAGCCGAACCAGCGGTACAACCCGCTGGCCGGGGTGTACAACCTGCCGGGCGGCGTGTCCAGCCTGGGTCCGTCGATGCTGCTGTTTGGCCTCGATCCCGGCAAGTCGGCGATCAATCATCTGCTGGTGGACAACAAGGGTCTGCCCGAAGGCGGGCTGGGCTCCATTGCTGGCGACAGGGCGACCTTCAAGACGCCCTGCGTGAACGCGCCCACCATGCTTGAAAAGATGAAACCGCCACCTCAACCAGCCGAACCACCCTTGTTCCGGCAAACCCCGCGAACCTGCGAAAGAACCCTCCGCATCGACGCGGAGCCCGACGCCAGGCTCCTGCATATGTCGATCGACTTCGCAATCAACGACGAGATCTGGACCCGCTACACGATGTCGCTGCGCCGCGTGCCGCAGACCGGGGAAGTCCCGGCGCCGGCAAAGCCTTCCGCGTCGCGATAGCCCGGCCGATGCCGGCCACAGTCGCCACATGCGGCAATCATGTGCGCGTTGGCCGGTCCGGCAGGCAGGAAGTCAGCGCCATGCCCAGCATCATTGCCACGGTGACAAGGCTGTGAAACAACAGGGTGGAGAGTGCAATCGTATACATGTCGGCTACCTCGTTTCGAATCTGTCAGTACGTACGATGGGACGGGCGCGAACATGACGAAGTTTCAGCAGTCCCCAACAATCCTTAGTGGGACGGAATGCGCAGGAAATGTGGCACCGGGGAAGGCGGCGTCCGGAAGTGTAAGTTATGCTCGCACCGTGCCAAACGCATCCGCATGCAGCCGCGAGACCTATTTCACGAAAAACCGGCGCATGCAGGTTGCCAGGAAACATCAACTTTTTGCAAAAGGAGTAGCGCCATGACTGCGTTCAACGTCGTGCGATTCCGTGTCAAACCCGGCGAAGAAGAACGGTTCATCGACTATCACCGCAAAGCCAGACCCCAACTCAAGGGGTTCATTGGCGGATCGGTAATCAAGACGGGCGATCGGACCTATTGTTTCATTGCCGAGTGGAGAACCCAGCAGAGCATCGTCAATGCGCGTCCCCAGATGATCTCCATGCTGGATGGCATTCGCGATGCACTGGAGGACCTTGGCGGCGAACTTGGCGTAACCGATCCGGTATCGGGTGCGGTAATTCTGAAGCTCGCCACGGCGAAGCCCGTGAAAGCGGCGAAAAAGAAAAAGAAATCCTCTGCTGCCAAGAAGAAAAAGAAGCCTGCCAGAAAGCGTTAGCAGCGCTGCCCCGAGCCGGATTGCCGGCCCGGGGCAGAACAAGGTTCAAGGCAAGGTGATCGACATGCAGATCGATGCCGAACTGAACAACGAGCTGGCGGCGCGCTTCAACTTAGATACGCCCCAGGCCATGATCTGCTGCCTCCGCGTCATGGTCGTCGCACTGCTGGCATGTACCGCCCTGCTGGCTCCGGGCAGAGTCAGCGCCCAGCCGCATACGGAGCCGAAACTGGAGGAGATCGTCACGCCGACAGCGGAGCCGGATGTCTGGCTCAGGCGGCTGGTGGGAAGGTACCAGTTCGAGGGCATCATCAACGTGGTTGCCAAAGGCGACTGTGGCTACTGCGAGGGGATCAAGGGCACGGCTGACTGCGTCTCCGTGGGCACCGGTCCCGGCGTGCAGTGCATCCTCAATGTGGCGTGGGAGGACATCCATGAAGTGGTGACTCCCTCGGACACGGAGCGGGGCGGGGTTTACAACATCCCGGGCGGCGTGTCCTACCTGGACCCGGCGATGGCGCTGTATGGCCTCGATCCCGGCAAGTCGGGAATCAATTATCTGCTGGTGGACAACAAGGGTCTTCCCGAAGGCGGGCTGGGCTTCATCGCTGGCAATACTGCGACTTTCAGGACGCCATGCGTGAACACGCCCGTCCTGCTCAATTCAATGAGACCGCCACCCCGGGGCGAAGCACAATGGCGAACCTGCGACAGGACCATCCGCATCGATGCCAGACCCGACGCGAAGCTTCTGTTCATGACCATTGATATCGAAATCAACGACGACCCGTTCATCCGTTTCACGCTGTCGCTGCACCGGATGCAGCCGGCAGGGGAAGGAGCGGCACCGGCAAAGCCGTCGGCGTCGCGATAACCAGCCAATCGACGGGAGCACTTCAGGTATCTTGTTCCCATGCCGATCTACGACTACAAATGCCGAAAGTGCGCACACCGCTTCGAGCAGATCGTCAAGCTGAACGAGACGCCGGACTGTCCGGCCTGCGGCGCCGCGAACCCCGAGCGATTATTCCCGTTTTCCGCCTCCGTGAGCACTGGCAAGACGCGTGAGCGCTCGCTCGCCGCGGAACACGGCAAGGCCCGCGCCGTGAAGAAGGAGAAGGATCACGCACACAGTGAGTATCTGCGCAACCACATCAAGGACCATAGCTAGCACTCGATCCCGGCCGCGTTGGAGATGCCCTGCATTGCATGGCGCATCCGGTTCATTTCCTTGACCGCTTGGGAGCGGGAGACTTCAAGACGGGGACCACTTTTTCAGGTTTGGTTACGCTCACCCGGGGCCGCGCTACTTTCACCATGTGCGGCCCGTAACGGTCGAATACCAGAACCTTGTTGACGCTGCCCTGGTACTCAAACGTTGCAGTCGCCTGAAACGCAACAGGCCCTGCTTCGCCGAGCGGCCCGACCGGCCGGAAGAGCAGCATGTACCCAAGGACCACGCCCGCGTAATCCGGGTCATCCGGTTCCAGCCGGTTGTTTTCCAATGAAGCCTGCATACCGTGTCTTGGCAAGGCACCGCTGGCAGTGACCGTGACCACCGAACCTTGCTGGGTGGCTTTGTAAGTGGCAGAGCCGAGAGCCTTGCAGGCTGTCTCTTCCTTCGCCTGGAACCAATGATCGAGTGCTCTGGAGTCCGGGCGACCCTCTGCTTCCCAAAGCTCGTGAGCGCGTCGCTCGATGTCTTCTTCGGCATTCATTCCCTTCTCCCGACGCGCGATTCGATTCGCATCCGGTCGTCCGACTGATGAAACGGAGAACACCGACTATGCTTCAGAGCCACGCCCACCGCCAGCCTCGAGCGTGGAGGAGCACCGCCTTTTTCAGACGGCGCTGGTGTGCCGATGCAGATATCTACTATTGCAAGAGGCATCTTTCCGACGCGCGGTTCATCTTGTCGGCGGTCGAGGGGTCGGGAATTGTGCCGTGACGCCGAAGATGCTCGCGCGGACCGCAGGGTCAACGAATGCAGTCCAGCTATCGGGGCAGCCGCCGACTATTTCCTGTCGACCTCGAGTGGTGCCAGTCGCTCGATGTAGAAGTTGTCGCCGATCATGACCGCTGCGGCAACCGCATTCTGGCCGTCGGAGAGCAGGAACCTGTACAGCAACTCGGACCCCGCGGTCCCGATGTTGCGGAGGCTGGTGGCATTGGGCCTGGAATTATCGGCCGGGCGCTGTGTCGGAAGAATGAGTGTGCCGTCCGGTCCCAGGAGCCACACCTGGGTTCGCGGGAGTGGCTTCAGTGCGTCCCCTACCAGCGTCTTGATTGCTTCCGCGTCTGGTCGGGATATTTGCGTTGCCGGGTTGGGCGGCATCGCCACATCCGCCTGGTTGGAGGTCGAAACAACGCGCCGGCCGTCGATCAGCGCCAGCGTGCGAGACCCAAACACGCCAGACAACGGGTTGCGAAGCACGATCTGCAGGGTGTAGGAGTCGCTGCGGCGAGTCCACAAGGCAGCTAGAACCTCCCCGGAAGCTCGCACTTTCTCGAGTTCCTGGGCGAGGACCGGAACATCCGGTGCGGCCGCGACGGCAGGCAAGGTGCCTGCACAACAGATCAACGCGACACGTACCGTGGACAGGAGTTGTGCAGGTTGCTTCATGACCTTCTCGCTACGCGCCCGTTCAATGCGTAACCTAGCGCCAGATCCAGACAATCTCTACCTATGACTTCCCGCCCGATGATGCGCCGCGTCAAGACTGAAGTAACGCCCTTGGTCGTCGCACCGGAAATGGATGCGGCTGCAGGCGCCGGGCTTCGGAACGGCGTGTGCTGGTAGTCGAACACCTCGCCGGGGGCATGGTATTGATATCCGACTATCGATGCCCTCGCGCCACCTATGCACAACACTCCAGACCAATCTGCACCGGGCCCCCTCTGTCGGCGCTGGCTTGTAGCATGCCTCGCAATGCTGTTCGCACTCCCGGGCAGCCGCGCCGCGAGCCCCGGCGACCCGCTCGCCGGACAGCGCACCGAGTTCCAGCAGGCCTATGGCCGGGTCGCCGACGCTCCCGCCGTCGTCGCAACTGTCGACAGTGCGAGTCTGCGCAGCTACGTCCTGTATCCCTACCTGCAGGCCGCGCGCCTGGGCCAGGCCCTGGGTGTCGCGGGCGCCGGCGTGCCGGCGGTGCTGGATGAGCAGGTCGCGTTGTTCCTCCGTGCCCACGAAGGGGAACCGGTGGCGCAGGACTTGCGCCGCAGCTGGCTCGCCGGCCTCGCCGGGCGCGCCAGGTGGAACCAGTTCCTCGCGTTTCATCGCGACGCGAGCGACGGCGCTGCGTTGCGCTGTCATGGATTCACCGCGCGTATCGAACTGCAGCGCACCGAGGGCCTGGCGGCGGAGGTGGCCCAGGCCTGGCTGACGCCGCGCAGCCTTCCCGAGTGCGAACGCGCGTTCGACTGGCTGCGCAGCATCGGGACTTTAAGCGATGCGTTGATCGAGCAGCGCGTGCGCCTCGCGCTCGAAGGCGGCAATGCGGCCTTCGCGCGCCAGATCGCCCGACCGCTGCCGGCCGAGCGGGCCGGCCCGCTGCTGCAATGGGCCGCACTGCTCGAGAACCCGCAACGCGAGATCGATGCCCTGCTCACCGCGCCGCAGACCACTGTCGACACCCGCACGCTGCTCGCCGGGTGGACGCTACTGGCGCGCGCCGATCGGGCGGCGGCCGGGCAGCGCTTCGAGACGCTGCTGCGTGCACGCAAGCTCGACGCGCGCGCGGCGAGCCCGTTCGCGCTGGCACTTGCGCTGGCGCTGTCGTGGGACCGCGATGCGGATGCGCTCAAGTACTTCGCGCGCGTCGATGCTTCCGACTTCGACGACTCCGCCCGCGAGTGGCAAGCGCGGGCAGCACTGTGGGCCGGTGACTGGAAGCAGGCCTCACGCAGCATCGCCGCCATGTCGGAAGAGAACCGTCGCACCGCGCGCTGGCGCTACTGGGCGGCGCGCGTGGCGGCACAGCAGGGAGAGACCGCCTCTGCGCAGCAGCTGTACGAATCGATCCTCGCGGAGGACAACTACTACTCCGCGATGGCCGCGGCGCGGCTGAAGCGCAGGATCGCGCCGAATCCGAAAGGCCTGCCGCTGGACGCAACGCAGCTCGCCAGCATCGGGAACCTGCCGCCGTTCGTGCGCGCACGCGAGCTTCGCTTGAGCGGGCTCGTGAGCAACGCGCAGGCCGAGTGGCGTTTCGGCCAGGATTCGCTGCAGCCGCCCGCGCGGGCCCAGGCCATCCATCTCGCCGCGCGCTGGGGCTGGTACGACCAGGCAGTCGCCACTGCGACTGGCGAGCGGGTGTTCAACGACTATGCGCTGCTGTACCCGCGGCCTTACGACGCGGAGGTGGCAGCTGCGGCGCAGGTCTCGGGTCTGCCCTCCGACCTCATCTACGGTGTCATACGCCAGGAAAGCCTGTACCGCAGTGACGCGGTTTCAACTGCCGATGCGCGCGGCCTGATGCAGCTGCTGCCAGAGTCGGCCCGCCGAACGGCCCGCCTGTGGAAGCAGCCGGTGCCATCGGTCACCGCCCTGTTCGAGCCATCAGTCAATGTCGTGCTCGGCGCGGCCCACCTGAAAGAGCTGCTCGACCGCTTTGGTGACCAGCTGCCAGTGGCGCTTGCGGGCTACAACGCAGGGCCCGGCGCGGTGCAGCGGTGGCTGCCTCCGCGCGCGATGGATCCGGACATATGGATCGAGAACATTCCCTACAACGAGACGCGCACGTATGTGCTGCGCATTCTCTGGAATACGCTGGTGTTCGCGTGGCTGCGTGATCCGCAGGCGCAGGACACGCGAACATGGCTGAACGCCGTGAGCCCAGGCGCAACGTCAGGCAGATGAGACGGGTTGCGGACATCCAGCGCCGCGTCAGGCCACGCCGAGCAACCGCGGCGCTGCGGCGAGCCACCAGTCGGAACTCCACAACAGGTTGGTGACGAAGGCCAGAGGCAGATTCACGGCGAGCCACACCCGCGAGGTGCGATGGACCTGCCTGTGGCGCAGCAGATCCCAGGCCACCAATGGCAGCACGCTCGCCATCATGTAGAGGTCGAGCGCCAGAGGGCTGACCGGCATGGTCGTCCATCCCAGCGTGGTAGTCAGACGGTCAAGGCCTGCGACCAGGGGTACCGCTGTACCCAGGATCATCAGCCTCCTGTGTGAATCCGGGTCGGTGCGGCGAACCCACAGTGCCCAGGCAACGAAGGCCGCAAAGACGATCAGGGCCCTCCCCTGCAGCAGCAGGATGTTCGTGACGAACGTCCGGGTTTCCGCAAGCACGGCCGCAGGCATCGCCGCCGCCGCAGGGCCCCAGAGTCCCTTCCACGTGACTGCAATCAGCAGCACGCCGCTGACGACGATAGCCGGCAACAGCAGCGCGCCAAGGATTCCCAGCATGCGGTGCATGGCACGTCGACCGCGCGCAATGAGCACGGACTGCGTCAACAGCAGCAGCAGCCAGGAGCCCATCACTGCCGCATGCACGTGCAGTTCCACCGGGAACGGTGGCCTCTGGCCGGTTTGCACGGCGTTGATCTTGGCAAGTGAAGACGGCACTAAGCCCGCCAGCGTGAGCGCGACGAACATCGCGGTCATGAAGACGAACACATGGCGCTCGGCAATCCGCCTCGACAGTGGCGGCGCAGCAGCGATCGATTCCGCAATGGCATTCATGAACAGGTTCCTCCTTCGGATTTGTTGGATTGGCGGCAGATTCCCGGCCGGCACGGGCCGAAATCTAATGAGACAATTATCTCATGTCAATACTTTAGTATTATTTATTTTGTTGGCACGCACTTGTTCGTGGCGGGCGACGCCGCTCTGGTACGCAGTTCAGGGATCGCCTTGCACGGCGGCGATGGACGATTGGGTCAACGCGGCGGCGATGATGACGCCGTCGTCAGCGGCGCGGTTCGTGCCGTGGATATGGGCCGATGGATGCCCAGGGAATCGCAGCCGCGGACAGGTCAGCGATTCGGTTTGCGCGCTGCCTCAACGAGTGCGCGGATGGCCCAGCGCTTCACCCGACGCGCTTCTGCGTCATTGATGCGCAGCACATCCTTGGCGACGATCACACCTTCGGTTCCGACGATCAACGCCAGTGCGTATTCGAGCCGGCGCAGCGCGGCGGGACCAAACTGCGCGCGGGCCGGCGCCAGCGCGGCGTCGATCAGCGGCAGGCGGCGGTTCTGTCGGGGCGGTATGGCGTCACCAGGCGGGATGTCGAGACTGCGGGTGACCGCGTGGGCCAGCATCCGGCGCATCTGCGGTTCGTGCTCCACTACGGCTTGGTGCAGTGCCTGGTCGACTATCTCCAGCCGCACCACCGGATCCTGCGTGGTCTCGCCAGCGAACAGGGTTTCGGCATCGGGCACGTCGACGTCCAGCGACGCCTCCGCGAGCAGCGCGCCGATGTCGGGGAAATAGCGGTATGCGGTGGCGCGCGACACCATGGCGTCGGCGGCCACGTCCTCCAGGCTGGGCTTGCCGCCCTGCCGCATCAACCGCGCGGCGGCCTGCAGCAGGTCCTTTCGCGTCCGCAGCCGCTGGTGAGGGCGACCCTTGTTGGCAGCCACCACCTCAGACGGCCGGCAACTGGCGCAGGATGGCCGCCATATCGACCCAGACGTTCTCGCGCGCGATGTCGCCGCACTCGGCAAACTCCATGACATGCAGCAGCCGGAACTCGAGGGGACGCCCCAGCCCTTCAACGCCGAACGGCCGACCGGGCGCGGTGCCGCGCCACAAGGATTCGTCGACGATGAAGTTCGCGCCGTGCAGGCGACGCAGTGACTGCACACTGCCTTCGGAAAGGTCGGCGAACAGCTGCATGTAGAAGCCGCGCGCGGCTTCGCGTCCCTGTGTCGGGCCGGTGGGCGAGCCGACAATGTCGTGCACGACGTCCGGCGCCAGCGTTGCAAGCACGCCTTCGACGTCGTCCCGCGCCTCGTAGCCGAAGTGTTCGTCGAGCCGGCGATCCATTTGATTTGCGGTCAGTGACATGGGCTCCTCGCGCTGGCAGTCGCTTCCTGCGACATCCGGCGTGGATTCTAATGAGGCATTTGTCTCATGTCAATAATTTAGTCTCGTTATCAAAACGGGCCTTGCTGTCCGAGCGCCCTGCTCCAGCCCGCGGTCGATATCCGGCTGATGCAGCACCCGGGGCGCGTATCCGGACGAGGCTACTTGCCGGCCTCCGGCCTTGCCACCAGGTATTTGTCGATGAATGCTGCGATCTGCTCGCGGTGCCCCTCGCGGTAGGCGGGATAGTCCTGTGCAATACCCTGATCAACCCCATTCAGCAGCACATATGGTTCGAGCATGCCGTCCTGGGACAGGCGCACCAGATCCCGCAATGCCGGAAGCTGCGCGGCATCCGGCAGATCCTTCTGAATGACCTCGGCAGCCATGCGCAGCGACTCCACCTCCTCTTCCAGCGAGTGGCGGTACGCAGCGGCCCCGCGATTGCGCTCCAGGTACTTGCCTCTCATCCATACGATGCGGTTCATGGCATAGGCCAGCCAGGCCGCGCCCGCGCGCTTGTCCGACATCATGTTCTGGTCCAGGGTGATGCTCGGTTGTGCACCCTTGCCCGTCCCGTCGTCCTTCAGGCCCACCTGCGGCCTGGGCAATTGCGGTGGCTGCAGCCCGGCGCCAGTTCGTTTTGCCCAGGCCCGCAAGCCGCCGAGCGCGGTCTGATTGTAGGGTTCGGCCACCACCGCACGGATGTAGTACGGCAGCGCGGCCTTGTCGTCTCCCGCTTTGGCGAGTGCATCGCCCCAGTACCGGTATGCCGTCTCGACATTGGGATTGATCGCGATTGCCTTGCCGAACCACTCGGACGCGGCCGCCAGATCGCCTTTTCGGTAATACACATCGCCGGCATAAAGATGCGCGGCGTACGAGCCCGGATTCTTCGCGGCGATCGCCTTGTAGGCCACCAGCGCGCCATCAAGATCTCCCTTGCCGAAGGCCGTCTCCGCCTGTCGCAGTTCCTCCACCTGGGGATCCGGTGTATGGGCGGCATCGGTTTGCAGCCACGCAAGCAGCCCAGGCAGGATGGTGTTCTTGCTGCCCAGCGCCGTGGCTCGTTCGGCCGCGGCGTGGATGCGGGTGAGCAACTCCTCGCGCTCCTTGCCGGCGGGCAGGAGTGTCAGCTGTGCGGCAAGGCAGATCGTCAGGCGCTCCGCATACACGACGTTCGCGGGCTCGGCCGCGGCCAGCCGCTCGTAGACTGGCAAGGCTCCCACTACGTCACCCCGCTGGAACAGATCAGAGGCGAGCGCGACATCGGCCGGGGATTCAGCCGCCCCCGCGCCGCCTGCAGCCATCGCGGCAAGCAGGCACAGCATCCACAATGAATTCAACATGCCCATCTGACGCTGGATCATGACTGGTCCTTTGACGCCTCCGCGTCGCTTCCCCTGGATGGTCAGCGCACCTGGCACTTTCCGCGTCGCATCAAAGACAATCCTGACTGAGTACGGCAAGACCCTGTTCGAGCAGTTGCGCATGACAGTGCTGCGGGACTATCGGCGCTAGGCCGCGAAGCATCCGCAGATCGACTTGGCCTCGAGGAACTCCTCGATGCCCAACACGCCGAACTCGCGACCGTTGCCCGAATACTTGTAGCCACCGAACGGCGCGGAGAAGTCGTGCTTCGCGCCATTCAGCCGGACCTGGCCGGTACGGATACGCTTCGCGACCTTGCGCGCGCGCTCCAGGTCTTTCGAGACCACGAAACCCGAGAGGCCATACTGCGAGTCGTTCGCGATGCGGACCGCGTCTTCCTCGTCCCGGTACGGGATGATGACGAGCACCGGCCCGAAGATTTCCTCCCGGGCGATCGCCATGTCATTGCGGACATTCGCAAAGATGGTGGGGCGCGCGAAGTGACCGGTTGCGAGACCCTCGGGCTTGCCGGGTCCACCGGTCACCAGGGTCGCGCCCTCTTCGATGCCCTTCCCGATGTAACCCTGCACGCGATCGAATTGCGCCCTGCTCACGAGCGGACCCACCTTGACGCCATCCTTGAGTGGATCGCCAACCACTGTGCCTTGCGCGGAGGCCTTCTCGAGCCGCACCACTTCGTCATGCAAGTGCTGCGGCACCAGCATGCGCGACGGGCAGGCGCAGGCCTGGCCGGAATTCATGAAGACCCCCTGCACGCCCTGCGGCACGAACGTCTCCAGGTCCGCATCGTCGAGCAGTATGTTCGCCGACTTGCCGCCCAGCTCCTGGGCCACCCGCTTCACTGTGGACGCGGCATTGCGGGCCACGTCGATGCCGGCCCGGGTCGAACCCGTGAACGACACCATGTCGATGTCCTTGTGGGTGGAGAGCGCCACGCCCACCGTCGGTCCGTCGCCATTGATCAGGTTGAACACGCCCGCCGGCACACCGGCGGCATCGAGCACTTCGGCGAAGATGATGGCATCCAGAGGCGCGAGTTCACTGGGCTTCAGCACCATCGTGCAGCCCGCAGCGAGGGCCGCGGCGACCTTGCAGCCGATCTGGTACAGCGGCCAGTTCCAGGGCGTGATGAGGGCGCACACGCCGACAGGTTCGCGGCGCACGAGGGAGGTGCCGAACTGGCGTTCGAACTGATAGGTCTTGAGCGCCGCGATCGCCTGCGTGAAATGCACGGCACCCAGCGGCACCTGCGCATCGCGGGCCAGCCAGGTCGGGGCGCCCATCTCGGCTGTGACGGCGCTGACGAGATCCGGCGCACGCCGGTTGTACTCGGCGACGATGCGCTCGAGCAGGGCAACACGCTCCGCGGGGGTGGTCTGCGAGAAGGAGTCGAAGGCGACGCGTGCTGCAGCCACCGCGCGATCGACATCGGCCTGGCTTCCCAGGCTGACCTGCGCGATCACCTGTTCCGTCGCCGGATTCTCGACATCAAGCACTTTCGGAGTGGCGGGCGGGGTCCACTTGCCGTTGATGTAGAAGAGTTTCGTATCGACCATTGCGCTGCAGATTCCCGTTGCAAGAAAGGCGGACAGGATATGCCAATTGCCCGTCCCGCAGGGGCGACCACCATCACTTGTTCGCCGTGAACGCCTTGCGGAAGGACAGCGACACCACCCGCCCCAGCGGGTTGAGCAGGTATGGCTGGTAACGCAGGGGCGTGAAGCCATTCTGGTCCTGGACGCGCTGCCTGGAATCGAACAGGTTGTCGACGTTGAGTGAAATGCGCACGCCCTGCGCGAGCTTGTTGTTGGGCAGCACCGTGCCCAGATTGGCGAAGGCCTGGAGATCGAAGCGCAGGAAAGGGCTGAACACGATGTCATTCGGCGCGCTCACGGTGCCGGCAATGATATGGGTGCGGCTCTTCCAGTTCGCGTTGAGCTGCATGCCCGTACCGTTGTACGCCAGCCCGATCCGGGATTGCACGGTGTGACGCGACTGCCCGGCGCCATTGCCAGTGCCACCGGAAAGCAGGTTCACCACGGGAAGACCATCACGCACCCGGCGCTTGTACGACAGCTGCCAGGTGTGGTTGAAATTGGCGCTGAATCGCCACCCGGCGCCGGAGAGATCGTCGCCGCCATCCGACATGTAGACCATCTGTGACACACCGCCAACCGTAACGATCTGTCCCGCAGGCATTCCCTGACCTGGCGTCGGCGGTCCCTTGGGCAAGCCGAAGGTACGCCGGAAGTTGCCTCCCCAGCGCAGCTGCTCGATCTTGCTGCGGTCAAAAGAGACCAGTCGCGCATCGATCTCGTACAGGCGCCCGTCTGCATCACGCCGAAAGCGATCCGGAAATGCGGCCTGGAGTTCTTCACTCGGGGATGGCAGCGAAGATATGGCGTCGTGGTAAATCGTTCGCTGGTATTCCCCGTTCAGCGTGAAGTCGATCGGCTTGAACGGTCGAACCGTGCCGCTGACACGGGTGATGTCCCGCTTCTCCACGCCCAGGTCCGGATTGCCGCCGGTGATGTAGCGGACCAGCACGGTCTCCTGGCGGATGAAGTCGTACGCGCGGTAGCCATCGATGATGACGAGGGGATCGCTGAGCGCACTGGGTTGTGGCGCGTTCTGTTCGCGGTTGAAGCCAACCCGCAGCTGCACCCGGTTTCCCATGCGCCAGTTGAGACCGTAGCCATAGTTGAACATCGTCTCGGTCCCTGTCGTCCCGCGCGCGGAACCGGAGAGTTCGCCGCCCATGCCCATGCCCTGCGATTGCGGCGTACCGAGCAGCGGCAGCTGCATCGACAGGTACGCGGCTTCTTCCTGGCGTTCGCGGTCGCTGCTGACATTCGTGACGCCTGTGGTTCTGGAGTGATACCGGCTGCCGCGCCACTCGCCGCGCAGGTTGGCATTGGCCTTGCCTGCCGGCAGATCGAACAATGCACCTGCGATCTGCATGGTCGCCGATCCGTTGTAGCCACGCGCCAGCGCGTGATCGCTGAGCACATCATCCAGCAGGTCATCCGGAATGACATCGAATGGGTTCAGCGAACCTGCGTCTATGGCAGCCTGCAGGGGCGCGGTATTCACCCGGCGTTGGCTGTCCGTGGTCGAGCGCGTCCAGCTGGCGTTGGTGTCGAGATTCAGCCGCCATCTGCCGAGCTGGGTGCTGAGGTTGCCGCCAAGACTCGCATTGGTGGTGTCGCGTTGCTGCCATAGTGGACTCCCGAGATAGCGCGCAATGCCGGTGTCGCGACCAAACGGGGTGAATGGCGAGGAGGCGGGCACATGCAGCAGCGTGGTGGTCGCTCCGGTCAACGAACTGGACTCATTGCGTTCCACGTACATGTTGAGGTTGAGCGAACTGTTATGCGGCAGCGACATGCCCGTGTTGCCGTTGATGCCGTAGTTGTTCTGCTCCGACACCAGCGTGCGGTAGCGTCCCATGTCGCTCACATTGGCAAGGTTGGCAAACTGGACGAAGTCGGCGAGTGCAGGATCCGTGTTTCCTTCCGGAACGCCGGCCACGGTTACCGTGCGTCCGGCGAGCGAGGACAAGCCCGGATCGATCTCGCCACCACCGCTGGGCCAGGGCAGCACATTGCCGATGAGGTCATACGGCAGACCGGCTGGCTGGTTCACGATGCCGCGATGGGCTTCGAGCAATGGCTCGGTGCGGGAGGCATACACCGAGAGATTGCGGATGTTGTTGCCGTTCAGTTGCAGCATGCTGACATTGGTGTTGCCGCCGAAACCCTGCCCCGCCGTGGCGCCGCGCACGGTGAGATTGCCGGTGCCCTGACGAAGCTGGGGCTTCAGGACCACGTTGATCACGCGACGCGTGGGGCTCTCGCCGATGGCTCCGGCAGCCTGCGGTGGCAGCACCTGCAGTTTCCTGATCGCTTCTGGCGGCAGATCATTCACACTGCGGATGCCATTGGCCGGCTTGCCGTTGATCAGGATGACCGGCCCCTGTTCGCTGCCGTCGACATCCGGGGCAACCTGGCTCAGCAGGTCGCCTACGGTATTCGCGCCGTAGGCAGCGATGCCTGCTGCGTCGACCTCGGATTCGGGCTGCAGGCCAGCCACCAGCTTGCCATTGGTGCCGTAGATGATGACTTCTTCAAGCTGATCCAGTCCTTCCGTATCTGCTTGCGCGACTGCCGGTGATTCGGTTTCTGGCGACGCGGGCTGGGCAGTCTGACTGCCAGGTTCATCGGCCCCGCGCGCGGGCCATTGCACAATCAGGCAGGCAATCCCGGCCAGCAGACAACACATCCTTGTGCATAACTGTGTCATTGGTGGGTCCAGAAACTATTGCAGGAGCCATCCGTCATCATGGATATCGAGCCCAGACCATTCAGTCATGACTTTGCGAAATTCCTTACGATTCGGTTGGCGGAAGTCGCGGCGGCTATTCAGCAGAGATCTCCACCTTGTAGCCCTTCGCCTCCAGCTGGGCCACGAGCTTCTTCATCGCGGGAGAGTCCGCCTGGCCTGCGCTGTCCAGACATGGGACGCACTTTGTGCGTCAACCAGTTGATGAGATCAGCACGCAAACCCCCGCATCAGATTCAGGAGATCACACCCTGACGCCCCGCGCGGGCATTACGCTACGAACCGTCCTTCCCGCCCAGGTTGCCGGGCGGCTTCCGGCAAGCGTCGTCCAGGCGGATCAGCAACTGCTTGTGAAGGAGGACCTGCTTAGTACTGCCACTTGGCAACCTCGCAGCGTTCATCTGTCTTGCAGAGGACGAAGGCCCTGGACGGTTTTTCGGGTGAACCCGCCTCGATGCCACTTTCCCGTATGTTTCCGCGGGCCTCAACCCGGATCTGGAACGCGCTGGCGCAGATATTGCGGAAAATCATGCGCACCTGACCGCGCGCTGGCATGGCGGAAGAGAGGAAGGGTACATAATTTGTGCCGGTCTTCGGTTCCTTCTTCGCGTCCTCCTGCGCATGGGCCAGGACCGCGGCGGTGGCGAGCAATATTGTTGCGAGAGCTTGTCTCTTGTTGGGCATCCGTTTCTCCCTGAAAGCGATCGATACCTATCTTTAGATACCCCCGTCCGGGAAAAAGTTGC
>JAATEY010000228.1 GCA_015655465.1 Gammaproteobacteria bacterium | reverse complement strand
TGGGTCAAGGTTGGCCTCGGGGTTGCGTGGGTTGGATGTGTGGTAACAAACATCCTACCAATCCCGGCCAACCTGCCTCTTGCCTTTCAACTACTTACACGTGTGCGCTCAGCTCGCTGCGGCTTAAGTAAGTGCCATTCGCCCTAATCCTTTCTATCCTCTTACTCCAATAAGCTCGATACTTTTCCCTCTGCGCATTCAGAGCCGCGTAGTCGATCATACTGGTGAGAAAGCTGAAGACGTGATTCCGCGAATCGACCTCCAATGTGCTTCCTATGGTCAGGCCGCACTCGTCATAGTGGTCGATGAGTTCTTGTCCAGGTGTATATCCGTCGTTCTCAACCAGTCCGTAGCCTTCCCTCGGCATCGTGACGCCTCCTTCGGGAAAAGCAAAACTATCAAAAGCACCGATAGGGCACGGTACTCCGGGGCATCCCCCATTAAGAAAGCCGTGACACCGTGTCGATAGATCGCCCATCTGTAGGTCTTGCCTTCTCTCGCCGGTTGGCGCGTGCATCCAAGTTAGGTGGATGGTGCCTCCAATGAAGCCTACATCCGCGAAGAGCACAGGATCACTTCCGTACTTGCCCTTCATTGCCTCCACGATGTCGTCCTTAAGCGGTTCCGCAATCGTGTTCCGTTCATATTCGATGCTGCGCTCTACAGCCACCACTCGACCATCGCCGGGTGGGCGAGAAAAGTGGATGGTGAGAGATTCTTGGGAGGCGGGAATCCCTGACGGAAGAGTACCGACCGACCTGGATGCCTCGATCTTCACGAGAAATGGTTCCTTTGGGAAATCACTCAAGGGGGCTCTTACCTGCTTCCACTTGAACGGCCGGGCATCCGATTTCAGAACAGCCTGGACTTCACCGGCTGTCATGCCCAGCTTGATGCCCACTATGTCGGCTTGCGGCGCGGTCGCGGCAGCGGCCACTTGGGTACAGGCGCCAAGTCCGATTATCAGAATTGTGAAAATGGGTTTCACGAGGTCTCCCTTACTTTCTGCAATGAGCTGCTACCGACACCCGCGACACTTACAGCACCGACGATCATGACGGCGTGTGCGCCCGTTGGCACGATCCGATTCTGAGCACAACTGTACTCAAATGACCACAACTGTCAGCAGAACCAGTGCGGCACTCCACATAACTTGGGGCGCGGCATGGATACCCCGGATAAGAAACGCCGCGACCTCCTCGACGAACCGCTGCGGACGGCATTTCGTGGCGTCCTTGTGGCGCTGCGCAGGCAGCGTGGCTGGTCGCAGGAACGGCTGGCCGAAGAGTCCGACATGGAGCGGTCGGCAATTTCGCTACTTGAGCGCGGCGAGCGGGCGCCCGGATTGGCTACTGTGCTGGTCCTGGCCGATGCGCTGGAAATAGCGCCCGAGGCACTTGTGGCCGAGACCTGCCAGCGCATCCCGGACGCCACCAAGCAGCGTGTCTTTTCCCACCGAAGGAAGCGGCCACGGAAGGCCAAGACCCGCCCCGGCACCGCAGCGAAGAAGGCGCGGCGACGGTCCGGCTGATACCCTGCGAACCGCCGTCAAGCGCCGCCAATGAGGGGGCAACTTTGGGGGCAACAGCAGAAAGCGGTCAGAGTGGTCGCCTTTTCGATCAAGGCCTTACGTCGGCAGTTGGCTGCCGAGTGGGGCCGGGGTTATGCGAGCCGCACCGGTAGGTGCATTCCTGCAACTGCAAGCGATATTCCCGGATGGTTGTGCGATGGCGCACGCTTCACCCTGCCACTGGGGAAAGAACCTTTAGCCAGACTTCTGGACGTGTACTGGGCCCGGTCGGGTACTCCCTGCCTGAACGGGCTCCTTCATGTGCCATACGCGGGATACGAATGAGCCAGCAAAGCAGCACGCAGGAAAATCCCTTCTTTGCCGGGCCGTGGCGCCGCAAGGGCGAAGCGTCCTACTGGCCGCAGCAGGCGAGCCGCTCGAAAGATCAGGACCATGTCGTGATCGGCGGCGTGCGGCTGAATCTGAACGAGGTTCTCAACGAGGATTTTCTGGCACCGAAGAAAACCACGGAACTCGCGGAGACCTTCCGCGCCGCGAAGCCCTTTCCGCATCTCGTGATGGAAGGGTTGTTCTCGCCGCAACTGCTCGAACTCATCCACGCGGACTTCGACAACCTCGGCTGGAGCAACTGGATACATTACGACAACTGTCACGAGTTGAAGCGCGGGTCCATGCCCAACACCCGTTTCGGAACCGCGGCCCAGCTTTATTTCAGCACGATTTACTCCGGTCCGTTTCTCAACTTCCTTTCGCGGGTGACAGGCATTCAGGGGCTCATTACCGATCCGGAGTTCCATGGCGGCGGCCTGCATGAAATTCCACAGGGCGGCAAGTTCAGCATGCATGTGGATTTCAACCAGCACCGGGTGACGGGGCTCGCGAACCGGCTCGTGCTCATCACCTATCTCAACAAGGACTGGCTGCCTTCCTATGGAGCCGCGCTCGAATTCTGGGATTTTGAAACCAGGGAGCGCAAGGTGTCGATCGAACCGATGTTCGGCCGCACGGCGCTGTTCTACCAATCGTCAAGGAGCCTGCACGGGCATCCCGATCCGGTCAATGCCCCGAAAGGGCGGACACGGCGTTCCGCCACGGCCTATTTCTACAGCAATGGGCGCACCGACGAAGTCGCCACGCAGTGCCACGCGACATTGTTCCCGACCCCCGTGCTGCGCTCGCGCCATGACCGGATCCTGAACGCCGCCAAGTATCTCCTGCCGCCGGTGGTGATCGATGCGGGACGCAAGCTCAAGGGATTGCTGCGCAAGGGATGAAGCTTGGCTGCGCAAAACGTTATCCGTAAGCGTCATCCGACAAGCAGATTGGCTCTCGCCCCGATGCAATTCCTCGGCTGGAACAGTCAACCTGTAGCTGCGGTGCATGCAGCCACAACGGCTTCATTCGCGGCCATGCCGGGTCCGGTGAGGATGAGACCCCTGACCGGACCCGGTCTTTGATTGCGGCCTGGCCGTACGCTCGCGACCACTCCCTGGAGACGCACGATGGCGACGGCAAAGATACTTGATATGGAAGCATCAGCCAGGGAAAGGCCGCAGCGGCCTGCCCGGCTGCCTCCTGGTGCTCCAGACAGCCCCATCCTGCCGGACTTGCCGGACACAGTGGGCGAGAGGGAGGCGCTGGTGGCAGAGCGACGCCGAAGCGAGCGTGCTGATGCTACCGCGGCCGAAGCATTGCCCGATGGAATACCACACGGGGATCGCGGTCCGGATCGGTCCCGCTAGACAGCCGTTTCAGGGTTGAACCTGGTGAGGCTGAAGCGCTGTTGAGCGCGAAGGGAACGGCTGACAAAGCGCGTCGCGCAGCGGCATGGGCCTCGCGAGGAAGTATCCCTGCACACTGCCGGCCCCCAGCTTTTCGAGTGTATGCAGTTCCGCCTCGGTCTCCACGCCTTCGGCCACGATGCGTGCATTGGTCTCGCGTGCGAAGGCGATGAGCGCCGAGGCCAGCGCGCGACGTTTCGGGTCGCAGTCGATGTTGCGGGTAAGGCTGATGTCCAGCTTGATCAGTTCCGGCTGGATGTTGAGCACATGACGCAGGCTGGCGTATCCCGCTCCCGCGTCATCGACGGCCACGCGCAGACCCAGGGCACGCAGTGGTGCCAGCGCTTCCAGCAGCTCTGGATAGTCCTGGATATAGTCGTGTTCGGTCACCTCGAGCACCACCTGCTTCAGTTCAACGGCGTGCAGCATCTTGTGCAAATCCGCGCACAGGATGGTTTGGGGTGAACAATTCAAGGCGAGATAGGCATCGTGTGGAATGGAGGGTAGCGCAAGAATCGCGCCGCGGATCGCAGCCAGTTCCAGGTCCAGGGCCATGCCGACCTGCGAAGCTTCGGCGAACCATTGGTCCGGCGGCCTCTGCGGGTCCACGTGGAAGCGCGCCAGACATTCAAGGCCAGCCAGGCGACTGGCCCGCAGGTCATAGATAGGCTGATAGACCATGGTTGGCTGTCCGGCGGCGAGAGCTTCCGTGATGTTGTCCGTTCTCTCCGCACGCGTCCGTTGACCATCCATGTCGCGATCGATCTGGTCGGCCAGCAGGGCGGCGAGGACCTGCATCATTTTCAGATCGCGCTCCCCGAGCGAGTGATCGGGCGTGAAGCTGAAGCAGCAGAACGTGCCGAAGACGCGCCCATCCGCGAGGCGGATCGGGACACTCAGGTGCGCGCCAATCGGGATGGCATGCGTCTCCGGCAGTGCCATTGCGGCAGGCACCCGTGCAGTATCCGGTATGAGACCCGGCAGACGACCGTCCACGACGCGCTGACAGTAACCCTGATCGAGTGGGACGGCGTCGCCCGGCTGGATTGGTGTCTGGTCGCGGGCATCCACATGCCTGAAGATGCGGTCACGGCGGCGGAACTGGGAAACGAAGGCCACATCCATGCCCAGGTGATCGCGGATGGCATGCAGGACCTTGTCCACCGCGTCGCTTCCAATGGACGGTTGTGACGGCGTGCTGATCAGATCCGTCAGCGGCGTTGTCGCCAGATTGCCTGACATGGCAGATTCCTCACTGTAGCCAGCGGTACGGGATGTCCCGATCCTTCCTTTCGAAATCTATCCGGTAATCGGTGCAGGACGCCTGTGTCCTGTTTCGCATTTTCGCTGGAACAGGCGTTGGCCTACAGACAGAAGACCGGCTGCGACACATCCTGACGGGTGGCAAGATCCATCGCATCGATGTTCCATCGCTGGCTCAAATGGCCGCTGGTCGCATTGGCAGGCCTGATCGTGCTGCCTCTTGCAGCAGTGATCGGCACCGCCGCACTGATCGATGCAGGCTACTTTCACGAGCCCATCCGCAAGCTGCTCGTTGCGAAGGCCCATCGGGAGATCCGCGTACTCGGACCGGTAAAGACCCACCTGCTCTCCTGGCATCCCGCGCTGACCGCCGAAAGTGTGGTCATCCACAATCCACCGTGGATGCCTGCCGGCATCCTGGCCGAAATCGGCAGGATGTCGTTCGAGCTGGAGACGCCGACACGGGCCGAGCCACTGCGCATCCGTAGCCTCGAACTGCAGTCCGCCACCTTCAACCTGCTGCGCGACGCAGCGGGCAATGCCAACTGGCGCGCAAGGCCAGGCCGCATGGGCAGCAAGGGGCCGCCACTCATGGGCAGCCTCCGGGTGCCCGACGCGCAGGTGCATCTGCGTGACGCGCGGCGCCACCTGACCTTCGACGGCACGGTCTCTGCGCTCGGCCTCGGTGCGGACAGCCTGCGGATCGATGGCGCTGGCCAGCTGAATACGCGACCCATGACACTGGCGATCATTGCGGATCCGCTGGCCACGGCGCGCCGCGACCAGCCCTATGGATTCCGCTTCGAGGAACATTCCAGCGGCTCGACCCTTGCCGGCCATGGCAGGCTTTCCAGGCCCTTCGATCCGCGTGAGCTGCAGTCGACACTGGAGGCGAGCGGTGAAGACCTGAAGGACCTGTATTTCCTGGTCGGTGTGAATTTCCCCGACACCGGTCCCTATCGCGTATCGGGCGAAATGCAGCGCTCGGGGCTGCAGTTCACCTTCACCGATGTGCGGGGCAAATCAGGCAGGAGCGACATCGCAGGCACCGTGCACATCGACTCCACTGCCGAGCGGACGCAGGTCACCGCGGAGCTGCATTCGGACCAGCTGCGCCGTGCGGACCTGGGCAAGCGGGCTGCAAAGCGGGCACCGGCGCGCAAGGAGGACGACCTGCTATTTCCCGATACGTCGATGGAACTCGGCAATTTCCGGCGCACGGATTCGACCTTCGACTACCACGCCCGCAATGTCGACATGGGCAAGCTCCAGCTCAACACGCTGGCCGCGCGCGTGAAGGTGGACCACGGCGTGCTGACCGCCGCGCCGGTATCTGCAAGATTCGCCGACGGCAGCGTGACCGGGCAGTGGACGTTTGACGGATCGAAGGACGTACCCGCCACGCAGGTCGCGCTGCACCTCGACGGACTGCAGCTCAGTCAATTTGGTCACCGCAAGGGCCAGCCGCCGCTCGCGGGCCTGCTGCGCGCACGGCTGCGGCTCGCGGGCAAGGGGCGCTCGCTGCACGAGCTCGCCGCGAGTGCCGACGGCAGGATCGTGGCGATCCTGCCGCAGGGCGAGATCCGGGCCTCGCTGGCGGAACTGGGCGGCATCGACCTGCGCGCACTCGGGCTGATGCTGTCCCGCAAGAAGAAGATGACGGCTTTGCGCTGCGGGGTTGCCGCCTTCGAAGTGCGCGATGGCACGCTGACATCGACGGCGCTGGTGGTCGACACCGAGCCGGTGCTCATCATGGGCAGCGGCACGCTCGACCTGGATTCCGAGGCGCTGGACTTCCAGTTTCGCAGCCGCCCCAAGCACGTCCGGCTGCGTTTGCGCACGTCGCTGGTCGTCGGCGGCACGCTGGCGCAGCCGGTGGTCGGGCTCAAGGGGAGCCGTTCCATCGCCCAGGCCGGCGCTGGCGTGGCGCTCGGCGTGCTGCTCACACCGGTGGCGGCTATCGCGGCCTTCATCGACCCCGGTCGCGCGCAGGACGTCGACTGCGCGGCCCTGATCGCGGCCAACGGGGGGTGATGCCGCCGGAGTGATTGCTCTAGAGCAGGCGCTCCCAGAATTCCCAGAAACGCTCGCGCAGCTTCTGTTTGGCTGGCCGTTTCTTCCACTCGTCCGCCGTGATCGACGTGGACTGCGTCAGATCATCGTCGAACAGTGCGCGCATCTCGCCCGCGAAGGCCTGATCGATAACGACGACGTTGATCTCGTCGTTGCGCGCGAAACTGAGCCAGTCCCAGTTGGCCGATCCCACGGTGCTCCAGATACCGTCTATCGTCAGCGTCTTGGCATGCAGCAGCGAGCGCCGCTCCTCGTAGATCGCGATGCCGTCCTTGAGCAGCCTGCGGTAGTGAGCGCGGCCGGCCTGGACGATGCCGCCGAAATCGCTCAGGCCCGGCAGCAGCAGTCGCACCTTCACGCCGCGCCTGGCGGCGGCACGCAACGCGTGCTCGAGCTGACTATCCGGCGAGAAATAGGCCATCGTCAGGTCGATCGACTTCACGGCGAAGGTGACTGCCGACAGCGCCGCGATATAGGTGCCGTTGCGTTGCGCGTCGACCGAACTCGTGTCGATCCGCAGCAGCGTACTGCCGGCCTCGAGCGGCGCCGGCAGGTAGTTGAGCGCCGCCATGTCCGGACATTTCTGCTTGGCCCAGCTTTGCAGGAACAGCCGCTGCATCTCGAGCGCAGCCGGCCCCTGCACCTGGATTTGTGTATCGCGCCAGCCGTCCTTCTTGGCATCGACCACGCGGGGACGCCGCAATCGCGAACTGCTGGTGTAGGTGGCGCTGAAGTTGATGCCGCCGGTGAAGGCCTGCTGGGCGTCGACAACCACGATCTTGCGATGGTCGCGCTGGACGAAATCGCCCGTGCGGTTGGCGGTCGGATCCAGCGGGTTGAACGCACAGAGATTCACGCCGGCAGCGCGCAGTTTGTCGAACACCTCGGGAGGCGTGGCGCCGGAGCCCACCGCGTCGTACAGCACATTGATCGCCACGCCGTGGGTCGCGCGCTCTACCAGCAGGTCCGTGAGCGCCTGATCCCCCTGGTGCGCCTCGTCGAAGATGTACATCTCGATGTTGATGTGCTGCCTTGCACTTGCGATGGCCGCAAACATTGCGGCATAGGCGCGCGGGCCATCGACCAGCAGCTGGACGCGATTCCCGGTAATCAGCGGCGTGTCGCTGACGGCCTGCATCGTGGCAAGGTGACGCTCCAGCAGGTTGTCGTCGCCGAAGCGGGCCAGCCGCTGCGTGAGGCGCTCCCGCGCCTGGCGGTCCAGTTGACCCTTCGGGCCGATGACCGACAGCGTCGAGAGCTCGGGCACCGCGTCGGCTGCGGGCGGTGGAGGCAGCGGGCGGAAGCTGGCACAGGCAGAGAGCGTCAGCAAGAACGCGACTGCAACGAATCTGATCATCGGAACAGGGTAGCGCATGCATGCGGCTGCAGCAGCGCCATTTGGAAACCGCCCGCCCGTATGTGTGTCAACGAACGGATGTCAAGCGTAAAGAAGCCCAGGCTGCAGCTGCGGTGAATGAATCCTTACTTGAACATTCGCCCGCACCCGGAGCCCGCTCAGGTACACCCCAAGCCTGAGCGGGCTCGCTCTTTGCGCCCACCGGAGGATTCGCCATGAATGAGCCGGACCAGATCCATGCCGATTCCATTGCTGGATCGAAGCCGCCAGCTGGCAGGGATGCTCCGGGCGGTGCGACATTTGCGCGGTCCCGCGACACCCTGGGCAAGCCCGATTCAGGCGACATGGAGCGCGCGTTTCACTGGATGCACTTCCAGGATCCTCACCTGTAGGTCGTTGCGGCGGAATCATGAAGTCCTTGCGCAGATCTTTCGGCAGCATCGTCACGGTGTTTGCTTTCACCAGCGCTTCTGCGCATGCCGGAAGCAGGATCGAAGGTATTTGGGACGACGGCTGGATGGACGGATATGGTGCCTGGTTGCCACTGGGACTGGCT
>JAATEY010000095.1 GCA_015655465.1 Gammaproteobacteria bacterium | reverse complement strand
TATGTCGTATGCGGTATTAGCCTGAGTTTCCCCAGGTTATTCCCCACTAAAAGGTAGATTCCAAAGCATTACTCACCCGTTCGCCGCTCGTCAGCATGTATTGCTACACCTGTTACCGCTCGACTTGCATGTGTTAAGCACGCCGCCAGCGTTCAATCTGAGCCAGGATCAAACTCTTCACTTGAAGCTTTTGAACTTTCAACTAAAAAGAGTGAACTCAAACCCATTGCTGGACTTTTTGGTCACTCGGTCATTGACACCAAAGTGCATGACGCGAGTCCACACACAAATTACCTGCCGAATTTTTAAATAGCTCCGTGTCGCTGGGACATCGGGATTCGCCCTTCCCTTTCGGGGTCAGGCGGGGGGCGGAAGTATAGCGGCATGCTGCCTTCCGTCAACCCTGTTTTCCGTCTTTTTTCCCGACATCGTTGCGGGGCATTTTGTGCGCCGCAGTCGTTGTCGAGGGCGCGCAGTATAGCCAGCGAAACTGCCCTGTCAACGATCTTTCACAAGGCGTCGAAAATGCCCCGCGAGGCTCGATGCAGAGGGCCGCGGCACCCTGAATTGCCGCGTGCCGTCAAGTCAATCTGGCGGGGAAACCTGCACCCGCGCGAACTTGCGCGGGCCGAGCTGCAGCACGTATTCGGCGCCTGGAGCCAGGCGCCTTTCGCGGTCCACGACCTTGTTGCCATCGACCCGCACCGCCCCTTCCTGGATCTTGCGGTTCGCCTCTGAGTTGCTGGCGGCAAGGCCCGCTTCATTCAGGGCCGCGGCCAGCTTCAGGCCTCCGGCATCAGCGCAGGAAAGGAACTGCAGAGGCAGGTCCGTGGGCTGGGTTTTCTGCGAGAAACGGGCTATGAACCGCTCACGGGCCGCGGTCGCGGAGGCAGGGTCATGGAAGCGCCCAACGATCTCTTCTGCCAGCTCGAATTTCACGTCTCGCGGGTTGCGGCCTGCCGTGACAGCCTTTTTCAGGGCCTCGATGTCCGCCAGCGGCCGGAAACTCAGCAGCTCGAAATAGCGCCACATGAGGTCGTCCGAGATCGACATCAGCTTGCCGAACTGGTCGTCCGGGTCCTCGGCGATTCCCACGTAATTGCCGAGGGATTTGGACATCTTGTTGACGCCGTCCAGGCCCTCCAGCAGCGGCATGGTGATGACCACCTGCGGCTCCTGCCCGTATTGCTCCTGCAGGTTGCGGCCCACCAGCAGGTTGAATTTCTGGTCCGTGCCGCCGAGTTCCACATCGGCCTTGAGCGCCACCGAGTCGTAGCCCTGCACCAGCGGATACAGGAATTCATGCAGCGCAATCGACTGGTTCGACTTGAAGCGTCTGGTGAAATCGTCGCGCTCGAGCATGCGCGCCACCGTATGTTTTGCGGCAATTTCGATCAATCCGGAGGCCGGCATCGTACCGAACCAGCGTGAATTGAAGTCGACGCGGGTCTTGCTGGCGTCGAGGATTTTGAAGACCTGTTTTTCGTAGGTGGCCGCGTTGGCCTTGATGGCATCGGGCGTCAGTCGCGGGCGCGTGGCATTGCGGCCGGTGGGGTCGCCGATCATGCCGGTGAAGTCACCGATCAGGAACACCACCTCGTGGCCGAACTGCTGGAACTGCCGCATCTTGTTCAGCAGCACGGTATGGCCGAGATGCAGGTCCGGCGCAGTGGGGTCGAAGCCCGCCTTGACGATCAGCGGCCGGTGGCGCTTGAGTTTGCGGACCAGATCCGCTGCGGTGAGGACTTCCTGGGTGCCGCGCTCAAGCTCCGCGAGCTGCCCGGCGAGGGGGCCGGAAAGCTCCGGCGTGCTGTCTTTGTCGGTCATGTTGCGGGCAAAGAATAGCCGAAGGCAGCAGACCCGTGCCGGGAGTCGCAATTCCGGGCATTTGCGGGTGCCTCCCCGTTGACCGTTCGCGCATCATTAAGATAGGTTCCCCACATTATTATGTAACAAGCTGATCTGGTGGCAGTTTAGTGGCCTTGACCTCACCCCCTTCCAAGGTCCGCGGCAGCATGGTGCCGCTGCGCGGAATGCAGCTCCTGTGCTGTGCAGCCGTGGTCGGCGTGGGCGTGCATGTGGGGGTCGGCCTGGGCCACCGCACCGACACCGCCCGGGTGGCGATGGGCGCCTTCGAGGCTACGCACCAGGGCGAATCGGCGGTCGATGCCGCCCTCCAGGCTGCCGGTGCCGGACTGTCCGAGATCAGCGTGGTGGTGAGACGCAACGACACACTGGACCAGATCTTCCGCCGGCTCGAACTTTCGCTGGCGGACCTGGCCGATATCCGCGCCCTGGACGCGGCGCGGCAGGCGCTGGACCGCCTGCGGCCCGGCGACCTGCTGACCTTCTTCACCCGCGGCGAGCAGCTGGTGGGTCTGAAACGTCCGCTGTCGCTGAGCCAGACCCTGCATGTGGAACGCAACGACACCGACCAGTTCGTGGCCAACGTCGAGGAAGTGCCACTGCAGCGCAAGGTCGTGACCACCGGCGGCACCATTGAATCCACGCTGATCGCCGCCGGCAACATGGCCGGCATGCGTGAAGTCACTTCGCTGGAACTGGCCGAAGTGTTCCGCTGGGATGTGGACTTCGCGCTCGACCTGCGTGTCGATGACTCCTTCACGCTGGTCTACGAGCAGCTGCTGCGTGACGGCGAGGTGGTGGCGGACGGCAACATCCTGGCAGCCGAGTTCATCAATGACGGCAAGCGCTATCGCGCGGTGCGCTACGTGAATGCGGCTGGCAAGGCGGATTTCTACACGCCGGCAGGCGTCAGCCTGCGCAAGGCCTTTCTCAAGTCGCCGATGCAGTTGTCGCGCATCAGCTCGGTGTTCAATCCGCGGCGCAAGCATCCCGTGCTGAACACGATCCGCGCCCACCGTGGCGTGGATTACGCCGCGCCAACCGGCACGCCCGTGCGCGCCGCCGGCGCCGGCCGGCTGGAGTTCAGGGGCGTAAAGGGTGGCTTCGGCAACGTGATCGAGATCGCGCATGCCGGCAAGGTGGTCACGCGCTATGGCCACCTGTCGCGCTTCGCCAGCGGACTGGCCACGGGTTCCAGGGTCGAGCAGGGCCAGGTCATCGGCTATGTGGGCATGACCGGGCTTGCCACCGGCCCGCACCTGCATTTCGAATACATCAAGCGCGGCGTTTTTATCGACCCGCAGAAGGCCATGCGTCGCGGCGAACCGGGACCGCCGGTGCCTGCATCGGAGCGCGGCGCATTCGATCTGCAGACGGCACCGCTGCTGGCCGAGCTCAATGCGCGCCAGTCGGCAACCGGCGCGGCGCTGGTTGCTCGCTAGACGCCGCGGGCGGTAAATCATGAGTCTTTATGCCGGCCTGATTTCCGGCACCAGCATGGATGGCGTGGAAGCCGTGCTGCTCGACGTCGAGCATGAACGCTTCGCAATCCGCGGTGCGCTGCATCTGGACTATCCGCCGGCGCTGTCACAGCGATTGAAGAGCGCCGTGGCGAACCCGCAGGCCTGCGATCTGGATGAGCTGGGAGCGCTGGATGCCGAGGTCGGTGAGGTGTTCGGCGCGGCCGCCGTGCGTTTGCTTGCGGCCACTGGTGTTGCGGCAGCACAGGTGCGCGCCATCGGCAGCCACGGGCAGACCCTGCTGCACAGGCCGGCTGCTGCGCGCCCCTTCACGCTGCAGATCGGCGATGCCAACCGCATTGCCGAACGCACCGGCATCGATGTGGTGGCCGACTTCCGGCGCCGCGACATGGCGGCGGGTGGCGAGGGCGCACCGCTGGTGCCGGCATTCCACGCGGCTGCATTTGCGACGCCGGGCGCGGCGCGTGTGGTGGTGAATATCGGCGGCATCTCGAACATCACCGCGCTGGGCGCGGATGGCAGCGTGTCAGGCTTTGATACCGGCCCTGGCAATTGCCTGATGGACCTGTGGGCCACCGAGCACCTGGGCCGGCCCTATGACGAGGATGGTGCGCTGGCAGCCAGCGGCCAGGTGCATGCGCCACTGCTGCAGGTGCTGCTGCAGGAGCCGTACCTGCAGCGCCGCCCGCCAAAGAGCACCGGTCGTGAACTGTTTCAGCGCCAGTGGCTGCAGCGCGCACTCGATCTGCATCCCGCCGGCATTGCGGAAGTGCAGGCCACATTGTGCGAGTACACCGCCGCCACCATCGCCACGGCGATCCGCGAGCTGTCCGGCCTGCAGCCCGACGAAGTGCTGGTCTGCGGCGGCGGCGCCCGCAACCGCGAGTTGCTGCGCCGGCTGGCGCTGCAGCTGCCGCAGGCAAGGGTGCAGAGCACCGCAGCGCGCGGGATTGCGCCCGAACATGTGGAGGCGGCACTGTTTGCCTGGCTCGCACATCGCTTCCTGGCCGGCCTGCCCGGCAACCTGGTCGCGGTAACCGGCGCCCGCGGACCGCGGGTGCTCGGGGCACTGCATCGTGGTGCTGTAACCGGAGCGCAATAATCGTGCGACAGCATGACGCCCCTGGCATGGATCTGTTCATCAACCGCGAGCTGTCGTTACTGGAATTCAACCAGCGGGTGCTCGCCCTGGCGATGGACCCCTCGCTGCCACTGCTGGAACGCCTGCGGTTCCTGTGCATCTCCTCGAGCAATCTCGACGAATTCTTCGAGATCAGGGTAGCCGGCCTCAAGCAGCTGGAAGAACTCGGAACATCGACCAGCGGACCGGATCGCACGCCGGTCGAGTTGCAGCTGGCGTCGATACAGCAGCGCGCGGCGCGCCTGATTGCCGACCAGTACACCTGCCTGAACGCGCAGCTGCTGCCGCAGCTGCATGCCAATGGCGTGCGACTGCGGACGCGCGACACCTGGTCGGCGCCGGACCGCGCCTGGCTGGAGCAGCATTTCCACAATGAAGTGGAACCGGTGCTGAGCCCGATGGGCCTGGACCCCGCGCGGCCGTTTCCCCGCATCCAGAACAAGAGCCTGAACTTCGTGGTGCGACTGAAGGGCAAGGACGCGTTCGGGCGCGACACCGAAACTGCGGTCGTACAGGTGCCCCGCTCACTGCCGCGCGTGGTGCGGGTGCCCATACGCGACAGCGGCATCTCGCTGGTGCTGCTGTCGAACATCGTGTCCGAATTCATGGCGCTGCTGTTCCCCGGCATGGAAGTGCATGGCTGCTACCCGTTCCGCGTCACCCGCAACAGCGACCTGTTCGTCGACGAGGAAGAAATCGACGACCTGCGCCGCGCGCTCGAGGGCGAGCTGGCGCATCGCCGCTACGGGGCGGCCGTACGGCTGGAGACATCGACCGACTGCCCGGAAGACATCGCGGACTTCCTGCTGCAGCACTTCTCGCTCGAGCGACAGGATCTGTACCGCGTTCCGGGACCGGTGAACCTGAACCGGCTGTCGGCCATTTACGAAATGGTCATGCGCAGCGACCTGAAATATCCGCCATTCGCACCGGTATTGCCGCCGGAAGCGCTGACCACGGACCAGTTCGAGCTGCTGCGCAGCCGCGACGTGCTGCTGCAGCATCCCTTCCACAGTCTTACGCCGGTGATGGACTTCCTGCGGCAGGCCGCTGCCGACCCGCAGGTGCTGGCCATCAAGCAGACCCTGTACCGCACCGGGTCGGATTCGCCGATCGTCGACGCGCTGGTGGCGGCTGCGCACAATGGCAAGGACGTCACCACCATCATCGAGCTGCGTGCCCGCTTCGACGAGGAGGCCAACATCGGCCTTGCCAATCGCCTGCAGGAAGCCGGCGTGCACGTGGTGTATGGCGTGGTGGGCTACAAGACCCACGCCAAGATGCTGCTGGTGGTGCGACGCGAGAGCGACGGGATCCACCGTTACTGCCACCTGGGCACCGGCAACTACCATCACAAGACGGCGCGCGCCTACACCGACTATGGACTGCTCACCGCCAACGAATCCATCGGCCTCGATGTGCACGAGATCTTCCTGCAGCTGACCAGCCTCACGCGCACGCCGACACTGCGGCTGCTGCTGCAATCGCCGTTCACCATGCACGAACGTCTGCTGCAGATGATCGGCGAGCAGGCGCAACGCGCCACCGACGGCGGCACGGGCCGCATCGTGGCGCGCATGAACGCCTTGACCGAACCACTGGTGATCGAAGCGCTGTACGCCGCGTCCCGCGCCGGTGCGCAGATCGATCTCATCGTGCGCGGCACCTGCGCGCTGCGGCCCGGCGTGGCGGGCGCGTCCGAAAACATCCGCGTGCGCTCCATCGTCGGGCGGTTCCTGGAACATCCGCGTGTATGGTGTTTTGGCGAGGGGCCAAAGGCGCATCTGTACTGCAGCAGCGCGGACTGGATGGAACGCAACCTGTTCAGGCGGGTTGAAATTGCATTCCCCATTCTCGACCCGGCGCTGCACGAATCCCTGCGCGCCGACCTCGACCTTTATCTCGCCGACACCGCCGATGCCTGGCTGCTGCAACCGGACGGCACCTACCAGCATGCCGATGCAGGCGCCAACCCACCGCTTTCGGCGCAGGAAACCCTGCTGCAGCGCTGCGTGGAAATCAGGCCGTAAACACCCGCAGCCGCAGTCCCTGCGCGCGCAGATGGTCGATCTCGTCGTTCAGGTCCGCTGCCGTCAGCGGATGGTCGCGGAATGAACGCACCCGGAAGCGCAGTTCGAGGGTGCGCGGGCGACCCACCAGCACGATCTCGGGAATCGGCACCTCGCTGCGATCACGATGCAGCAGCACGGCCAGGCGCAGGATCAGCATGAGATACACGCCACGGGAATCCCACGGCGGAATCAGGTCTTCCGTGCCATCCAGCAGCAGCTTGCGGCGATGCGCACCGACCAGCCGCGCCAGCAGCATCTGCTCCTCGCGCGCAAAACCCGGCATGTCCGCATTCTCGAGCAGGTAGGCGCCATGGCGGTGGTAACCGCTGTGCGCCACATCGAGCCCGATCTCGTGCAGGCGACAGGCCCACACCAGCGCGGCTTCCGCCATCGGCTCCTGCAACTGCCAGCTTTCCTGCACCTGCGCCAGCAGCCGCAGCGCGGTCTGTTCCACCCGCGCCGCCTGCGCCAGGTCGACGTGATAGCGCAGCTGCATCGACCGCACCGTGCGCTCGCGCGCGTCTTCGTCGGTGTAGCGGCCGATCATGTCGTAGAGCAGGCCCTCGCGCATGGCACCCTCGCTCCAGCGCATCTGCACGATCTTCAGCTGCGAGAACACGGCGGCCAGGATGGCGAGGCCGCCGGCAAACACATTGCGACGCTCGGGCGTGACCGCCTGCAGTGCAATGGCGTCGGTGCGGCCGGCCTCGCACAATTTTTCGATGATGGCGTCGAGGCCAGCGCGCGTGATCATGGTCGCCTTCGGATCGATCTCCCGGCAGGCATCCAGGATCGAACGCACGCTGCCGGAACTGCCGGCCGCCGAGTCCCAGCCGAGCTTGAGGAAGGTGGCCTGCACCGGCTCGAGCAGCTGCTTGCCCATCAGCAGCGCGCGCTCGAAGCGCTTTGCCGACAGTTTGCCGTCACCGAAGAAGCGCGCGCTCATGCCCACGCAGCCGAGATTGACGCTTTCCAGTTCCAGTGGCTCTGCGCCGCGACCCACGATGAGCTCGGTGCTGCCGCCACCGATATCCACCACCAGCCGGTTGCCGGCGGCATCCTGCGGCAGGGACTGCGACACACCGGAATAGATCAGCCGCGCTTCCTCGCGACCCGCGATGATCTCCACCGGATGGCCCAGCGCCTCGCGTGCGCGCTCGAGGAATGCCTGCTTGCGCCGCGCCCGCCGCAAGGCACTGGTGCCAACCACACGCACGGCGTCGGCATGCATGTCGGAGATTCTCTGGCCGAAGCGCTTGAGGCAGGCCAGGGCGCGCGCCGCCACATCCTTGTCGAGGCGTCCGTCGTCGTCGAGCCCGGCGGCAAGCTGCACCATCTCGCGCAGCCGGTCGATGACCACCAGCTGGCCATCGCGGTATTGCGCAACCACCATGTGGAAGCTGTTGGAGCCCAGATCGACCGCGGCCAGCACATCGGGCAAGCGGGCGGCACGTCGGCTCACGCGACTCTCAGGCGGCGAAGGATGAACCGCAGCCGCAGGTCGTGGACGCGTTGGGATTGCGGATGACGAACTGGGCGCCTTCCAGGCCGTCGCGATAGTCGATCTCGGCGCCGTTCAGATACTGGAAGCTCATGGGATCGACCAGCAGCTTCACGCCAAGTTTCTCCACCTGGGTGTCGCCCTCTTCGGTTTTCTCGTCGAACTCGAAGCCGTATTGCATGCCGGAACAGCCGCCGCCCTGCACGTAGACGCGCAGCATCAGCGCCGGATTGCCTTCGTCGCGGATCAGTTCGGCCACCTTTGCAGCCGCTGCATCGGTGAAAACGATGTTTTCGTCACTCATGAGCCGGCCCCATTGCCTGACAACTTGACCAGTTTACCCTTGATGTGGGCGCCAGCGGCCATTTCAATTGCGCCGTAGTGCAGATTGCCCTCGACCCGCGCCCTGGGGCCCAGCGTCACGCGCCCGCGGGCGTGGATATCGCCGCGCACGGTGCCGTGCAGCTCCACTACCTGGGCCTCCACCGACCCCTCGATGACGGCGGATTCGCTGACGACCAGGCGGGATGCGGAATCGGCGGCCGCCCGGACATTGCCGGCTACGGCGCCATCCAGATGCAGGCCACCGCTGAACTGCACCTCGCCCTGGATGCGGGTGCTGGCGCTGACCAGCGAGTCGATCAGCGCATCGGTTTTCTGGTCGCGCCGGAACATGGGTTCAATTGTCCACAGTCCAGATGAACGATGTAAGCACCGGGTTCACGCCTTTGCGGCCCGGGGTGATCTCGACCGCGACCCTGGAGGGGGTAAAACCCGCCGGCAGCCGGATCGGCAACTCGATGGTCTGGGAATAACGGTAGCTGAACGGCAGCTCGCCGCTGCCGACCTCCGACACTGCCGACAGGTCCAGATTCACCGGTGTCGCGGCCGTGGTGCCCTCGAATGTCATGCGGATGCGACCGCTGATGGCGTCCTCGCGGCCCAGCGGCCTGGCCAGCACCAGCCGCAGCACATACGCGCCCGGCACCGCGCCGCGGGTGACGCGAAACTGCTGGACCTTCAGCACGGCATCCGGTGTGGTGTCGCCGGCAATGCTGCGATAGAAGGCCAGGTCGCTGGTAACCCGCGCCACCTCCGCCTGCAGGTCGCCGATGGAGCGGGCAAGTTCGGCGCGCTCGCGCACCTGGCCGACGCGCTCGGTTTCCTGCTTCGCGAATTCCAGGCGCAGGCGGTGATTCTCTGCTTCCAGTGCACCGATCTGGTCGCGCAAATCCGAACGCTGGTTGCGTGCCGCACGACCATCGAAGCCGGCGTTGCTGCGCCCCCACTCGAAGGCCACGAACAGCGCCATGCATGCCAGCACCACGACTGCCACCACCACCAGCAGCCGGCGCAGCGGCGCGTGGGTGCGCACAACGAGGCGTGGAACGGGTGTCATGGGCGAAAGTCGCGTCCAGCGGGATTACGTGGCGCTTCCGGCAGTCGCCGGACCGGCGCTGCGGCGAGTATGACGCAGCCACCATGCCGGGTAAGGGGGCAGGCCTTCGGGCCGGGCCAGCGGCGCCAGCTCGTGCAACGCCTTCACATAGACCGGCCGCTTGAAATAGATGACTTCCTTGACTGGCTGCCAGTAGTCGACCCAGCGCCAGCGGTCGAATTCCGGCGTGCCGGTGGCGTCGAGACGGATACCGGACTCCGCGGCCGCCAGGCGCAGCAGAAACCATCGCTGCTTCTGGCCAAGGCAGAGCGGGTGCTGACCACGGCGCACATAACGCTCCGGCAGGCGGTAGCGCAGCCAGCGCACGGTACTGCCGAGCAATTCCACATCCGCGGGCGCCAGCCCGACTTCTTCATGCAGTTCCCGGAACAGCGACTCTTCGGCCGATTCGCCCTGCCGCATGCCGCCCTGCGGAAACTGCCAGCCCTTGCCACCGGTGCGCCGCCCGAGGAACAGCCGGCCTTCGTCGCCCATCAATACGATGCCGACATTGGCCCGAAATCCGTCGCGGTCGATCACATCGCTCATGACTGTCCTCAGGCCCGCCGGGCAACCTGTTCGCGGCGACCGTTGAGATATACCAGTCCCTGCTCCATGAGGCCACGGAAGGTTGCGAAATCGCGGGTCAGCACTGCTGTGCGCAGCCGCTCCACCGCCTGTGACAGCGCCTGCAGCGATTCGGCGCCGTAGTCGTTCAGCGCCTGGATCTCGTAGTAGAGTTCCGGGCTTTCTTCCGACACATTGGTGGCGACATCCAGCTGCGCATCGAAGGTGGTGCTGGACATGCGGGCCAGCTTCGGCGCGGCTTCGCCGCTTTCTGCCAGCGCCGTGAAGAAGGCGATATTCAGCGCATGCGACAGGCCCAGCACATAGGCCACGAGCCGGTCGTGCTCTTCCAGACTCATCACCACCTGCTCGGCCATGGTGGGAGCGAACAGCGCACGCGCTGCAGCCAGCGCCTCGGCTGAGCCCAGATCGATGAAGATCACATGGCGCCCGGAGAGCAGTTCGGTGCTGGGGCCGAACATCGGATGCAGCGACGTGACCTTCACGCCTGCCGCCTTCAGCGCATGCAGGCCACCGCGCAACGGCGACTTCAGCGAGCCCAGGTCAAACACCACTCCCGACGGCCGCCGCAGGGCGAGCTCGTTGAGGATCACGCCGCTCACGCCCAGCGGCGTAGCGACCACGATGAAATCGAAGCCGTTGAGATCCGGCAGCGTGCGCCAGTCCGCGACCACCGGGATGCCGGGCGCTGCGCCGGCCGGATCGGCCACCTGTACATCAAAGCCCTGCGAGAGCAGGAACTGCCCGAACCAGGCGCCCATCTTGCCGGCACCGCCGATCACCAGCGCGCGACGGCCGCTGCCCGCGCCATGCGTGGCCACACTCACCTGTTCCTGCGTGGTGAGCGACGAACGGATCAGCAGCCGCAGGACCTTCTCGGCCAGATCGCCAGGCAACCCAAGCTGTCCGGCGCGGCGGCGCACACCGAGAATGACTTCGCGCTCGCGCTGGTAGTCACGCGTTGGATAACCCGTGGAGCGCTTCGCAGCCGCGACTTCACGGGCAATGGCCTGCCGCCTTGCGATAAGCGCCAGCAGCTCGCCATCCAGCTGGTCCAGCTGCTGGCGCAGTTCATCCAGAGTCATGAGTTCCTCGAACGGTTAAGCAGGTAAACTTTCTTGCATGGTACCTGAACAGTCCCTGCCGGAGACCTTGCCCGCCGAGCCGCTGGCGCTGGCGGCTGCGTGGCTGGCGGAGGCCGGCCGCCGTCGCGACCAGCCGAATCCCAATGCCATGGTGCTGGCCACCTGCGGCAGCGATGGCAGGCCGTCGGCGCGCGTGGTGCTGTGCAAGGACATCGATGTGGCATCCGGCACGGTGCAGTTCGTGAGCAACTACAGCTCGCGCAAGGGACGGGAAATGGCGGCCAATCCCCGCGCTGCGCTGCTGTTTCACTGGGATCACCTGCATCGGCAATTGCGCATCGAGGGCGTGGTGCAGAAAGCCTCGGCCGCAGACAGCGACCGCTATTTCGCAACCCGCCACCGCGACAGCCAGCTGGGCGCGCATGCCAGCGAGCAGAGCATGCCGGTGGGGTCGGCGGCGGCGCTGCGCGCGCAGCTGGATACCGTCCGGGCACGCTATCCGGGCGGGACACCGGTGCCCCGCCCCGCACACTGGGGCGTATATGTCATGTGGGTGGATACCGTCGAGCTGTGGGTGGAAGGCGGCGCGCGCCTGCATGACCGGGCAGTCTGGACCCGCGAGCTGGCGGCCTCGGGCAGCGCCACGCCAGCTCTTGGACCCTGGTCCAGCACCAGACTGCAGCCATGAAGGCCCCCCAGCTGTTGTCCGGGCGCGCGGTCGCGCTCTGTTATCTGGTTGCGTTCTGGTCCGGCTTCTTCGTCATGGGTGTCGAGTTGCTGGGGGGCCGGCTGCTGGCGCCCAACTTCGGCAGCAGCATCTATGTGTGGGGTGCGCTGATCACGATCTTCATGCTGTCGCTGTCGCTGGGCTACCTGGCCGGTGGCCGCTACTCGCAGCGCAATCCCAGTCTGGCGAAGCTGGGCATGCTGCTGGCAGCAGCCGCGCTGACCACGCTGCCGGTGCTGCCCCTGTCGGGCAGCACACTGGAAGATCTTGCCATTGCCATTCCCGACCCGCGCTTCGGTTCGCTGGCCGCCGCAGCGCTGCTGTTCTTCGTGCCCACGTTTTTCGCGGGCATGGTGTCGCCCTATTGCGTGCGTCTGCTGGTCGATTCGGAAGAATCTTCGGGGCGCCGCGCCGGACAGCTGTATTTCGTTTCCACCTTCGGCAGCGCTGCTGGCACCATCCTCACTTCGTTTTACCTGGTGCTGTGGCTGGAACTGAACACCATCATCCTGTCGATGATCGGCATCTCCTCCGTACTCGCAGTATTTACCGGCGTAATGCAGGGAAAAAAGGCATGAAGATTTGCACTGGTCCGGGATTGATCGCGGCTGCGCTGCTGTTTGCTGCGCCGGCTGCACTGGCGCAGGAGAAGCTGGTGCACTCCGAACGCTCCCAGTACCGCGAGGTGCGCGTCTATGAGACCAACGGCGAACGCTGCATGTGCTTCACCATCAGCTGCCGCATCGGCCGGCAGTCCTGCATCGAGCTGGCGAATCCGCATCGCTTTGCGCTCAACTACGCGCGCATGATGATGGGTGGCACGCTGCTGACGGGCGAGGCGCCGAAACGCATCCTCATCATCGGTCTTGGCGGCGGCACCATCCCCTCCGCGTTGCGCGAGGTGCTGCCCAATGCGCAGATAGACGTGGTTGAAATCGATCCTGCGGTTACCCGCGTGGCACGCAAGTACTTCGGCTTCCAGGACGGACCGAAGATGAAGGTGTTTGAAGTGGACGGCCGGGTGTACGTGAAACGCGCGCTGCGCGAAGGCGTGAAGTACGACGCCATCCTGCTCGACGCCTTCGATCACGAATACATTCCCGAGCACCTGCTGACCCAGGAGTTCCTGACCGAAGTGAAATCACTGCTCACGCCCACCGGCGTGCTGGTCGGCAACACGTTCTCGTCCAGCAAGCTCTACGATCACGAGTCGACTACCTACGCTTCCGTGTTCGGCAAGTTCTTCAACCTGAAGGCCGCCAACCGCGTGATCGTGGCGCGCCCGGCGGGATTGCCCAGCGAAGCGCAATTGCGCACCAGGGCATTGGAGTATGAACTGGCGCTGCGCAGCTTCGGCGTCAACGTGCAGGATGTGCTGCCGCTGTTCAGCACCACACCCGACTGGGATACCAAAGCGCGTGTGCTGACGGACCAGTATTCACCCGCGAACCTGCTCAATCGCTAAGGGAGCCCTGGATTTCAGGGCAGATGAATGACGACGAGACCTGGAGTTGACAGCCATTCGCGCCGGTATTACTTTCTGACTACCCAAACCGGAATCGGCAGGCAGAAATCATGGCGGCGACCAGTCTCAAGTTACCCGACCCGTTGAAGCAGCGGCTGGCGCGGTTGGCGGAAGCAGCCGGGGTTACGCCGCATGCATATATGGTGGACACGCTGTCCCGCGAGGTCCAGCGTGCCGAACTGCGGGAGCAGTTTGTAGCAGAGGCTGCCGAATCAGAACGCGAGACACTGACATCGGGCAAGGCGCACCCGCTGGAAGCCGCGTTTGGATACCTTGAAGCAAAGCTCGCAGGCAGGAAGGTCAAGCCGCCTCGGGCGCGTGCGTGGCGCGCGTCGAAGTAAGCACACGGGCGCTGCAGGATCTGGAGCGCCTGTTCGAGTTCATTGCCGCCGGGAATCCCGCCCGCGCCCGCACACAATTGCTGAGCGTGCGTCGCGCATTCGAACTGCTGGCAGATCACCCGCATCTGGGTCGACTCGTGGAGGACGGAAGGCGTGAGTTGATCCTGTCCCGTGGTGGGGACGGATACGCCGCACTGTATCAATGGTTCCCTGCAGATGAAGTCGTGATGATTCTCGCGGTGAGGCATCAGCGCGAGGCTGGGTATCCGGAAGAAGCTTGACACGCCTTCGACCGTTCCTCAATCACGCCATGGGACACCCCCGGCCGCGGATAGGCGATGGCCCAAACGCCCGTCGACCCCGAGCGGCCTACATTGAGATACTTTTCAGTTTCTTCCGGACATCGGCCCGCCGCTTTTCGATGAACTTGAGGAAATGATCAAACCCGTAGTCGGGCAGCACCGGGATCGTATGTCGCGTTCTGAACTGCGCATCACGCGTCTGCAGCCAGCCGTCAAACGCCGCAGCATTCTTCTCGAGATTTTCCTTGTCCGTTAGCAATTGAAGGTTGGCAACCGTATTGAAGTGCTTTTGGTACGAAGCAATGTCATCGGCGTCATACTTTCGAGCGTTAAGACTTCGCGTCGTAAATTCCGATTTTGGAAAAATGTGATCCTCGTGGTACGTGTTGTCCTTCCAGTCCCGGCCCGGGTAGAGAAGCGACAGGATCAGATAGCTATACTTGGAGCCATACTGCGTGGCTAGAAGATTTTCGATTTCCGTCTCAGAAAAACCGGCCTCAATATTGAGGCTCTTGTTGATAGCGTCATACGGGAAAACAGAAACGTCAGTTTGGCGGTCGAGCACGTCCTGGAGGTTCTTCAATGTGGTGTCGGACGAACTACCAAACGCGTTTTTGAGCAGGGCAATAGTCTTACTGTGTCATAAAGATCAAGGTACTATAGGAGCTTCTTCCTGACAAGGATGAGGCGTGATGACCGGACGCAGTCGGTTCGATCAGTACCTGGAGCATTTGTCGCTGAGCTTGGGCCACGCAGATCGAGTGGCTGGCC
>JAATEY010000032.1 GCA_015655465.1 Gammaproteobacteria bacterium | reverse complement strand
TGATCTTTCTGGCTGCGCACGGGCAAGGGCTCGGCGCCCGCCTTCGGCAGTTCCACCTTTACACCCTGCGTGAGCAGCGGCGCGGTCGCCATGAAGATGACCAGCAGCACCAGCATGACATCGATCAGCGGCACCACATTGATCTCGCCCATCAGCCGGCGCTTGCGTGGAGCTGCGTCCATTCAGCCGGCTTCCTGCGTGGTGCTGGTACGACTTGCATGCCGCTGCAGGATGGTAGAGAACTCCTCCATGAATGCGTTGTAACGCAGTTCCAGCCGCCCGACCTTGTCGGCATAGCGGTTGTAGGCGATGAATGCGGGAATGGCGGCCACCAGCGCAAAGGCGGTGGCGACCAGCGCTTCGGCAATACCCGGCGCCACGGTGGCAAGCGTTGCCTGCTGCACACCGCCCAGTGCCACGAAGGTGCCCATGATGCCCCACACGGTGCCGAACAGGCCCACATAGGGGCTGACCGAGCCAACCGTAGCCAGCGTCGCCAGGTTGTGCTCGAGGCGCTCGATCTCCTTCAGCTGCGCCACCTTCATGGCGCGCCGCGCACCTTCCAGCAACTGGTCGGCCGGCACGCCACTCTGGCGCAGCCGCGCGAACTCGCGAAAGCCCAGTTCGAAAATACTGCCCATGCCGGTGGCGCCACCCTTGGCCTCCAGCGTGCGGTACAGCGAGCCCAGGTCACCGCCCGACCAGAAGCTCGATTCGAATTTGTTGGCCTCGGAACCGGCCTTGGCGAGCACCGACCGCTTGCCGAGGATGATCGCCCAGGAGCCAATCGAAGCCGCCAGCAGCAGGGCGAGCACCAGCTGCACCACGTGGCTGGCGTCGATCACGAGCTTGAGAATGGAAAGCTGCTCGCCCTGCATCAGGGAATCCTCGTACGTAGTGCCGCCGGCAGGCGCCGCGGCTTGAAACTCACTGCATCGACACAGGCAACCAGCACCTTGCCGCTGGCCAGCACTTCGTCGCCGCGCAACAGCTGCTGCTCGAACTGTATCGACGCACCGCCGGCCGGCTGCGGGCGTGTCACCACCTGCAGCAGGTCGTCCAGTCGTGCCGGCCTGCGATACTGGATTTCCAGACTCGCAATGGTAAACACCACTGACTGCTCCTTCACCAATTGCGCCTGCGAACAGCCCATTGCACGCAACCACTCGGTGCGACCACGTTCGAAATAACGGACGTAACCGGCATGGTAGACCACACCGCCCGCATCCGTGTCCTCGTAATAGACCCGGACGGGCCAGCAGAATTCATTCATCGTGACATGTCTTCGAACAACGGCAAGGCTGCGCCGATCCGCTCCGGCACCGCCAGGCCCAGGTGCAGGTAGGCCTGGCGGGTCGCCACGCGGCCGCGCGCCGTGCGCATCAACAGACCGCGCTGGATGAGAAAAGGTTCGACCACATCTTCCAGCGTGCCACGCTCTTCGCCGATGGCGGCCGCAAGGCTCTCGATGCCCACCGGTCCGCCGTCGAATTTTTCCACGATGGTGGAAAGCAGGCGCCGGTCCAGTGCATCCATGCCCTGCGGATCCACCTCGAGCAGGTCCAGCGCCGCGTCGGCAATGGCGGCGTCGATGAAGCCATTGCCGCGCACCTGCGCAAAGTCGCGCACCCGGCGCAGCAAACGGTTGGCAATGCGCGGCGTGCCGCGCGAACGCTGTGCAATCCGCACCGCCCCCTCTTCGGAGGTGGCTACGCCGAGAATCGAAGCCGAGCGCGCCACGATCTGCGCCAGCGCGCCGTCGGAATAGAAGTCGAGCCGCTGCACGATGCCGAACCGGTCGCGCAGCGGCGATGTCAGCAGCCCGGCGCGCGTCGTGGCGCCCACCAGTGTGAATGGCGGCAGGTTGAGCTTGATCGAGCGCGCTGCCGGTCCGTCGCCGATCATGATGTCGAGCTGGTAGTCCTCCATCGCGGGATAGAGCACTTCTTCGACCACGGGGCTCAGGCGATGGATTTCGTCGATGAACAGCAGATCGCGTGGCTGCAGGTTCGTAAGCAGCGCCGCGAGATCGCCCGGGCGCTCCAGCACCGGGCCTGAAGTGTGGCGCAGACCAACACCCAGCTCCGCGGCAATGATCTGCGCCAGCGTGGTCTTGCCAAGGCCCGGCGGGCCGAATATCAGCACATGGTCCAGGGCCTCGGCGCGTGAAGAGGCCGCCTCGATGAACAGCCCGAGTTGTGCCTTGACCGCAGGCTGCCCGATGTATTCGGCCAGCCGCTTCGGCCGGATGGCACGGTCCTGCGTTTCGTCTTCACGCAGCGCACCGGCATTGACGAGCCTGTCTGTCATTTATGTCCTTGGCTTCGGAGCCGCGCCCTGCAGGGCGGCCCGGATCAGATCTTCAGTGCTGCTGCCGGTTGCCGTCACGGCATCGAGCATGCGCTGTGCCTCCGGAGGCTTGTAGCCCAGCGCCAGCAGCGCATGCAATGCCTCGCCGCGTGGCGTGGGCGCTTCAGCCAGACCGCCCTTCGCGATCGGCAGGGCCTTGAAGTAATCGCGCATCTCGACCAGCAGACGCTCGGCGGTCTTGCGCCCCACGCCGGGAATGCGCGTCAGCGTCGCCAGGTCATCGGCAGCAACGGCAAGCTGGAAGGCATCGGCGCTGACACCGGAAAGTATCGCCAGCGCCATGCGCGGCCCGACACCATTGACCTTCAGCAAGGCGCGAAACAGTGCCCGCTCGTCTTCGGTGGCAAAGCCGAACAGCAGTGAAGCATCTTCGCGCAGCACCTGATAAATGCGCAGGCGCAGGCTGCTGCCCGCGGACGGCAATGCCAGGAAGGTGGACATCGGTGTTTCCACCTCATAGCCAATGCCCTGCACCTCGATCAACAGGCGCTGCGGCTCTTTCTCCACCAGAGTGCCGCTCAGGGAACCGATCACCTGGCTGGTTCCAGTGCCGCAAGACGGCTGGCCGCTCGCTGGTTCTGTGCATGGCACAGCGCAATGGCAAGCGCATCGGAAACGTCCGCCGTGGCGGGCTCACCGATGGCCAGCAGCACCTGCACCATGTGCGAAACCTGCGCCTTGTCGGCCGCGCCGGTGCCGGCCACCGCGAGCTTGATGGCCCGCGGCGCATATTCATACACTGCGGCACCCTGCGCCACTGCCGCGCACAATGCGGCGCCCCGGGCCTGCCCCAGCTTCAACGCGCTATCGGCATTGCGGTGCATGAACACCCTTTCGATGGCAACCTCGTCGGGCTCGTATTGCATGACAATGGCCAGCACCTGCTCGTGGATATGCCGCAGCCTGCCGGCCAGGTCGGCGCCCGCAACACGGATGCAGCCACTGGCAACATGCGCCTCGCCGCGAGGCTTGCAATCGATCACGCCGAAACCCATGCGCAGCGAGCCGGGATCGAGACCCAGCACACGGCGTGGCATCACCACTGCCCGCGCGGTGGCACGACTGACCACTGCAGCAGGGTCGTAGGATCGCCAGGAGCGGCTCGCATATCGTGGCATCTGAATATGATAGCGTGATGCGCGTGATCCCCACATCGACATCGCAGGCTGATGCGCAGGGCAGTCCAACGGCGGCCGTGCTCGTGGTTCTGGAATCTGCCGGCTATTCCGCCGACGTCCTTGCCCGGGCGCGCGAGGTCGGTGACGAATTGCAGCGACTCGCAGGTGAACCGGCACTGACTGCAGCCGCCGTGTTGCATGTGGCGAGGCAGGCCGAGCCGGATGTTCCGGTGCTGACTGCGGCCCAGCGCGCCCAGCTGGGCAGCCCGGCGCTGCAGCTGGCCGCGAGCCTGGATCGACTCGGTGATTTCAATCTCGACGCGCAATGGTCCACCGGCAAGGCACTGGCCTCGGGCCAGGCCGAGACCCTGCGCAAGATGCTGCTGGCGGTGGTTGGGGACCCGCGCCTGGTGGTGGCACGCCTGGCCGAGCAACTGGTGCGGGCCCGCCATGCGCGTGAGGAAGCCGAGCCCCGGCGTCGCCAGATCGCGCTGGAGATCCAGGAGCTGTACGCGCCACTCGCCAATCGCCTCGGCATCTGGTCCCTGAAGTGGGAGCTGGAAGACCTGGCATTCCGGGAGCAGCACCCGGCGGAATACCAGCAGATCAAGCGGGCACTGAGCGAGAAACGTCGCGACCGCGAACGCTATATCGACGAAGTCAAGCGCGTGCTGGCCGCAGAACTGCAGCGCGCCGGCGTGGTCGCGGAAGTCGCCGGACGCCCGAAGCACATCTACAGCATCTACCGCAAGATGCAGCGCAAGCAGCTGGCCTTCGAGCAGATGTTCGACGTGCGCGCGGTGCGCATCATCGTGGGCACGATTGCCGAGTGTTATGCGGCGCTGGGCGTGGTGCACAACCTGTGGCCCTTCCTGCCCAGCGAATTCGACGACTACATCGCCACTCCCAAGGACAACAACTACCGCTCCATCCACACGGCGGTAAGCGGGCCGGATGGCCGGCCGCTGGAAGTGCAGATCCGCACCCGCGAAATGCAGGACCAGGCGGAGCTGGGAGTGGCTGCGCACTGGCGCTACAAGGAAGGCGGCGTGGACCGTCGTTACGACGACAAGATCCAGGAAGTCCGCGCGTTGCTGCAGGGTGACAGCAGCGCCACCGACACGGACGAACTGACCCGGCTCAGCAGCGGCCTGTTCGAGGACCGGATCTACGCCATGACGCCCAAGGGCGAGGTGGTCGATCTGCCCACAGGCGGAACGCCGCTGGATTTTGCCTTTCACGTGCACAGTGATCTGGGTGAGCGCTGCCGTGGCGCCAAGGTCAACGGGCGCATCGCGCCGCTGAACCACACGCTGCACAGCGGCGACGTGGTGGAGATCATCACCGGCAAGCAGCCGGCGCCCAGCCGCGACTGGCTGTCGGCCAGTGGCGGCTACCTCATATCCTCGCGCAGCAAGTCCAAGCTGCGCGCCTATTTCCGGCGGGTGGATGACGCCGCGGCCGCGCACTCCCCGCCTGCAGCGCAACCCGCGACAGCACCAGCGGAACGCCCTGTGGAACCGCCGCGCGCCACGCGCGCGCGCAAGGCCATACAAGGCGGCCGCTCGCCGGTGGAGATCGACGGCGTGGGCGACCTGCCCATCACACTCGCCCGCTGCTGCGCGCCCGTGCGGCCGCAGCCGATTCGTGGCTATCTGACGCTGGGGCGTGGCGTAACCATCCACCTGGCCGACTGCACGGGGCTGGCCCGCATGATCAGGCAGAAGCCGCAGCGGCTGCTGCAGGTGGAATGGGCAGAGTCGGATTCCGCGCGCATCGCCGCGCGCATCCAGATCGAGGCCTTCGACCGCCGTGGCCTGCTGCGCGATATCTCGGACCTGATCGCCGAGGAGCACGTCAGCATTGAAGGCGTATCGAGCCACACCGACCCGGATGACCGTATCGCCCGCTTCGAGGTGCGCCTTACGGTTCGCGACGCCGCGGAGCTGGCGAAGCTGCAACGCCGGCTGGCGCGCATTCCCAATGTCTTCAAGGTAAGGCGGGCACGCTGATCATGTCTTCCACCAGTCAGGCTCGACGTCGCATCCTGAAGCTGGCCGTGATTGCCGCGCCCACGCTTGCGATGGGCGCCTGGTTGAACACCAGCCAGCGGCGCACAGTCTGGACTGCCGATGGCCAGTTCCGGTTTTTCAGCGCACCGGATGGTATTCATTGGGCCAGCGCCGATGGCACCCGCGGCGGAATACTCCTGCCACTGGGGTTGAGCTTCGCCCTGACGCCAGGTTCGGTTGCTCCGGGCAGCGGCCACCTTGCGTACTCCGCGCTGGATCGCAGGACGGGGTCGAATATCTGGACCGTGCCGGTTCACCTGCGCGACGGTCATCTGATCGCCGGCACATCTGCCGCGTTCTTCCACAGCGGCGCCTTCGATGTGAACCCGCGCTTTTCGCCAGATGGCCGGCGGATTACCTATGCGTCCCGTGAAGCCGGCACCTGGAATGTCGAGGTGCGCAGCTTTCCCTAGCGGTTGAGGGTATCGATCGCCCGCTTGTCTGCCGCCAGCGCAGCCTCGTGCAATGCTTCGGAAAGCGTGGGATGCGAGTGCATCGTGCGCTGCAGATCCTCGCAGCTGGCATGGTATTCCAGCGCCAGCACGGCTTCGGCCAGCAGCTCGCCGGCCATGGGGCCGATGATGTGCACGCCCAGTATCCGGTCCGTGTCGGCATCGGCCACGATCTTGGCGAAGCCGCTGGCAGCTTCCATTGCCTTTGCCCTGGCGCTGGCTGCAAACGGAAAATTGCCGAGCTTCACGTTGATGCCCGCCGCGCGCGCCTGCGCCTCGGTCTGGCCAACCCAGGCGATCTCCGGGGCGGTGTAGATCACCGACGGCACGACATCGTAATTGGTGTGGCCGTACAACCCCGCAATCAGGTCGGCCGCCATCACACCCTCTTCCTTCGCCTTGTGCGCGAGCATCGGGCCACGTACACAATCGCCGACGGCATAGACGTTTGCTGCGCCAGTGCGGCAGTGTTCGTCGACGACGATGAAGCCGCGCTGGTCC
>JAATEY010000397.1 GCA_015655465.1 Gammaproteobacteria bacterium | reverse complement strand
GATGTCCTCGATGCTCGGGCTGTGCAGCTGGAACACGCGTTCCACGCCCTCGCCGTGCGAAATCTTGCGCACGGTGACCGACGAATTGAAGCCGCGGTTGCTGCGCGCGATCACCACGCCTTCATAGGCCTGGGTGCGCTCGCGGTCGCCTTCCTTCACCTTCACGTTCACGATGATGGTGTCGCCCGGTTTGAATTCCGGCACCTTGCGGGTGGCACGTTCGGCGTTCAGCTGCTGGATGATATGGTTCATTTTTCGATCTGCCTTTCCTGCAAATACTCGTTCAGTAATTCAACTTCTTCTGCCGTGCTGCCGGTGCGCGTCAGGAACAGATCGGGGCGTCGCCGCCACGTCTTTCCCAGCGCTTCGCGCAACCGCCAGCGCCTGATGCGCTCGTGGTCGCCGCCCTGCAGCACCCCGGGCACCTTGAGCCCCGCGAACTCTTCGGGTCGGGTGTAGTGCGGCCAGTCCAGGAGACCGGTCGCGAACGACTCCTCGACACTCGAACGCGCGTCGTTCAAGGCACCATCCATCAACCTTGCCAGCGCGTCGATCACGACCAGCGCCGGCAGTTCGCCACCGGAGAGCACATAGTCGCCCACCGACAGCTCCTCGTCGATCGACGTCGCGATCACGCGCTCGTCGATGCCTTCATATCGTCCCGCCACCAGCACGAGCCCGGGCTCCCGCCGCAGCGCATCGGCCCGGGCCTGATCAAACCGCCGGCCCTGCGCCGAGAGGTAGATCCGCCGACTGCCCGCCGGCACCCGCGCTGCCGCAGCGGCAATGGCTGCGGTGAGCGGCTCCGGCTTCAGGACCATTCCTGGCCCACCGCCATACGGCCGGTCATCGACCGTATGGTGCACATCGCTGGTATGCGAGCGGGGATCTTCTGTTCCCACTTCAAGCAAACCGCGGCGCAACGCCCTTCCGGTCACACCGTGCCGCAATGCATCCCGGATCATCTCCGGAAACAGCGACACGACTTCAATCTTCATCACAGCCCGTCCGGCCAGTCCACGCTGATCCAGCGCTCTGCAGCGTGGATCTTCAGCAGGTGTTGCGGCGCGGTTGGCACCCAGTGCTCGCGCCCGCCTTTCACCACCATCACCGTTCCCGTGGGCAGATCGGCAAAGTAATCAACCTTGCCGAGCACCACTCCTTCGACATTGCGGACCTCGAAGCCCAGCAGGTCGTCGCGATAATGCTCGCCCTTTTCAAGCGCAGGCAGCTCGCTGCGTGCGATCTGCACCAACCAGCCGGAAAGCGCCAATGCCGCGTTCCGGTCTTCGATCCCCGCGAATCGCACCCGCAGCCTTTGCTGGTACGGTGCGCCTTCCAGCAGTCGCAGCTTCCTGGTCGCACCATTCGGCGCCGTCAGCTGCCACTCATCGTAGTCGAGCAGCGAATCCTGCGGGTCGGCGAATGATCGAACCAGCACCCATCCCCTGATGCCATGCGCCGTGGCCACCTGGCCGAGCGTCAGCATCGGCTCGGTGGCTGCGGCCGGCATCGATGCGTGCTCAGGCGGCCGCAGCAACCGCTTGCTTGCGATATGCCTTCACCAGCGCATCGACCCGCTCGGACACCTGCGCGCCCACCGACACCCAGTGTTCGATGCGGGGCAGATCCAGACGAACCTTGGGCTCAGCCTTGCGGGCCTTGGGATTGAAGAAACCTACCAGCTCGAGGCTTTTGCCGCCCTGCCGTTTGCGATGGTCGGTAACGACCACGTGGAAGTAGGGCTGGTTGCGCGCGCCGCGCCGGGTCAAACGAATAGTCACCATAGTCGGGTCAAGGCCTTGATAGTTAATGGCTACCGAAAAAGAGCGCGGATTCTACGTGAGGTCAACGGCCTGGAGCAAATGGACCGCCGCCGCCCAGCTTGCCCGCCATGGCGCCCATCATGCGCTGCAATTTGCCGCTGCCCAGCTGCTTCATCATCTTCTGCATGTTCTGGTGCTGCTTGAGCAGCCGGTTCACGTCCTGCACCTGCATTCCCGCCCCTGCTGCAATGCGGCGGCGACGCGATCCGTCGATGATTTCCGGCCGGCGGCGCTCGCGTGGGGTCATGGAGTCGATCAGTGCGATCTGGCGCTTCGTTTCCCGGTCAGCCATGCCTGGCGCCATCTTCTGGGCCGCGGCGGCACCCCCCGGCAGCTTGTCCAGCAGCGAACCCATGCCGCCCATTTTCTGCAGCTGCTGCAGCTGGGACTTCAGATCGTTGAAATCAAAACCCTTGCCCTTGGCAACCTTTTTGGCGAGGCGTTCCGCCTCCTCCGTATCGACATTGCGGCGGACTTCCTCGACCAGGGCGACCACGTCGCCCATGCCGAGAATGCGACGCGCCATGCGGTCCGGATCGAAGACTTCCAGGCCATCGCTCTTTTCGCCGGTACCGAGAAACAGCAGCGGCGCACCGGTGATCTCGCGCACCGACAGCGCTGCACCACCGCGCGCATCACCATCGGCCTTGGTCAGGATCACGCCGGTGAGCTGCAGCGCGCTGCCAAAGGCCTGCGCGGCGTTGACGGCATCCTGCCCGGCCATCGCGTCAACCACAAACAGCCGTTCATGCGGGGCAACGGCAGCGTCGATCTCGCGCACTTCCTGCATCAGTTCCGCATCGACATGCAGGCGACCCGCGGTGTCGACCACCAGCACGTCGTAAACACCGCGCCGCGCGGCGCCCAGCGCAGCGGCGGCAATGGCGGGTGGCACGTCGCCCGGCGTTACCGGATGAAAATCCGCACCCACCTGTTCCGCAAGCCGCTGCAACTGCAGCACGGCTGCCGGCCGGCGAATATCGGTGCTGACCAGCAGCACTCGCTTCTTCTGGGCAATCAGATGTCTGGCCAACTTGCCCGCTGTGGTGGTCTTGCCCGCTCCCTGCAGGCCGGCCAGCAGGATGACGGCAGGCGGCGCAAACCGCAGATCGAATGCGCGTGCTGCGCCACCCATGACCGCCACGAGCTCGTCGTGGATCACACCCACCAGCGCCTGGCCCGGCGTGAGGCTGCCCTGGATCTCGGCGCCCAGCGCCTTCTGCTTCACCGCATCGATGAAGCGCTTGACCACCGGCAGCGCAACGTCGGCTTCCAGCAGTGCCATGCGCACTTCGCGCATCGACTCGGCGATATTGTCTTCGGTAAGGCGGCCGCGGCCGCGCAGTGAATCGACGGCCTGGCTCAGGCGCTCGGTAAGTTTGGCGAACATCGGCCGATTATAGCGTTTGCTGGCCCAGCAGCTTGCGCAGGGCATCGTCGATACGGGCCACGCCACGCACCTCGATGCCCTCCACCGGAACGCGCGGCAGATTGTCCTGGGGCACCAGCGCCCGCTTGAACCCGAGTTTCGCCGCTTCGCGGATGCGCTCCTCGCCGAAGGTCACCGGCCGCACCTCACCGGTCAGCCCGAGCTCGCCGAACACCACCAGATCCGGCGGCAGCGGAAAATCGCGCAGGCTGGACGCCAATGCCAGCGCCACGGGCAGATCCCAGGCCGGCTCGTCGATATCGAGGCCACCCACCACATTGGCGAATACATCGTGCTCCTGCAGCGACAGGCCACCATGCCGGTTGAGCACCGCCAGCACCATGGCCAGGCGTCCTGCATCGATGCCCTGCGCCACGCGCCGGGGTGAACCGAAGCGCGCAGGATCGACCAGCCCCTGCACCTCCACCAGCAGCGGCCGCGTGCCATCGCGCGTC
>JAATEY010000371.1 GCA_015655465.1 Gammaproteobacteria bacterium | reverse complement strand
CGCGCGCCTGCTGCACCATGAGCATGACGAGGACAACGATCACGATGACGACCACGCAGCACATCACGACACCAACCTGCGCGCCGCCTATCTGCATGTGATGGCCGATGCGCTGACCTCGGTGCTGGCCATCCTGGGGCTGCTGGCTGGCCGCTACCTCGGCTGGGTCTGGATGGATGCTGCGGCGGGACTGCTCGGCGCAGCAGTGATTGCACACTGGTCCGTGGGCCTCGCCCGCAATGCCGCGCGCAGCCTGCTCGACTCGCAGGACGACAGCGCCCTGGAAGCCAGGGTGCGTGCCCAGTTGCAGGCCGCGCCCGGCGCAGCAGAAATCACCGACCTGCACCTGTGGCGCCTCGGCCCCGGGCAGTTCGGCCTGATCGTCGCACTGCGCGGAGCTGCCGTCGGCACACCCGATCACTACCGCGCGCAGCTGGCGAACCTGCCGCAGCTGCGCCATGTCACCGTCGAGACCAGTTCCGCATGAAACGGGCACTGGTACTGCTTGCACTTGGCTGCGCAGTGCCCGCCCACGCGATCGATCGCATACAGGTTCGTGCTGCCAGCATTGCCGTTGCCGGCGTGCAGCTGGTCGATGCCGGCGCAACGCTGCAGATTGGTGGCGCAGGCCGCAGCACCCTGGAACTGCGTGCGGCGCGGGCACAGCTGCCGAAGGACATCGAAGCGCAGGCCGGCACCTTGAGCGCACTGCACCTGCAATGCACGAATCCCATGGTGCGCGAACCCCTGTTCGACTGCCCTGCTTTCAGCCTGCAGGCGCAGAGCACGCGCTGGTCCGCCCTCAACATCGACGGCAAGGCCAGCTATCGCAGCGACAGCGGCGCGTTTGCCGCAGCGGGTGGCGGCATGAAGATCGCGGGCGCCCCGCTGACTTTCACGGTGGCGGGCAATGCAGCCGGGATGCAGGCCCGGCTGGATCTGCGCGGCCTGCAGCTGGCCCAGGTGAAGGAACTGCTGATCGCACAGCAGCTGCCGCTCCCCGCCGATCTCGCATTCACAGGCGTGGGCGATCTGGAAGCAGGCATCGTGCAGCAAGGCGAACGCACCACCGCCAGCATCAGCCTGTCGCTGGGTGATGCCGGCTTCCAGAACGCCGACTTCACGGCAATCGGCGAGAAACTGGCCATCACCGCAGCGGCCACTGCCGACCTCACGAGTACGCCAATCAACTTCGAACTGCAGCTTGCCGGCAGCAAGGGCCAGGCCCTCGCCGGCCCGGTGCTGCTCGACTTCGACAGGAATCCGCTGCAACTGCAGGCGAGCGGCAGCTATTCGCCGGAAGCCTTGCAGATTGCAAGTTTCCGCAGCCAGCAACGCGACATGGCCACCATGACCGGCTCCGCGCAGCTGGGCCTTGCGCCCTTTGCAATAAAGGCAGCCTCCGTCCAGGCTGCCGACATCCAGTTTCCGGCCGCATACGCCAGCTACCTGCAGCTCGCGCTGGCCACCACACCATTCAACCAGCTGACCGCCACCGGCAATGCCGGGATGAGCGTGGAGCTGCGCAACAACCTGCCCACCCAGCTGGACCTCACCGTGAAGGACCTGGCATTCAGCGATGCAAGCCGTTCGCTCGAAGTCCAGGGCGTGAACAGCGAGCTGCACTGGACTGCCGCACTCACCGGCCCGCCGCGCCCCTCATGGCTGTCGTGGGAAAACTCGCAGGGCTGGGGCATCAGCGGCGCCCGCGCCCGCCTTGATTTCCTGGTGCAGGATCGCGACTTCCGGCTGACGAAGCCGGCACGGCTGCCATTCTTCGACGGCGCGCTTCTCATCAATACGCTTTCCGCCGAGCAGATCGGCAGCGACGCCATCAGTGGCGTGTTCGACGCGGTCATCGAGCCGATCAGCGTCGAGCCCATTGCGAAGGCCGCCGGCCTGCCGGGGTTTGCCGGGCGGCTCTCCGGCCGCATTCCCGGCCTCACCTACAAGGACAAGGTGCTGACCCTGCAAGGCAATCTCGAAGCGGATGTATTCGACGGGCACGTGGTCGCCAGCAACCTGCGTGTGCGTGAACCGCTCGGCGCCTGGCCGCGCCTGTATGGCGACATCATCGCGCGCAATCTCGACCTGCAACTCCTCACCAGCACCTTCGAATTCGGCAGCATCACCGGCAAGCTCGACGTCGACCTCACCGGGCTTGAAACCTTCAACTGGTCGCCGGTGGCGTTTGATCTCGTGCTGGCCACGCCCGGTGGCGACCGCTCGAAGCATCGCATCAGCCAGCGCGCCGTGCAGAACATCTCCGACATCGGTGGCGGTGGCGGTGGCGTGGCCGCCGCGCTGCACTGCGGCGCCCTGAAATTCTTCGACGATTTCGGCTACGACTGCATCGGCCTTTCCTGCCGGCTGCGCAACGATGTCTGCCAGATGGGCGGTGTCGGCGCTGCAAAAAGCGGTTTCTACATCGTCAAGGGCAAGGGCGTGCCGCGCATCGACATCATCGGCAACAATCAGCGCGTGGACTGGCCGGTTTTCATGGCCCAGGTCAAGGATGCGCTGAGCAACCCGGAAGGGATACACGTGCAATAAATGCGGCCCAAATGACACATGTCGATCACTCATCATTGAGAACCGAGATCGAGCAAGTCGCCTGCGCGGTGCGCGACAAAGCAGCGATGCAGCTCAAAGATGCGATCAAACTTGTCCACTGAACTACACCTCCAATGCGCTACGCAGTCATGGCGCTCCGCAGAACCGCCGGGTGACGCGCAACAATCCTGAGCAGTGTCGCAGCGGCGCCGGATGGACGTCTTTTCCCCTGCTCCCAGTGCTGTAGCGTTCGAGGCGAAATCTGCAGCGCGGCAGCAAACTCCTGTTGCGATAACCCCGTACGCAAACGGGCCGCAACGACGTCGTTAGCCTCCACCTGGTATCGCGCGCCCTCCCGACCCGCCTTTACGTCACGGATGGCCTGCAGAAGCTCCTTGCCGATATCGCGCCTGGCGTCACGCGCGCGCAGCTTTTTTTCATTCAGCGGCATGTCCCATTTCCTCCACGATCCTGCGCAGCACCGAGGCAGAGATCGAGTCTCGCGCGCTCTTCGAATAGATCACCCGCACACCACCACGCTTGCCAGTTCCCGCCCTGCCCCAGCGCACCTTTCGGCATCCACCGGAGCCGCGAATCACCTCCCCTGACTCGGGATTCCCGGCGATGAATGCGGCAAACTCCCCGCGCTCATCTTCCGTCCAGTAATCCGGCCACAATCTTGTGAAAAGCGGTGACTCGATCACCGTCAACAATATCTCACTATACTCCATTGGAGTACATCCCTGCCAGCTGACACCGATCGACAGGTTAGGTACATTGAGACAATGCAGACCAGCTTCGCCGGGCAGCATTTCGCGGGGACTACTGCAGATTCAGCGAAATCGCGACCGGACCGGCGCAGATTCAGGCACAGTTCAGTCGCTTTCGGCTTCAATGCACGCATGATCAGGAGTACCCCCATGTCCCACCACCCGCTTCGCGGCGCCGCCCGGTTTGCGAAGATCACGCTGGCCAGCGTCGTCATCGGCGCCTGCGTCACCATCAATGTGTACTTCCCGGCTGCCGCGGCAGAGAAGGCGGCGGACCAGATCATCGATGCCGTGACCGGCGCAACCGGCAACGGCGCGGCGCGACCGGCCCCTGCACCTGCCACACCGCCCACCGGACAGTTCCGGCGCCAGGAGTCGAACCTGCTGGTCGTGGCGCTGGGCAAGGTGCTCTATGCCATCGTGCCGGCCGCGCAGGCGCAGGATGCGGCGAATCTCGATATCTCCTCGCCCGAGATCCGCGCCATCACCGCATCGATGCAGGCGCGCTTCGGGCAGCTGCAGAAATTCTTCGACTCGGGCGCGCTGGGCATGACGCTGACCGGGCTGATTGAACTGCGCGATGCCAGCAGTGTGTCGCTGCCTGACCGTGCGCTGATCAACCGGCTGGTCGTGGAAGACAACAAGGATCGCGAGACGCTGTACACCGAGATCGCGAAAGCGAATGGCCACCCCGAGTGGGCGGCCGACATCCGCAAGACCTTTGCCCGCCGCTGGGTGGAGCGTGGCGCTCGAGCCGGCTGGTATTACCAGAACGCCAGCGGCGCCTGGATCACGAAGTAGGATCGGGGCGCCGGATACCGACCGCGCCGCCTGCTAGCGGTACTGGTTGATCTCGTCGCGCAGCGCACGCGTCGCTGCCCGCGCTGCATCGGCGAAGCCGGCACCGCCGCCGGCGTAGATGATTCCCCGTGATGAGTTCAGCACCATGCCGAAACCGTCGGCGGTGCGGCCGGCACGGACTGCAGCAGCCACATCGCCACCCTGCGCGCCAACTCCGGGCACCAGGAATGGCAGATCCCCAACCACGGCGCGGATCTCCGCGAGCTCTTCGGGATAGGTGGCGCCGACGACCAGCATGCAGTTGCCGGATGCGTTCCACTTTTGCGCCACGCGCTCGGCCACATGCCGGTAGAGACGCTTGCCGCCGGATTCCAGATCCTGGAAATCGCGGGCGCCAGGGTTCGAGGTACGGCAGAGGATGATCACGCCGCGCCCTGGCCACTGCAGGTAAGGCTCGATCGAATCCGAGCCGAGATAAGGGTTCACCGTTACAGCGTCGGCACCGTATCGTTCGAAGGATTCCTGCGCATACTTCGCGGCGGTGCTGCCGATGTCGCCGCGCTTGGAATCGAGGATCACCGGCAGGCCCGGATGCTTCTCGCGGATGAAGCGGATGGTGGCCAGCAGCTGGTCCTCTGCACCCAGCGCAGCGTAGTGCGCAAACTGCGGCTTGTAGCAACAGGCGTATTCGGCAGTGGCTTCGACGATGCGCCGGTTGAATTCGAAGATCGGCTGCGGCAGCGCCAGGATGTGTGCCGGGATCTTCCCGGGTTCAGGGTCCAGCCCCACACAGACCAGCGAGTTGTTGCGCGCGGCCGCCGCGTAAAGCTGCGCCACGAAGCCCGGCGCCTCAGTCACGGGTGCCAGACCCGCGGTTGAGCAGCATCACGGCAGCGGTGAACATCCCCACCACACACACGATCATGATCGCGAACGCGCCGGGCACACTCACGTCGGAAGTGCCAAGGAAGCCGTAGCGGAAGGCATTCACCATGTGCAGGATGGGATTCACCATCGAGATCTTCTGCGCCCAGCCGGGCAGCAGATCGACCGAATAGAACACCCCGCCAAAATAGGTAAGCGGCGTCAGCACGAACGAAGGAATCCAGTTCACCTGGTCGAAGTTCTTCGCGAAGATGGCGTTGATCAGTCCGGCCAGCGAAAACACTGCCGACGTGAGCAGCACCGCAGAGAGCACGATTGCGATGTGCTGCACTTCCAGGTGATGCGAATGCAGCCAGATGAAGATGAGGGCCACCAGCGTGACGACCATCCCCACCATGATGCCGCGCATCAGGCCGCCGCACATGTAGCCGGCCACGATCACCCAGTTGGGCAATGGTGAAACCAGCAATTCCTCGATGTGCTTGCCGAATTTGGCGCCGAAGAACGACGACACCACATTGCCGTATGAATTGGTGATCACGGACATCATGATCAGGCCCGGCGCGATATAGGCAATGTAGTCAAAGCCGCCCATCGCGCCGATGCGCCGCCCCACGAGGCTGCCGAAGATCACGAAATAGAGCGTGGTGGTGACGGCAGAGGGCACCAGCGTCTGCCCCCAGATGCGGATGATCCGCCCGTACTCGCGGATCAGGATGGTGCGGAATCCAACCGCGCGGATAGTCGACAACGGCAGGGCCTGCGTACTCATGGTGTGCGGTTCTCCACCAGGCGCATGAACATCTCTTCCAGCCGGTTGACCTTGTTGCGCATGGAAATCACGTCCACACCCTGCGCTGAAAGGCGGGTGAAGATGTCGTTCAGGCTCTGGTCCTTGGTTATCTCCACATCCAGAGTGTGGTCGTCGACCAGCTTCACGCTGTATCCATCGAGCTGCGGCAGGGCAGTTGCCGGATTGCGCAGCGTGAACAGGAAGCTTTCCGTCTGCAGCTTGCGCAGCAGGTTGCTCATGCGATCGCGTACGATGATGTGGCCACCGTCGATGATGGCGATGTTGCGACAGAGGTTTTCCGCCTCTTCCAGATAATGCGTGGTCAGGATGATGGTGGTGCCCTGCTCGTTGCTCTCGCGCAGGAAATCCCACATCGAACGGCGGATCTCGATATCCACGCCGGCCGTGGGCTCATCCAGGATCAGCAGCTTCGGCTCAGGCATCAGCGCGCGCGCAATCATCAGCCGCCGCTTCATGCCGCCGGACAGCGACCGCGCCATGCAACTGCGCTTCTCCCACAGATGCAGCATCTTCAGGTAT
>JAATEY010000096.1 GCA_015655465.1 Gammaproteobacteria bacterium | reverse complement strand
TCCGCGATGGACAGCCGCAGGGCAACCGCGGCATGCGCGAAATCCTGTCCGAGGGATAGGAAGTCATCGTGCAGGTAGAAAAGGAGGAGCGCGGCAACAAGGGCGCGGCGCTGACCACCTACCTCAGCCTGGCTGGCCGCTTCCTGGTGCTGATGCCCAACAATCCCCGCGCCGGGGGCGTCTCGCGGCGCATCGAGGGTGAGGATCGCGACCAGATGCGCGAGACGATGGACCAGCTCGCCATTCCCGACGGCATGGGCGCCATCATCCGCACCGCCGGTGTCGGCCGTTCCGCCGAAGAACTGCAGTGGGACCTCGACAACCTCAAAGCGCAGTGGGATGCCATTGCCGAAGGCATCAAGTCCCGGCCCGCGCCATTCCTCGTCTACCAGGAAAGCGACGCCGTCACGCGCGCGCTGCGCGACTACCTCTCCGACGACATCGGCGAAATCCAGGTCGATGATCCGGCCGCCTTCCAGAAGGCGCAGGAATACATGCAGCGCTTCATGCCGCCCGAGGCGCAGCGACGGCTGAAGTTCTACCAGGAAGACGTGCCCTTGTTCACGCGCTTCCAGATCGAGAACCAGATCGAATCGGCCTATGCGCACAAGGTGCAGCTGCCCTCCGGCGGCAGCATCGTCATCGACTACACCGAGGCGCTGGTGTCCATCGACATCAACTCCGCGCGCGCCACGCGCGGCGGCGATATCGAGACCACCGCCACCAACACCAACCTGGAAGCCGCGGACGAAATCGCCCGCCAGCTGCGTATCCGCGACATCGGCGGCCTGATCGTCATCGACTTCATCGACATGGAGTCGTCGAAGAACCAGCGCGAGGTCGAGGACCGGCTGCGCGACGCCATGAAGATGGACCGCGCCCGCATCCAGATCGGCCGCCTGTCGCGCTTCGGCCTGCTGGAGATGTCACGCCAGCGGCTGCGCCCGTCGCTGGGCGAGTCCAGCCACATCAGCTGCCCGCGCTGCAATGGCATCGGCAACATCCGCAGTGTCGAATCGATGGCGCTGTCGATCCTGCGCCTGGCCGGTGAAGACGCACGCAAGGAGCGCACCGCGCGCCTGGTGCTGCACGTGCCGGTTGCGGTGGGCACCTACCTGATGAACGAGAAGCGCGCGGCGCTGCGCAGCATCGAAGAAAAATGCAGCGTCGACGTGGTCATCGTGCCCGATCCCAACATCGAGACGCCGGAGTACACCATCCGTCGCGTGCGCGCCGATGAGCTGGGTCTGGCGGAAAATTCGCAGACCTCCTACAGGATGCCGGCTGCGCCTGCGGCGCCGGATGTCACGGCACTGCAGCCGAAGCGCCCTGCCTCGCCTGCCGCAGTAGTTGCCACCATCATGCCGGCCGAACCGGCACCGTCGGCGCCGCCACCGCCGCCGCCGCCGGCAGCAGTGGTCGAAGAGAAGCCGGCTGCAAACGGTGGATTCATCGGCTGGATCAAGCGCGTTCTGGTCGGTGACGGCGAACCAGCAGTCGAAGCGAAGGACGCGCACAAGCCTGTCGCCCGCAGCGATCGCAAGCCGCGTGAAGATCGTGGCCGCGGTGGACGCGATCGCGGGGATCGGGATCGTGGTCCGCGCCGCGCCGGTGCCCGCAGCGGCCCCGAACGTGAAGGTGGCGGTGACCGCCCGCGCGGCGACCGGGATCGCGACCGCAGTCGTGGGCGTGACGGCGAACGTCGTCCGGATCGCCCGGCCAGGGCCGAAGGCGAGGCGCCGCGTGCGGAGCAGAGACCGCGGCGCGAGCCGCAGCACCACCCGCGTCCGCCGGAAGCCCAGGCACCGCGTGCCGACAGCGCACCGCCAATGGCACCGGCCGCCACCGGCAATGGACCGGAATCAGGCGCACCACGTGCCGATGGCGAGAAACGCTCGCGCCGCGGTGGCCGCCGCCGTCGCGGTCGTGGCGGGTCACGCGGTGAAGGCACCGGCTTTGCAGCTGGCGGCGAAGGCGGCGGCGGCAATGGATCCGCCGAGGACTTCAACCTGCAGCACAGCGCCGGTCCCGCCGATCATGGCGGCGGCGAACAGCACGTCGAGTCGCGCCCCGAGCCACGTGGTGACTACGCCGCGCCTGCGGCCGCTGCACCGCCGCCTCCGCCACCCCCACCGCCGCCGGAGAATCGTCCGAGCGTGGTGTGGTCGTCCGCAGCAGCGTCAGCGCCTTCCGGCGATGATCGCGGCAACCGCGACGAATAGCGCCCGCGAACCGTGCTCGGCCAGGTCGAGCACGGTTTCAAAGCCCTCCGGACCGCCGTAGTAAGGGTCCGGCACGGCCCGCAGGCCCACGGCGGGTGCGTATGACAGGAACAATTGCGCCCGGTCCTGCAAACCTGGCGGCGCCATGGCCCGCATGTCGCGCAGATTGTCTTCATCCATGGCCAGCAGCAGGTCGAAGCGCCGGAAATCACCGGGCTGCAGCTGTCGAGCCCGCAGCCGGGAAATATCGTAACCACGCGCTGCAGCCGCATGCCGGCTGCGTGGATCCGGCGTAGCGCCAATGTGGTATCCCGCCGTGCCCGCTGAGTCGAAACTCAGCTGCAGGTGCGCCGCCTCGCGTTCGGCCAACTGCCGCGCCACCCCTTCAACGGTGGGCGAACGGCAGATGTTCCCCAGGCATACGAACAGTATCTTCACGAACCGGAGTATGCGGTGGACTCATGGCCATCCAGGCCCTTGAGCAGACCGTAGAGTTCGGGCCGGCGGTCACGGAACACAAACCAGTTGTCACGCTGCTCGGCCAGCGCTGCCAGATCGAATTCAGCAAGCAGCACGGCGTCTTCATCTTCGCCGGCTTCAGCAACCATTGCACCCTGCGCGTCGGCGATGAACGAGGAGCCGTAAAAGCGGATGTACAGCTCATCCGGATTCTGCAGCGAACGCTCCAGACCATGGCGGTTCGAGGCCAGCAGCGGCATCAGGTTGGCCGCCGCATGTCCCTGCTGGGTGCGCTGCCAGTGATCACGGGAATCTACCTGCTGTGCCGGCGGCGGCTCACTGCCGATGGCGGTGGGATACAGCAGCAGCTCGGCACCCTGCAACGCCATCACGCGCGCGCATTCCGGGAACCACTGGTCCCAGCAGATGCCCACGCCGATGCGCCCGAAGCGCGTATCCCACACCCGAAAGCCGGTGTCTCCAGGCGAGAAATAGGTCTTTTCCTGGTAGCCCGGCCCGTTGGGGATATGCGCCTTGCGGTAGATGCCGAGCACCGTGCCATCCGCATCGACCATGGCCACGGTATTGAAATACGCCTGCCCGGACCTTTCGAAGAAACTTACCGGCAACACCACGCCCAGCTCGCGCGCGAGCCCGGTCATGCGCGCAACCGCGCGATTTTCCGCAAGGGTCGTGGCAAGGCGCAGGTGTCTCGAGTCCTGTTCGATGCAGAAATACGGCGTCTCGAACAATTCCTGCAGCAGGATCACCTGGGCACCATCGCGTGCCGCTTGCCGCACCAGGGTTTCGGCGCGATCCAGGTTCGCATCGATATTCCAGCTGCAGGCGAACTGGGTTGCGGCCACCGTCACCTGCCGCGGAGTGCGGCGCAGATGTTCGGGTGCCGTTGCACCTGGCTGAGCCCTGTGGTTGGTCATTCCGGTATTATCGCCGGGTGAGCAACTCGATACGCAAAACCTGGCGCCGTTATCGTACCTTGGCGGGTTTCCCGCGCGAACTTGCCACCCTGCTGCTGATGCTGCTGGTGGCGCTGACACTGCTGCCACTGGCCATCTGGGGCGCCGGACAGCTCTTCCTGGGCGATTACCTGCGTGATCCGGCCGGCAGTCGCACCGGCGGTCCGCTGACACTGCTGGGCGACTACGTCGGCGGCATTGTCGCGGGCTCGCCCGGGCACTGGTTCGTGCTGCTTGGCCCCTACGTGCTGCTCATGGCCTTCAGGGCCGCTCGGGCCCTGTCGAAAATGTGACATAAATCCGTAGGTTACTTGACGGACCGCACAAAAAGCCTAACTATTGGCGCCGTAATACCTGCGTAACGGCATGCAACACGTTGGGGGGTACTCCACCATGGTCAACCACAGCATTCGCAAGCTCGATCAATTCGACACGGCGTCCACCGCACGCCTGGACCGTCGGCAGACCGTGCTGGCGCGGCTCGAAGCTGCGCTGCTGGCCGAGAAGCTTTCCGTGACGAAATTCAGCGAAGAAAGCACGGGTACCGACCCCTACAACACTGCCCGCATTCGCACCGCCTGGAACAAGCAGGCGCAGTGACCCCGGCCGCCGCTGCGCGCGGCATCAGGATGGCCAGTAATTCCATCCCGCCAGCAACACCGCGGCAGCCAGTGCGAACTGCGCGTACATGCGCCAGGGCCTGAGCCGCAACTGGCCGATAAATGCGGCGACCGCCGCTGCTGTCAAAAGCACTGCCCAGGCAATGGCCTGCAGCAATGGCTGGAATTCCCCAGCCAGGCGCTCATGGAACTCTGGCAGCAGCAGGAACACCAACAAGGTCATGACCAGCCCCGCGAGCAATGCCACGCACGACCCCATGACAACCCCGATCAACGCGACCTGTGGCTGCACAGCCGCCCTCTCCTTGAATCTGCATGAACTTTTGTCGGTTTAAGGGCCGCGCTGCACTTGCTGGCAGGCCTCATGCCGTCTAGCCTGACACCCATGACTGTAACCGAATTGTCCAGATCCCGACGCCGCCCCATGGGCTGGCTCGCCGTATCCGCCCTGCTCGTACTGGCCGTTGCCGGGAGTGGCTCCACTGGCGCGCCAGCAGCCACCAGCCTCCTGCCACCGGGCGCGCTGGCGCCGACCGAAAGGCACGCGCCGCTGGCACGCAAGATCGGCGTGTTGCTAGAACAGGCACATTACCGGCGCACCACCATCGACGATCGCATGTCGGAGGAAATCTACAAGCGCTATATCGACTCGCTCGACAGCCAGCGCAGCTATTTCCTGGCCAGCGACATCGCCGAATTCAGCAAGCAGGAAGACCGCTTCGACGACATGATCCGCAGCGGCGACGTGGAACCTGCATTCGCGATGTATGCGCGCTTCCAGCAACGCAACCGGGAACGCATCCAGCACGCGCTGGACCTGCTGGCGACCGAGCCCGACTGGACGCTGGACGAGACCTTCGAGTTCGACCGTGACAAGGCGCCATGGCTGGAAACCTCGCAGGAGCTCGACGAACTCTGGCGCAAGCGCGTGAAGAATGACGCCCTGGGCCTCACGCTTACGGGCAAGACCTGGACTGAGACAGCCGAGCTGCTGCGCAAGCGTTACGAGCGCGGCCTCAAGCGCTCCGAGCAGGTGACCGCGGACGAAGTGTTCGAGAACCTGATGAATGCCTACGCGCGCACCTACGATCCGCATTCCAACTATTTCTCCGCGCGCAACTCCGAGGAATACCGCATCCAGATGAGCCTCAGCTACGAAGGCATCGGGGCGACGCTGCAGGCCGACGACGACTACGCCAGCATCGTGAACCTGGTGCCGGGCGGACCGGCAGCCGCAGCCGGCACGCTGGGAATCAAGGATCGCATCACCGGCATCGCGCAGGACAAGGACGGCGCATTCGAGGATGTCGTCGGCTGGCGCCTCGATGACGTGGTGCAGAAGATCCGCGGCAAGGGCGGCACCATCGTGCGCTTTCACGTCCTGCCTGCCGGTGCGGCGCCCGGTTCAGCGGAAAAAACCATCGAACTCACGCGCGGCAAGGTGACGCTGGAGAACCAGGCGGCCAAGAAGCAGCGACGGCTGGTTACGCGCAACGACAAGCAGCTCAACATCGGCGTAATCAGCGTTCCGGGCTTCTACCGTGACACGGATGCCGAAGCCCAGAACGACAAGAATTTCCGCAGCACCACGCGTGATGTCACCCGGCTGCTGGCAGAGTTGCGCGCCGAGGGGCCGGTTGACGGACTGGTTCTGGACCTGCGTGGCGATGGCGGCGGCTTCCTGCCCGAAGCCACCGCCCTGACGGGACTGTTCATCGACAAGGGACCGGTGGTGCAGGTGAAGGACTCCACCGGGCACGTTGAAGTGCTCGACGATCCCTCGCCCGGCAGCATCTACAGCGGTCCGCTGGTGGTGCTCACGGACCGCTATAGCGCCTCGGCCTCCGAGATTTTCGCCGGGGCCATCCAGGACTACGGACGTGGCTATGTGGTCGGGCAACGCACCTTCGGCAAGGGCACTGTGCAGAACCTGATCCCGATGGATCGCTGGACGCAGAAGCCCGTCGAGGGTCAGCTCACGGTCACCATCGGCAAGTTCTATCGCGTCACCGGCGAAAGCACGCAACATCGTGGCGTCGAGCCGGACATCATCCTGCCCTCGGCCATCGACTTGAATGAAGTTGGCGAAAGCTCGCTGGATGCAGCATTGCCATGGGACCGCATCGCCCCGGCCAGTTTCCAGCGCTTTGCAGCGCCGGCGACGGTTCCGACTGCCGTGGTCCTGGATCGCAATGAGGCCGAACGCGGCAAGACCGACGCGAACTTCCAGTGGCTGGCGAACAGCATTGCAGCCGACGAGAAACTGCGGGCGCGCAAGTCGCTGTCGCTGAACCTTGCCAAACGCAAGGCCGAGCGCGAATCCAGCGAGGCCGCGCGCCTGAAGCTTGAAAACGACCGCCGCACTGCGCTGGGCAAGCCGGTATTCGCGACCACGGTGGAAATGGATGCTGCGGCTTCGGCCGCGGCTACGGCAGAGGCCGCTGCCGACAAGGAACCGGACATCCTGCTGGACAGCACCACGGAGATCGTGGGCGACATCATCGCAGGCGTGGGTGCCGCGCCGGCCGCAAAGCCGCGCACGGTGGTACAGCAGACGCCAGCAGCCCCTGCCCGATAGCGGGCGGCGCCGAAGGGGATCAGTCGCCTTCGGCGTAGAACAGGTCGGACAGGCTCCACAGGTCCTGCTCCAGCACGTTCCACGTCATGACCTCGGACCTGGCGAGCGCGGATCGCAGCGTGAAATGCACCGACTCCACGGTCGGTGTGGTATCCGACGCGGTGCGGTACTTCACACCTGCAGCAAGGGTATCCACCAGGCGCCGCACCTCGGTATTGATCGTCGCGCTGTTTTGCGCCATGGCTGCCTTGGCCCGCGCGATCTCCTGCATCAGGGCGAAGCTGCCGGACGCATCCTGCACGCCCTCGATCCTGGGTTCGCTGCGCGTCATGGCATCGGTCACACGCGCCAGCAATGCCGGTGGCGCCAGGCGCAGCGCCAGCACCTGGGCCGTGGCAATGGCGTTGAGATTCAGCACGCGGCGCGCCTGCAGCGACAACCCGGGATATCTGGCACCACCCTGCTCTTCGACCCGCTGCAGCTGAGCCTGCGCCTGCTGCAGTGTTTCTTCCGCTGCCCGCATTTCCGCCTGCATCGCAATGCCGCGCCGCGTCAGATCCCGACGTGTGAAGTACTGCCACCAGGATTGCGCCCTCGCCAGGGCAGCATGGATGGCAACGAGTTTGGCGCGCACATCGGCCGCAACGTGCTCGGCCTGCGCGCACCCGGCACGCGCCGACTGCTGGCGCTCGAACAACTGGCGGTTGAGATCGGCGAGAAACTGGCGCCGCTCACGGTCTTCACGCTGCCGTGCCAGCTCGCCTACCAGCGCGGCAATCTGCGCATGACCCGCCGCCCACAGATCGCGCAACTGATAGTGCAGCAGCGCATGCAGTCCGGTCATGGGGGCCGCCAGCCGCGACTCCAGTTGTTCCATCTGCTCGCGGACGCGTGCGGTGGCCGCTTCCTGCAATTTCGCCCGGTCCTTCAGGCGGTGCAGTTCATCCTGGGAATCACCGAGCGCCTTCTTGAGCGCCGCGCGATTGCGGAACAGATTCAGAACCCGCGTATCTTCCGGCGCCTCCGGATGCTCGAGCACCAACCGGGTCTGCAGCCCTTTCTTGAGCCAGGTAGTGAATTGCGACAGCACGATTGCGGCTCAGGCCAGTAAGTGACCCAGATCCAGGCAGTATTCCAGCCACTTGTTTAACATGTTGTTGTAGAGCCAGCGCTGCGCAAGTTCACGCTCTGCCTGTGCCGCGTCGCAGCCAAAAGGTTCGGGCCGGTCGGCCGGCCAGTGCTGCGCCTGCGCCATACGCGCGTCGCAATAGACCCGCACCCGCACATCCGGATAGCTGAGCAGCGTCGCAAGCTCCGGGGCGGCCGTTGCCGGGTCATGGAACAGATGGGTGAGGCCCAGCGTGGTCGTGTATGCGCACTGCTCCAGCACCGTGAGCCTGAGATCGCAGCCAGCGGTAATCCGCGACACCCGCTCACCGGCCAGTTGCGCCGGATCGCCGCACAGCCGCACCAGGCGCAGGTAGTTGCTCTCATAAAGCGACATCAGCGCCGCAAAGCCATGTGGCCTGGCACGCCAGCTCGCCGGCAACAGCGCTTCGTTGCCGGCAGCAGTCACGGCGCTGCCTGCGGCGCCTGGGCCGCAGCCACGAACAGGTGCTGCCGGTAATAAAGCAGCTCACGGATCGAGTCATGGATATCCGCCAGCGCCAGATGCGAAGCCTGCTTGGTGAAGCCCGCGGCCAGTTGCGGCATCCAGCGCCGCGCCAGCTCCTTGATGCTGCTGACGTCGAGGTTGCGATAGTGGAAGTAGCGCTCCAGCTGCGGCATCTGCCGCGCCATAAAACGGCGATCCTGGCAGATGCTGTTGCCGCACATGGGCGACACACCGCCCTGCACCCACGGCCTCAGGAACTCCAGCGTCTGTGTTTCCGCTTCGGCCAGCGTCACCGTGCTGGCGCGCACGCGCGCCGTGAGTCCGCTGGAACCATGCTGGCGCGTGTTCCATTCATCCATGCCTGCGAGTATCTCATCGGCAGTGCTGATGGCGAGCACCGGGCCTTCGGCGAGCACATCGAGCTGCGCATCGGTAATCACCGTGGCGATCTCGATGATGGAGTCCGATTCGGTCCTGAGACCGGTCATCTCGAGGTCGATCCAGATCAGGTTGTCGCGATGCTGCACTCTCACCTCAAACGTTTCCGATGCCCCACCTGTGGCATTCTATGGAGACTGACTGCAAGTTGCATGGTCTGCTGCCCACAAAACCCTTGATTGCCGAAGTCATTGCCACCTACGGAAGACACCTGCTGCTGCGGGATGCAGCGGGCGAGCGCCGCATGGCGCGGCCGATGGGACGACACATGGAGATCGTGTGTGGCGATCGCGTGCAATGTCGCGCAGAAAGTGATGAACTGCTGGCAGAATCCATACTGCCGCGCGACAGCTTTCTCCGGCGCAGCACGCTGCGCGGGCGCAGTGAACCGCTGGCGGCAAACCTGAGCCAGCTGGCCGTGATCGTGGCGCCCGTACCGGCGCCAGACCTGTTCCTGATCGACCGCTATCTCTGCGCCGCCGCCAGCGCACCGATGCACGCCGTGATCGTGCTCAACAAGTGCGAATTGCCGACCGCTGCAGCCGTACGACAGGAACTCGAACAGTATGCCGCGCCCGGCTACGAAGTACTGTCGGTATCTGCAGTGGCCAGCAACGAGGTCACGGCGGGCCTCGCGCCACTGCGCCGCGCACTGCTCGACCAGACCACCATCATGGTCGGCCAGTCCGGTGTCGGCAAATCCTCGCTGACGCGCCTGGTTACCAGCGACACCGCCGACATTGCGGTTGGCGGCCTGATGCGCGAAGAAGAAGGCCGGCACACGACCACGGCCTCGCGCCTGTACGACTGCGACGCCGGTGGCCGCATCATCGATTCACCGGGTGTGCGCGATTTCGCGCCCGCCATCGACGACCTCGAGCGCACCACGCTGGGATTCCGTGAAGTTTCCGCACTGGCGGCACAATGCCGCTTCCAGGATTGCAGCCATATGCAGGAACCACACTGCGCGGTGCGGGCCGCGGTGGATTCAGGCGCCATGCATGCGCGACGTTACGAAAGTTATCGTCGCCTGCGACGTCTGTATGACGAGCTGTGGGAAAAGCGACCGGAACGCGACCGCGCAGCTCGACGTTAGCGCAGTGTTGTCCCGGTCAGCAGCGGGCGCGAATCTTTGCCCAGGCCACGCCGGACCCTTCGCTCTCACTCCGCAGCGCAACAATGGCAAGTCGTGACAATCAGACATGGTGTCCGGATGCCAGAGATTCATCTGCCAGCAACTGACTGATGACAGGATCAAACGAGAGGGTTCAATTGGTTCCCTCAACGATCCCGGCGAGATTCATGTTGATGGTTTCCGCCCAGCTGCTGCGCCGCCAAGCCAACGCTAAGCCAATGAAAAGCGAAAGCTTTTACATATTGTTAATATCTTTGCAACACCGGCTTTCTATTAGTAGAAAGCCCGATCCCAACGGCGTACCCTACAACCACTCTGTAAAGGTTTTTTACTCTCCCTGCTGAGACGTTCCGCTCATTTCACGCTTCTCGTTTCTCCTCAAAAGTAGTCAGGAATCTCATTATGAAGAGCATCTCGCGTATCCTCCTCCTTGTCGGCCTCCTTGCTGCCGCAGGTCAGAGTCAGGCCAGCATCATCAATTACACGCTGACGCCCCTCGGTGGAACAAACTACCGGTATGACTACACGGTGACGAACGACGGCTCGATCACATCGACTGTCTCGCTGTTCGACATCTCGTTTGACCCTGCGCTGTACGATGAACTGTCACTCACGGACTTGAGCACCGCAGCAGACTGGGCCATTGCCATCTTTGGTTCCGGCGTTGGCATCCCCGCAGCATTCGATGCCTTTGCGACAGGAGCGGGAATCGGAGTCGGTCAGTCGTTGGGTGGGTTTGCGGTTTCATTCAGCTGGCTCGGAGGCGGGTCGCCCGGAGCACAGGCGTTTCAAATCTATGACGCAACCACATTTGATCTCCTTGGCGAAGGTGTAACCACCGCAGCATCTCCTGTTCCGGTACCGGGCACACTGGGACTGCTCAGCCTGGGACTTCTGGGACTTGCATTCACGCGCCGCGCGATAACGGCCTAGGTATCCATTTTCCACATGCTTTGCATTAAGGAAGTCAGAGAACAACGTATGTCGAAACGACAGGGACTCATCACACGATCGACAGCGGTCGTGGCCGCCTTGGCCGGGGCGTTTTTACTGGTGGCTTCACCGGAAGCGCCTGCACAGGCACCGTCAGGCACTGCTGTCAATTCAATTGCCGTGACATCGTATCAACTGCTCAGCCAGACGCGCATATCGGCGACCGTCTTCGACTATACCTATCGCGTCTCTGTACAGAACGCCGGTCCCTCGCTGGTCACACTCACTGGCCGCGCAAGCTCGACATCAACTGCTGTGACGTTCCCGGACAACGCGGTCAGCGTTGGCAACATTGGTTCCAGTGTTTCAGCCGACAGCACCGATACCTTCACCATACGCCAGGACAGGACGAAAACATTTTCAACCAGTCAACTGACCTGGGAATTCACGGCGGGGCTGGCAGCCACTGTGGGCAATCTGGCGGCAACTGCCGGCAACGCACAGGTGGCGCTGACCTGGTCTGCCAGCAGCGCTGCGACCAGCTACAAGGTAAAGCGTTCCACCACCAGCGGCGGGCCCTACACGCAGATCGCGACGCCCGGCTCGGCGTCCTATACCGACACCTCGGCCATCAACGGCACGACTTACTACTACGTCGTCTCGGTGGCCAATTCGACCATTGCGGTCAATTCGGCCATTGAAGGGGCGAACTCGACGCAGGTGTCGGCGACTCCATCCTCGGTCGTCTCAGTCGCCGGCCTTCACGTATCCAGCAACCAGATCCTGAACAGCCAGAATCAGGTCGTGTCCTTGCGCGGTGTCAACAAGGCGGGCACGGAGTACATGTGCCTGGGCGAGCAAAAGGCTTTCGATGGTCCTTCCGATGCGGCTTCGGTGGCGGTATTGAAGACCTGGGCCATCAACGTCGTCCGTCTGCCACTGAACGAAGACTGCTGGCTCGGGATCAATGGCGTTGCTTTTGGTGGAAGCGCGTATCAGACCGCGGTTGCAAATTACGTCAGTCTGCTGACTGCCGGCAATATCGCCACCGTCCTCGATCTTCAATGGGCAGCCCCTGGAACAACCCTGTCGAACCAGCTGACGCCGATGCCGGACGCCGATCATGCGCCTGCATTCTGGACATCCGTGGCGAACACGTTCAAATCCAACAACTCGGTAATCTTCGACTTGTTCAACGAGCCGTATCCGGACGACAACCGGGATACACCTGCAGCCTGGGCCTGCCTGAGATTTGGCGGAACCTGCCCCTTTGTTCCTTATCAGGCAGCGAGCATGCAGTCGCTCGTGAATGCCGTCAGGGCAACCGGCAGCACCAACATCATCATGGTGCCCGGGGTTCAGTTCACCAATTCGCTGACACAATGGCTGGCCAACAAGCCGTCCGATCCGGCCAATAATCTGGCTGCAGCCTGGCACAGCTATGGCAACCAGGTCTGCAACACCCAGACCTGCTGGGACAGCTCGATCAAGCCGGTGCTGCAAACCGTGCCGGTGATCGTCGGCGAGATTGGTGAAAATGATTGCCAGGATATTTACATCAAT
>JAATEY010000245.1 GCA_015655465.1 Gammaproteobacteria bacterium | reverse complement strand
TGTCGTTGCTGCGTGACTTCGCCAGCTCCATGTCGAAGTCCAGGTGCTGGTCGTTGCCGCGCATCACATAGAAGAAGCGGCAGGCATCGTTGCCCACTTCCTGTCGCAGCTGCCGCAGCGTGATGAACTCGCCCGAGCGCGTGGACATCTGCGCCTTCTCGCCGCCGCGGAACAGCGTGACGAACTGCACCAGCAGCGCTTCGAGCGACTCCCCCGGTTCACCCATGGCTTCAAGTCCGGCGCGCACCCGTGCCACGTAGCCGTGGTGATCCGAGCCCAGGATATCGAGCAGGATGTCGAAGCCGCGTTCGCGTTTTTCCAGGTGATAGGCGATGTCCGACGCGAAATAGGTCTTCACGCCGTTCTCGCGCACCACCACGCGGTCCTTCTCATCGCCAAACGAGGTGGCGCGAAACCACAGCGCGCCATCCTTCTCGTATACATGGTTCTGGCGGCGCAGGCGCTCCAGCGCGCGATCGATGGCGCCGTTCTCGGCCAGCGAGCGTTCCGAGTACCAGCGGTCGTAGTGCACGCCGAACTCGCCGAGGTCGTTGCCGATGTCGGCGAGAATCGCCTCGAGGCCCAGATCGAGCACGGTGCGGAATCCATCTTCGCCGATGAGGCTGCGCATGCGCGCGTTCACCGCATCGATGTAGGCATCCTTGTCGCCGCCCTCCGGTTCATCCGGTGGCAGGTTGCCAAACACCTCGCCTTCGGGGCGTTGCAGCGTCCCGCCGACCTTCTGCAGCAGGTTGGCCGCGATCTCGCGGATGTATTCGCCCTTGTAGCCATTCGCAGGAAAGCGGAACTTCTCGCCGCAGGTCTCGAGATAACGCAGCCAGATGCTGGCAGCGAGGATGTCCATCTGCCGGCCCGCATCATTGATGTAGTACTCGCGGTGCACGGCAAAGCCGTTGGCATCGAGGATGTTGGCGACGCTGGCGCCAAACGCGCCGTGACGGCCATGGCCCACATGCAGCGGGCCGGTGGGATTCGACGATACGAATTCCACCAGCACCTTGCGCCCGGCACCCGAACCGTTGCGGCCGAAAGCATCGCCCGCGTCGTGCACGCGGCGCACTACATCGGACTGCGCCTGTGCAGCGAGAAAGAAATTGATGAAACCGGCGCCAGCGATCTCGACGCGCTCGACGGCTGCATCTTTTTCCATCGCATCGACGATAGCCTGCGCCAGTTCCCGCGGCGGCCTGCGAGCAGGTTTGGCCAGACGCATGGCGAGGTTGGTGGCGAAGTCGCCATTGGCGGCATCGCGGGTGCGTTCCACGCCGAGGTTGTCGGTGGGGATGTCGGCGGGCAGCAGGTTGCCCTTCAGGCGCGCCAGGGCGGCGTGCAGCAGTTGTTCGATCGCTTGCTTCAAGATGTGTCGGTCCGGCTGGCCAGGCAGTTAGCGGGACGGGCAAGTCTACCCGTGCGCGGCCCCCGGCGCAGGAGCCTTCAGAACACCTCGAGCGGATCCACGTCCAGCGCCCAGCGCAACGAGCGCGGGGTCTGCAATGCATCGACCTGCGGCACCCATTCCGCCAGGAACCGCTGCAGCAGCGTGCGCTGTGCGGACTCCACCAGCAGCTGCGCATGATGCCGGTCGGCGCGGCGCTTCATCGCCGCCGGCACCGGCCCGAGCAGCGCCACCCCAGGGGGCGGTTGCACCAGGTCACGGACCTGCTCCAGGAACCGGCTGGCGCCATCGGCCGAGGTGTCGGAGGCGCGCAGCAATGCCAGCCGCGCGAAGGGAGGCCAGCGCGCCGCCCGCCGTTCCGCCAGCGCACTGGTGGCAAAGCCCGCGTAGCCTTCATTCAGCAGCGTGTTCAACAGGGGATGTTCGGGATACCCGATCTGGATCATCACCTCGCCGGGATGTTCGGCGCGGCCGGCGCGGCCAGCCACCTGCACGATGGTCTGGGCCAGTCGCTCGGCCGCCCGAAAGTCGGTGCTGAACAGGCTCTGGTCCGCGTTCAGCACCACCACCAGCGTCACATCCGGGAAATGATGTCCCTTGGTGAGCATCTGCGTGCCTACCAGGATGCGCGCGCTGCCGCTATGCACGCGGTCGATGGCGCCCGTGAGCTGCTGCTGCTGGCGCAGCGCATCGCGATCGAAGCGTTCGATGGCAAACTTCGGAAAATGCGCGGCGAGGGTTTCTTCCACGCGCTCGGTGCCGTGACCCAGCGGATGCACTTCATAGCCGCAACGCGGGCAGCGTTCCGGCAGCTTTTCATCCGCGCCGCAGTGATGGCAGGCCAGCCGGCCCGTGCGCAGGTGCACCGTCATGCGCGCATCGCAGCTGTGGCAGGGCGCAATCCAGCCGCAGCCCTGGCACAGCAGTGTGGGCGCATAGCCGCGCCGGTTCAGGTACAGCAGCACCTGCGTGCCCGCTTCCAGATGGCGTTGCATGGCCTGCAGCACTGGCGCTGCGATGCCCTTGTGCACGGCATGCGCACGCATGTCGATCAATGCCAGCTGCGGTGGCACCGCACTGCCCGCGCGCTCCGGCAGCAACAGATGCGTCAGGCGGCCCAGCGCCACATTCTGCAGGGTCTCGAGTGACGGTGTGGCCGAGCCCAGCACCACCGGCACCTTCTGCTGCTGGCCGCGCAGCAGCGCGAGATCGCGTGCGGAATAGCGGAAGCCGCCTTCCTGCTGCTTGTAGGAACTGTCGTGTTCCTCATCGACGATGATCAGCTGCAAGCCGGGAATCGGCGTGAACACCGCCGAGCGCGTGCCGATCACGATGCGCGCCTGCCCGGTGGCGGCCTGATACCAGGCGCGCGCGCGTTCGGTGTCCGTAAGGCCGGAGTGCAGGGCGGCGATGCTCGCTGCGAAGCGACGCTCGAAGCGCTCCAGCAACTGCGGTGTCAGCCCGATCTCCGGGCACAGCACCAGCACCGAGCCGCCTCGTTCCAGCACTTCGCCCACCGCGCGCAGATAAACCTCGGTCTTGCCACTGCCGGTCACGCCATCCAGCAGAAAATTGCCGCGCGCGTCGGCGTGGCACAGTGCCTGCACGGCAGTCTCCTGCGCAGCAGTCAGTGTGGGTGCTGTTTCACGCGCGCTGATCGAAGCCGACTCGGCTGTCGTGGTCACGGCCTGCAGAGTCATCTGCACCCAGCCCTTGTCGGCCAGTTTGCGTGCCAGCGCGCGCCAGCCGGGGCAGGCGGCATCCAGCATGTCTTCATCGCGCGGGCTCCTGTCAGCCAGCACCGCCAGCAACTGCTGTTGCTTCGGCGCGCGTTGCAGCGCCTTGTCCTGCAGGGCGCCAACTCCTGCTGCAGTGATCGACCACAGCGGCTGCGGCGCACCGGGTCCGCGCCCCTCGCGCAGCAGGCGAGGCAGCGCAGTGGCAAACACCTCGCCGATGGGGTGGTGGTAGTAATCGGTTGCCCACTGGAGCAATTGCAGCTCGGCCGCGCCCAGCAGCGGCACGGCATCGATGACAGCGGTTACATCACGCAGCTTCTCCGGCGGCAGCGCAGATTCCTGCACATGCCGGACCAGGATGCCCACCAATTGCTGCCGCCCGAATGGAACATGCACACGCGCCCCGGGTTGCGCACCCGCAAGTCCGGGCGGCAGCCTGTAGTCGAACAGCCGTCGCAGCGGTGTGTCGAGCGCAACCTGGCAGAAGCAAAGCCCGGTGTTCAGGCGAAGCTCAGGGCAACCTTGCCGAAATGTTTCCCCGCCGCCAGATACCGGAAAGCATCCGGCGCTTCGGTGCCGGCAAACACCCGGTCGACCACCGGCTTGATCTGCGCCACTTCGACGAAGCGCGCCAGGTCCTCGTGCATCTGCCGGCTGCCCACATACACGCCCTGCATGCGTGTCGCGACCCCCACGAGCTGACGCGGCACCATCGTGCCACCCAGGCCGCTGACCCCGCCGATCACCATCACCGCGCCCTGCATGCGCACCGATGCCAGCGATTGCGCCAACGTCTTCTCGCCACCCACTTCCAGCACCAGGTCCACGCCTTCGCCCCCGGTGAGCCTGCGCACTTCAGCACCCCATTCCGGCACCTGCGCATAGTTGATACCGGCGTCGGCACCCAGGGCGCGAGCCCGGGCCAGCTTCTCGTTGCTGGACGAGGTGATGATCACGCGCGCGCCCGCGGCCTTGGCCAGCTGCAGGGCCCAGATGGATACACCGCCAGTGCCCAGCAGCAGCACGGTATTGCCGGGCCGGAGCCGGCCGGCTTCGAACAGCGCATGCCAGGCGGTGGTGCCGGCACAGGTAAGGCTGGCAGCCTGGGCAAAATCCAGGTGCGCCGGGCTGCGCACCAGCGCGCGTTCGTCCAGCACGATCTCTTCCGCGAAGGTGCCGCCGTCGCCGCCGCCCAGCGCACCAGTGATCCCGGGCCGGCTCATGCGGCCATCCACCCAGTTGGGGAAGAAGCAGGTGGCAACCCGATCGCCGCTCTTGAACCGGGTGACGGCGCTGCCGACCTCAACCACCTCGCCGGCGCCGTCCGACCCCGGTACCAGCGGTGCCTGCGTGCTGACCGGATACGGGCCATTGACGATCAACAGGTCGCGGTAATTCAGCGTGGCCGCGTGCACCCGCACCCGCAGCTGGGTGGAGCCCGTACGGGCAGGGGTCTCTTCGCCCAGCGCCAGACCTTCAATGCGGCTGCCGGCCACGACACGCCAGGTTTTCATGCGACTTTCTCCGGAATGCAATAAAGGCGGCAGTGACGCCTGCCGCGTTGTTTGTTGCTGCGACCTATCTTAATCTTGACGGGCGTGAACCGGAACGAAGTCCGACTGAAGGGGGCGTCCAATGGCGCCATTGACTACGACCTCAAGGCCGTAAGTAATCTGGAAAGCCACGGGCTGAACCAGCCGATCCTGCGTGCCGATGTGGCGGGCATGCCGCTGGAGTGGGTGGACTACAAGGAAGCCGCGCGTCTCTACACCATGGGCCAGGTGGCCTATTCCTGCGGCTCGCCGTTGTACCGGCTGCATGGCTGCACCAATGCCATGTCCGGGCAGCGCACCGTGCTGCAGATCAATTCGATCATCGCCACCATCGGCCACACGGCCAACCCCGGCAACACGCGGCACGATTACATCCCGCCGCTGAACAATCAGACGCTGTTCCGCCGCGATGGCTACATCTGCCTGTATTGCGCGCACCGTTTTCCGACGTCGGAACTGTCGCGCGACCACATCCGCCCGTTCAGCCAGGGGGGCCTCGATCGCTGGAACAATGTCGCCACCGCCTGCCGTCGCTGCAACAACGCCAAGGCCTCGCGCACGCCCGAGCAGGCGAAGATGCAGCTGATCGCGGTGCCGTTCACGCCCACCTATGCGGAATACATTTTCCTCAAGGGCCGGCGCGTGCTGGCCGACCAGATGCAGTACCTGCTGGCGCATTTTCCGCGCAGCAGTCCGCTGCATGAGCGCATCCGCGGCTGGCTGAACTAGCCTTCGCCCAGGTCCGTCGATTGGTCCACCTCATCGACGCCTCGGTCTACGTCTTCCGCGCATATTTCTCGCTGCCGCCGGACATGCGCGATGGCGAAGGCAACTCCGTGCATGCGCTGTATGGCTTTGCGCGTTTTCTCGGCGATCTCATCGAGCGCACCAATCCCGAGTATCTGGCAGTGGCTTTCGATGCCAGCCTGAGCACCTCGTTCCGCAACCAGATCTATCCACCTTACAAGGCCAATCGCGAGCCCGCACCGCCGGACCTGCTGCTGCAGTTCGAGCGCTGCCGCAAGTGGTGCGAGCACATGGGCATCGCCTGGTTCGACAGCAGTGAATTCGAAGCCGACGACATCATCGGCACGCTGGCAGCGCGCATGCGCGCCGAAGGGCTGCGTGCCACCATCGTGTCGCGCGACAAGGACCTGGCGCAGCTGATCGCGCCCGGCGATGTCTATTGGGACTACAGCGGCGATGTGCGTTATCACCACAGCGAGATCGAGGAACGTTTCGGCGTGGCGCCGGATCGTTATGCGGACTATCTCGCACTGACCGGTGACGCGGTGGACAACATCGCGGGTGTGCCCGGTATCGGCCCCAAGACGGCCACCGTGCTCATGCGCCATTTCCCTTCACTCGATGACCTGTATGCACGCATCGACGTGGTGCGCGACCTGCCGTTGCGCGGCGCGGGGCAGGTGGTGGAGCGTCTGCAGAAGCACCGCGAAGCGGCTTACCTCGCGCGCCAGCTGACGCGCATCCGCTGCGACATGCAGCTGCCGGTGACGCGGGACCATCTGCGCCGCCGCCAGCCTGATCTGCCCGCCATCGAGTCCTTCTGCAATGCCAATGGCTTTGGCGCCCTGCTGGGTCGCCAGGCCGCGCGGCTGGCGCGATAATATCGACATGAACGACAAGTCCATCGAGTCCTCGCTCTCCGAGAAGCGCAGTTTTCCACCACCCGCCGGCTTCGCGCATGGAGCGAGCCCGGGCAGCCATGAACTGCATCGCCTGCACGAGCGCGCGGCCCACGACCCGGAAGGGTTCTGGGCAGAGCAGGCGCACACCTCGCTGGTGTGGCACAAGCCATTCACGCGCACACTGGATGAAAGCGAAGCGCCGAACTACCGCTGGTTCACCGACGGCCAGCTCAATGCCTCATACAACTGTCTGGATGTGCACCTGGCCGCGCGTCGCAATCACACGGCGCTGATCTTCGAGGCAGAGAATGGCACCGTGCGCAGGCTGACCTACGGGCAGCTGCATGCAGAAGTCTGCAAGCTCGGCAACGCACTGCGCGCACTAGGGGTGAAGAGTGGCGATCGCGTCGTCATCTACATGCCGCTGGTGCCCGAAGCCATCGTCGCCATGCAGGCCTGCGCCCGCATCGGCGCCATCCATTCGGTGGTGTTCGGCGGCTTCTCGGCGCTGTCGATGCGCGACCGCATCGAAGACGCCGAAGCGCGCTTCGTCATCACCGCCGACGGCGGCCATCGCGGCGGCAAGGTGGTGGAACTGAAAGCCGCCACCGACAAGGCTCTGGCCGAAGGCGGGGCCACCATCGAGATAGTCATCGTGCTTCGGCCTCCCGGCCTCGCCGTCCCGATGCGCGCCGGGCGCTACCTGTGGTGGCATGAACTCCCCGCCGGCGAGAGGGTCGAGTGTCATGGTTCGAGCGCCTGCCTGCAAACATGAAATAGCCGAGCCACAAGACGCCGGTGGTCGCGGCGAAGGTGAAGCGCCACGATGTCGAGCCGATGAGCTGGCGGAGGCCCCCCTCGATCAGCCCGGCGATCAGGAACATCGCCACCGCGCCGGCGGCGGCGCGGCCGTGCTCGGCGAGGTTGTCGAGGCGGCGGCCGCGTCCTGGAAACAGCACGCGCTCAGCCACCACCAGCCCGGCGCCGCCGCAGAACACGATCGCGGTCA
>JAATEY010000276.1 GCA_015655465.1 Gammaproteobacteria bacterium | reverse complement strand
GTGAATAGTCCAGCACGCCACGCAGGTGTGCTAGTTGAGTTTCTATCGGAATTTGCAAGTCACCTGCTTGCGTGCGGACTCTCAATGTCTGAATTTCGAAGTGCCGCCCAAGTGGCATTCGTGCAAGCTGCATTGGGTAGCGCTCGACTTCAGAATTCTAGGGTGAACCAGTCAGCAGTGGCTGCGGTAACGGGTCTTTCGAGGACGCAGGTTCGCACACTACTTCGAGGCTCATCTGCTGCGCCACCTGCATTAAGTGCCCGGATGAGTACGGTTATCTCCGGTTGGAGAACAGATCCCGAGTTCACCAATGAGGACGGCAAGCCCCGTGCATTATCTGTTTTGGCCGGTCGCTTAGGCTTCCCCGCTCTAGTGAAGAAGTATGGTCGTGACGTGTCTCACCCCGCCCTCCTATCTGAGCTACTAAGAATGAAATGTGTTAGTCGGATTGGGCGATCTGTGGTGCTAAAAGAATTGGTTGCGAACTCCAGACAGACAGAAATGACCCGACTGCTGTCGCAGGGGCTCACACATATCATCAGAAAGGAACCAAGCACAGCGTCTGAGTTGTTACATGTTGTAACAGGAGAGGCTACTTACCTTGCTCCTGATAGGACATCTACAGCACTACTTAGGCGACGGTTGGTCCAGGGCACTAAGGCGTTTACTGCAGACTTGCAAGCGGCGGGTGATGCGATCGCTTCAAGACGACCTAAGAAGCCGGGAATGCGGAAGCTCAGCACTCGGGTACTAGTGGTAACGATCACCTAGCGCGCTAATGTGGCGAAGAAGGAGTCTTTTTTGGGAAAGAAGGTACAAAGTGGTGTGCGCACTGATGTCGCAGCACATTCGGATCTGATGCGCGGGCTCATGACGTCAGTGGTCGCATTTATGGCAAGAACTGGGATGTCGAATGCAGAAATCGACAGAGTATTCCAGTCCTGCGTTTCAGATCGGATGGGTCGTAGCAAGAAACTAGCTACCACGCGTACAGAAGTGGTCGCCTATGGCTGCGACACTGTGGCTGGAGCGGTGCTGAGAGCGTGGCATCGACTCCCAAGGTACTTGGACGATTCCGCTCGCCCGATTCCACTAAGCACAGTTGGACCAGGAGCAACCCTTTCGTCGCTGATTCGCTCTCAACGCAGGAAGGCGAATCCCGAGGATGTAATCAAGTCGATGGTAAATGCCGGGTTGCTTAGATCGTGCGGACCAGACTCGTATATGCCGGCAAAAGATTCTGCAACAATTGAAACGCTGGATCCGCTCTCCGTGGATCACATCGCCAAGACCATAATGCGACTCGTTGAAACGGCTAGCCGAAATACTGCCGAATCAAAAAACAAACTGTCGCTAATCGAACGATATGCTCATGTGCCGGATCTAACGAAGTCGGAGGCAAGGGCGTTCGCTGCCTTTTCGAGGCAACAGGGTCAGGCATGCCTTGACGCGATTGAAGATTGGCTAGAATCCCGGCAGGTGAATAGTGTGGCACAGGAATCCATGCAGTCGCGTGGCGTGAATGCGGGAGTGCACATATTTGCCTACCTAGGAGAGTCCGGTGCAATCAATCAAAAGGCGCCCCGGAGTAAGGCCAAAAAGCGCTCTACCCCTGCTCGCGAAGCGCGCGTCTAAGTATCTTCCCGACATTGGACTTCGGTAGCTCATTTCGAAAGTAGACGCGCCTGGGAACCTTGTACGACGTCAGGTGCAGACGCAGGTACGCCACCAGGGTTTCGGCAGTGAGATCCGGGTCTTTGCGCACCACATAGAGCACGACAACCTCGCCTGATTTCTCGTTTGCCTCGCCCACGGCGGCGCATTCGAATACGCCCGGATGTCTGGCGGCGACGTCTTCCACTTCATTTGGATAGACCTTGAAGCCGGACACCGTGATCATGTCCTTCTTCCGGTCTTCCAGAAATACGAACCCCTGATCGTCGATGCGGCCGATGTCGCCGGTCTTGAGCCAGCCGCCGGGCAGCATCACCATTGCTGTTTCTTCCGGCCGGTTCCAGTACCCCTGCATCACCTGCGGGCCGCGAACGCAGATTTCTCCCGAGGTGTTCAGGCCGACGTCGTTGCCGGCTTCATCGCGGGCGGTGACTTCGGTTGAGGGAACAGGCAATCCCGCGGCGCCGGTGAATTCGGTGTCGTTGAGCCTGCACACGGCGACAACAGGAGAGGCTTCTGTAAGGCCCCAGCCCTGGCTCAGTGGTCGCCCCGTCAACTTTTTCCATTTTTCCGCGACGGTGGCCTGCACGGCCATGCCGCCACCGACGCTCGCCACCATCCTGCTGAAGTCGATGCGCTCAAACCCCGGTGTGTTCATCAGCGAATTGAACAGCGTATTCACGCCGTTGAAGCACACGGGCGGATATTTGCACAGCGTCTTGATGAACGCCGGGAAGTCGCGGGGGTTCGTCACCAGGATGCCGGTGCCGCCTACGCGCATGAACAGCAGGCAGTTCGCGGTGAGCGAGAAGATATGGTACAGCGGCAGCGCAATGTAGTAGATGCCGGAGCTGATATTGGCCTGCTCGAACCAGGCTTGCGACTGCAGCACATTGGCGACCATGTTGCCGTGCGAGAGCATGGCTCCCTTTGCGATTCCAGTGGTGCCGCCGGTGTATTGCAGGAAGGCAAGATCACCCTGCGAAAGCTGCACTGGCGAGTGCGGGCAGTGGGCGCATTCGCGCAGGACATCGCGAAAACGGATTGCACCGGCAATGTTCCACTCCGGCACCTGCTTGCGCACATGCTTCAATACAAAGTTGACCAGCGCTCCCCTGGCGAGCGACAGCAAGTCGCCGACACCGGTCACTATGACCTGCTGCAGCTTCGTATCGCTCTTGACCTGTTGCACGACATGGCAGAAGTTCTCGAGCACGACAATGGCGATTGCACCCGAGTCGACCAGTTGATGGCGCAATTCGTCGGCGGTGTACAGGGGGTTCGTGTTTACCACCACCATCCCCGCGCGCAGCGCCCCCAGCATGGCAACCGGGTACTGCAGCACGTTGGGCAGCATGAGCGCGATGCGGTCGCCTTTGCTGAAGCCATGGCGCTGCAGCCAGGCGGCAAACACCGACGACAGGCCGTCCACATCGCGATAGGTGATGGCGTGGTCCATCTGCACATACGCCTTTTGGGTGGCATGCCGGATGAGCGCGTCTTCCGCCATTGCGGTCAGCGACGGGAACTGCTGCGCATCGATATCCTGCGGCACGCCGGGCGGATAGGATTTCAGCCAGATCCGTTCCATGATTTCATCGCTCCAGCAGGGGTTTCAGGGGCAGCCAGACATTCTCCAGCAGGCGCGGCTGACCCAGTGCATTGGCGTGCAGCCCATCGGATTGCATCAGGCGGGAATCGAGTGCAACACCGTCGAGCAGGAACGGCACCAGTGGCACCTTGTGATCGGTGGCCAGCATGCGATACATGTCCGCAAGGCTTGCCGCGTACTGCTGGCCGTAGTTGGGCGGGATCATGATTCCCACCAGCAGCAGCCTTGCATTCGCGGTTCGAATGGCCGCAATCATTGCCGCAAGATTGGCCTGGGCGTCCTTGACGGGCAGTCCGCGCAGGCCGTCGTTGGCGCCCAGTTCCAGTATGACCAGCGCTGGCTTGTGCAGGTCCAGCGCGCGCGCAAGGCGGCTGCGACCGCCGCTGGTGGTTTCGCCGCTGACGCTGGCGTTAACTACGCGGTACCCGTAACCTTGGGCCTCGAGCCGTTTCTGCAACAGGGTGACCCAGCCCTGGTCCATCCGCATTCCGTAGGCTGCGCTCAGGCTGTCACCAAAGACCAGCAGGGTTCGCTCGCCGGACGCGGCGACAGCGTTGCAGGTCATCAACAGCGCAAAGAGCAGTATCCGGATGGATCGCAAGATTGTTCTCGAAGCCCAGAATCTGACGCGGGAGGTTAGCAGTCCCGAGGGCAAGCTGACCATTGTCAACGATGTCTCGTTGCAGATACTCGCGGGAGAGACGGTAGCGCTGGTCGGCGCTTCCGGCGCCGGCAAATCGACATTGCTTGCGATGCTGGCGGGGCTCGATGTACCGACTTCCGGGCGCGTCCTGCTCGATTCGCGCGACCTGACCGCCATGGACGAGGATGCGCGGGCGCGGCTGCGTGCCGACCGCGTCGGCTTCGTGTTCCAGGCCTTTCATCTGGTGCCGTCGCTGACTGCGCTCGAGAACGTGATGCTGCCGCTGGAACTGGCTGGCCGTCGTGATGCCAGGGAAGCTGCGCTCGCCATGCTGGCAAGAGTGGGGTTGGGAGATCGCACCGGCCACTATCCGCGGCAACTCTCGGGTGGCGAGCAACAGCGCGTGGCGCTGGCCCGCGCTTCGGTGACGCGGCCTGCGGTGTTGTTTGCCGATGAGCCCACCGGCAACCTGGATACCGCCACTGGCGCCAGCATCTGCCAGCTGCTGTTTGACCTGAATCGTGAGTCGGGGACGACGCTGCTGTTCGTAACCCATGACACGCAGCTTGCGGCCCGTTGTGAGCGCACGCTGACCATGTCGGCGGGCAGGCTCATCCAGCATGCGTAGCGCCCTGATGCTTGGCTTCAGGACCTTGGGCCGCGAGTGGCGTTCGGGCGACCTGGCGGTGCTGTTCCTGGCGCTGTTCGTTGCGGTGGCAGCGCTGACAGGTGTGGGCTTTCTGGCCGATCGCATCGAGCAGTCGATGCGGCTGCAGGCCAACGAAGTGCTGGGCGCAGATCTGCGCCTGCAGTCGCCGGATGCGATTGGCGATGGCTATGCGCAGGAGGCAGAACGTCGTGGCATGCGCACGGCGCAGATTGCATCGACATTGTCGGTGGTGTTGCGTGGCGAGCGAACGCAGCTCAGCAATGTGCATGCGGTGAGTACAGGCTATCCGCTGCGTGGCGTGGTGCGTACCGCGGCCGTTCCCTTCGGCGCTTCAGACAACGCGGGGGCAATACCCGCGCCAGGCGAGGTGTGGCCGGACTCGCGCCTGCTGGCCGCGCTCGATGCGCATGTCGGGGATGCAGTCACGATTGGCGCCATCGATCTGCGCGTGACGCGCGTGCTGGTCTCGCGTCCGGACCAGGGTTCGGGATTCGCCGACCTGGCGCCATCGCTGCTGATGAACGTTGCGGATCTGCCGGCCACGCGGCTGCTGCAGCCAGGCAGCCGTGTCAGCCATGCCGCGCTGTTCGCCGGCACGGCCGCGCAGGACACGGAGTTCAGCCTCTGGCTGCAGCGCCATGTGAAGCCGGCCGAATACCTGAACGACATTGCGCACGCCAGTCCGGAGGTCGGCAAGGCAAGCCAGCGCGCCACGCGCTTTCTGTCGCTGGCCAGTCTGGCGGGCGTACTGCTGTGCGCCGTGGCCATCGCCATGACAGCGCGACGCTACGTGAAGCGGCACCTGGATCTCGCGGCGCTGCTGAAGACATTGGGCGCGCCGCAGTCCACCGTGCTGACGGTGAGTCTCGTGCAGCTGGCCTGCATCGCGCTGCTGGCAACAGCAGCAGGGTCGTTCGCCGGCTATCTGGCGCAGGGCGGGTTGCTCGCCATCCTGCGCGGCATGATGACGACCGAGCTGCCTGCGCCGGGCTGGCGGCCGATGCTCATGGGTCTGGTGGCAGCATTGCTGCTGCTGGTGGGTTTCGCATTGCCCTCGATGCTGCAGCTGGCGCGTGTGCCGGCGATTCGTGTATTGCGACGGGATATCGGGCCGCCGCCGCTTGGGGTCATGCTGGCCTATGGGCCCGCGGTGCTGGCAATCGGCCTGCTGATCGTGTGGGTAACCGGCGATGTGCGGCTGTCACTGGGGTTCATGGTCGCGCTGGGACTTGCGATGCTGACGCTCGCACTCGTCGGCTGGCTGCTGGTAAGCATGGTCGGGCGGCTGCGAGGTGGCGCGGGAGTTTCCTGGCGATATGGAGCTGCCAATCTGGCACGGCGGCGTGTCGAGAGCATTGTGCAGATCGTGGCGCTGGGCCTGGGGCTGTCGATACTGCTGCTGCTGACCATCCTTCGCGGCGACCTCGTCGACGACTGGCGGGGCCAGCTGCCCGCCAATGCGCCGAACTATTTCTTCGTGAATATTCCAGCGGACGAGCGCGCCGTGTTTGAAGGCATGTTGAACGCGGAGGGCGGTCATGTGTCGCGTACGCTGCCGATGATTCGCGGCCGCATGGTGGCCATCAACGATGTACCGGTGGGTCGGCGCAGCTTTCAGGGTGGTCGCGGCGAGGGTTTCGCCACGCGGGAGCAGAACCTGACCTGGTCCGCGCAGATCGGAACGGACAACAGCATCACCGAGGGAGCCTGGTTCACTGCAGATGACCATGGCAAGCCGCTGGTATCCGTGGCGACAGAGATGCAGGAATCGATGCGCCTGAAGCTGGGCGACCGGCTGACCTTCGATGTGGCCGGGGAATCCGTGCAAGCCACGATCAGCAGCTTCCGCAAGGTGCAGTGGGACAGCATGCAGCCGAATTTCTTCCTGATGTTTCCGCCCGGATTGCTGGATGGTGCAGCCGGCACCTGGATGGCGAGCGCGCAGTTCCGGCCCGCCGATTCCGCGGCAGTCGCGCGGCTGGTGCGCCGTTTCCCGGGGATTTCGATCTTCGATATGGGCGATTTGCTGGATCGGGTGCGTTCGATCATCGACAAGGCAGTACTCGCGGTGCAGAGCGTGTTCCTGTTCACCCTGCTGGCCGGCGTCGTGGTGTTGCTGGCCGCGGTGCAGTCGACGCGCGATGAGCGACGCTACGAAAGCGCCATGTTGCGCACGCTGGGCGCGTCACGGCGCACGGTGCTGATCGGCGTGCTGGTGGAGTTTGCACTGATCGGCGTGCTGGCTGGTGTGGTGGCTGCGGCGGCGGCATCCACCGGCGCGTGGTTGCTGGCGACGCGCATGCTGGAGATTCCCTACCGGCCGGACCCGCTGCTGTGGCTGGCAGGCGCTGCCACAGGCGCGGCGCTGGTATGCGTGGCGGGCTATCTTGCGACGCGCAGTGCCTTGTCGCAGCCACCCATGTCGATTCTGCGTCATGGCTGAGCGCCATCGCTGGCGCACGCGCCGCGCATGGTCGATCACTTCAGTGCGCCACCGTGAACCTGGCCCATGCCTGCGGGGCCGCGTTGCCACGCCAGTCGAGGCCTTCGAAGGTCAGGTCGTAGTCGCCGGGTCCGATGGCCGAGCTGTTCAGGGCAATGCGCAGATGGCCATTGGAGTCGCGCGCCAGGTTCGTGAACACGGCAACGCGGCCCTGGTCGACGCGGTCCACCGCAATGCGGAAGTTGTCGTATGTCGACCAGGAGACGTCGAATTTGAAGTCCGCCATCTCGGTGTCCTTGCCGCCGATGGTCACCATGCTGCGGCTGACCGGACCGTTGCGTGACGGCTGGACCACGATCGGCCGGGTTGATTTTGCCGGCAGCAGGATCTGGGTCTGGGCATCTTTCGTCAGCACTGCAATCTGCTGATCCTTCTGCTCGCCGGCCGTGAGCAGCATGAGCGATGCAATCAGCAGCGTGCCGGCAAGCGCAGCCACCACCGCGATGGCCAGCGGCTTCTGATAGAAGGGCAGTGGCTTCTGGGCCCAAGGTTCCGGCTCGCCCGACGCGTCCAATAGCCTGAGGGCCGCATTGATGTGGTCCGCCATGCCCAGCGAGGTCAGGGTTTCCGGATGTTCGCGACAGTAGCGCTCGAATTCCTGCGCACCCTTCAGCGGCAGCTTGCCGGTGAGGTAGCGTTCGATGATCTGGTTCTGCTGGATGAATGCGGCGTCCATTTGCATGTATCGTGCCTGCAGCTGCCGTTGCTGACACGCAGTGCCTCACAGTTTTCCACCTTCAGGATGACCCCCATGCCGAAACGTAGCGTCATGTCACCCGCCCTTGGCCTCCCGCTATGCGCTGCAATGGCTTTGGGAGCCTCCATGGCCGCAATGGGGGCCGCCGCCCCGGACGCCACGCCGGCCGATGACGTCGCCATAACGATCTACAGCTCGGCCGCCCCGGGCGGGATTCCGGCCCAGTACTACCGACCCCAGCCTGGCCAGGGGACGCCCAACGCCATGGGTGTGCCCGGCTATGCGATGGTCAGGCAGGACCGCGCCGTGACGCTCGCGGCCGGCCGCTCGCAGCTGCGCTTCACCGATGTGGCGGCGTTGATCGACCCGACCACTGTGACCTTCACGTCGCTCACCGATCCTGCGACCCGTGTGCTCGAACAGAACTTCCAGTTCGACCTGCTGAGCACCGACAAGCTGCTGCTGAAATACATCGACAAGCCCCTGACCGTGGAGCGCAACACCACAGGCGGCGGCACGACCAGTGCCAGTGGCACATTGCTGTCATCAGTGGCCGGCCTGGTATTGCGTGGCGATGATGGCACCATCACGGCATTGCGCGATTATTCCGCGCTGCGCTTCCAGGAATTGCCGGGTGGCCTGATCACCCGCCCGACGCTGCTGTGGGACATCAACTCGCCGCGTGGCGGCGCGCAGAAGGCGCGCGTTACCTACCAGACCGGCGGCATCACCTGGTGGGCGGACTACAACCTGACCTTCACCGCCGGCAAGGATGCGAACAATGGCTTCGTGGATCTTGCCGCCTGGGTCAGCATCATCAACCAGTCAGGCGCCACCTATCCGGAGGCAAGGCTGAAGCTGATCGCGGGCGATGTGCATCGCGCACCGGTGCAGCGCGTGCAGGACATGTTGATACGGAGCACGGCTGCCCCGGCCGCCCCGCCTGCTACTGGCGGCTTTGTCGAGCAGTCATTCGATGAATTCCATCTCTACACGCTGGGTCGCCGCACCACACTGCCGAACAACTCGACCAAGCAGGTCGAGCTGTTTGATCAAACCAGCAAGGTGCCGGCGCAGCGGCTGCTGGTGCTGTCGAATGCGAACCTCTATTTCGGTGACGGGCGCTACGAGGACCCCAACTTCCCGGCTGGCGGCGAGAACAAGGTCGATACCTACCTGGAATTCCGCAACGACAAGGCCTCTGGCCTGGGCCTGCCGCTGCCTGCAGGACGCATCCGTGTGTCACGTCTGGATGCCGCGGACAGTTCACTGGAGTTTATCGGCGAAGACACCATCGGCCACACGCCGCGCGACGAACGCGTGCGGGTGAAGCTCGGCTCGGCCTTCGATGTGGTGGGCGAGCGCAAGCAGGTCGATTTCAAGACCGACAGCCGCGCGCGCTGGATCGAGGAAGAGATCGAAGTGGAAGTGCGCAATCACAAGGACGAAGACGTGGAGGTGCAGGTGCGCGAGTTCCTGTTCCGCTGGAGCAACTGGCAGGTGCAAAGCAGCAGCCAGGCCTGGAACAGGGAAGATGCGCGCACGATCGTGTTCCCGGTGAAGGTGCCGAAGAACAGCAACAGGACGGTGCGTTACCGGGTGCGTTACAGCTGGTAGCCGCAACGCGAGCGGGCGCCTCAGAAGTTGCGCTGTACCGGCTCGGTCAGGCGCAGCGACGCCAGCTCGGTGATCGGCAGCGGACCTTCCAGCAGGTAGCCCTGCGCGAAGTCCACGCCGATGGCCGACAGCCACTGGCGCGCCATGGGCGATTCGATGCGCTTGGCCACGCAGTGCATGCCGAGCACGCGCGAGCCGTGCGAGATCGCCGCAACCTGCGCCTGCGCCACCTTGTCCTTCAGCGCCGCGACCGTCAGCGAGGCGTCGATCTTGAGCATCCGCACCGAGCGCTGGCGCAGCATCGGCAGCAATTCGGAGTGGAAGGTGAAATCGTCGATGACCACATGGCAGCCGGCCTTCTCGCAGAACTGCATGAAACGCAGGGCCTGTTCCGGATGGCTGCGGCACTGGTCTTCGCGGACCTCGAAACCCAGCAGGCGTGGATTCATGCGCGCGTCGCGCAACGCCTTTTCCACGAACCCCATGAAGGATTCGTCGAGCAGCGCGCCGGTGGACAGGTTCACCGAGAATGCCGCCGGATCCACGTCCAGCTGGGCGCGATTCTTCGCCAGCCACTGGCACAGCTGGCTTACGACCACGCGGTCGAGCTTGCCGCCGCTGGCCGGATCTTCGGCGCGATCGAGCATGTCCCGCGGGGCTTCCTGCGGGGCAGGGGCAGAGTCCACGGTGTCGGCGCGCAGCAGCACCTCGTAGCGGCGCGTGCGCCCGGCACTGCGCAGCTTCACCAGTTGCTGCACGTACAGCGTTACCGGCTGGCCGTCGTGGGAGGCAATGGAGACGGCGGTGGTTGGCTTCTCGCCGGCCAGGCGCAGTGCCAGTCGATGCAGCAGCCGCGCAAACAGGGGCAGGGTGATGCGTTCGCCGGTGCGACCACCGAGGCTGCGCAGATTGACGTCCAGCAACAGCGCACCATGCAGCGCGCCGCGGGGATCGCGGGCGGCATAGGCCACCAGGCCACGGCCTTTGCCGATCTCGCGCTCGAAGGTTGCACGGGCCGGTTCCAGCGCGAAGCTGTCCAGGGCATCCAGCATGAAGGCCTGCTCGGCCCGATCGATATTGCCGGCGGAGATCCACACCGCGGCGCCGGTCGCATCGTGGACAGACGTGCGGTAGATATCCGAACCGGACATGGCCGCGCCGATCTCCAGCGCGACTTCCTCGACTTTCGTCGGCAGCGATTTGATGGTGGTGACTTCGGTTGATGGCATGCAGCGCAGTGTCGCAATGCTCGAGGCAACGCGCCGTGATGCAACCCGCAGGTGCGATTTGGTGGACGCAGGCGCTACAATATGACCAATTACCACGGGGCATTGGTGCGGCTATGAATCATTCCATGATTGCCGACGAGATGGCCGTCTTCGCCCGTGTGGTGGAGATGAACGGCTTCACTGCGGCGGCCCGCAAACTGCAGGTGCCGAAAGTGCGTGTCAGCCGGGCCGTTGCGGCGCTGGAACGGGCGCTGGGCGCCAGGCTGCTGGAACGCACCACCCGTCGCATAGCGCTCACTACAGCCGGCCGTTCCATCCTCGCGCACTGCCAGCGGGTGGCGCTGGAAGTGGAGGCCGCACGGGCTGCCCTGCAGCCGGTGGCAGAGGGCGCGCAGCTGCGCGTGGCCATCGACCAGGGTTTCGGCCGGTTGCTGGTTGCACCGCTGGTGCCGCGCTTCCTCGAACGCTTTCCGCAGGTGACCTTGCGGTTGATCAATGCCGAAGAGGTGACCGACGGCGCGGCCTTCGATGTGGAACTGCGCAGCGACGGGCGTGTTGCCGCGGGCGAGGTGGCAAATTCCCTCGGCACACCGCCGATGATCCTCTGCGCGGCGCCGAACTACCTGGCAGGCAGGGCGCTGCCCCAGTCGCCCAGCGAGCTGGCGCAGCACGCCATGCTGTGGGCTGCAGCCGGGCCTGATTCCGTGCTGCGGCTGGCCAAGGATGGTGGCGCGGTGACCGTGCCCGGCACGCCGCGGCTGGTGGCGCAGGACCTGACCGCCCTGCATGCGGCCGTGGCTGCGGGCCTTGGCATCGGCGCGCTGCCCGAGTTCATGTGCCGCAATGGCCTGGCCATGAAGCGTCTGGTGCGGCTGCTGCCGGACTGGGAGGTGGCAGATCCGGTGGAACTCACCGCCGTGAGTCCGGCAGACAGGGCCGCAGAGCCGGCCGTGCGCAGCTTCGTGGACTTCCTCTCGGCCAACATCGTGCCGGCGCTGGCGGGTGCGCCGGAGGCGCCGGAAGCGAAGCCGGCCGTGCGCAAGGCCAGCTGATGTACCGGTCGCCGCTGCGCGAGATCCGCTTTGTCATGCATGAGCTGCTGGCCGACGGCGCGCTGGTGCCGGGCTATGCGGACATCGAGTATTCCGCCGAACTTGGCGACAATATCGCCGAAGAAGCGGCAAAGTTCGCCGAAAATGTGCTGGAACCGCTCAATCGCAGCGGCGACGAGGAAGGTGCCTCCTGGTCGCCCGAGGGCGTGCGTACACCAAAGGGCTTCAAGGCCGCGTATGCGGCCTATGTCGAGGCTGGCTGGGCGCAGCTGTCGGTGACCACGGAACTGGGCGGGCAGGGCATGCCGCAGCTGGTGAACACCGCGGTCGAGGAAATGATGTTTGCCTCGAACATGGCGTTCTTCCTTGGCACTTCGCTGGCAAGAGGCGCGGTGGAGGCCATCGCGGCATCCGGCACCGCCGAGCAGAAGGCGCAGGTGCTGCCCAGACTCGTGAGCGGCGAGTGGATGGGGACCATGAACCTCACCGAACCGCAGGCCGGTTCGGACCTCGGCCTGATGCGCACGCACGCCGCGCCGCATGGTGATCATTACCGCCTGTTCGGCCAGAAGATCTTCATCACCTATGGTGATCATGACCTGACCGACAACATCATCCACCTGGTGCTGGCACGCATCGACGGCGCGCCGGAAGGTGTGAAGGGAATTTCGCTGTTCTGGGTGCCGAAGTTCCTGCTCAATGCCGATGGTTCGAACGGTGCGCGCAATGATCTGCGCTGCATATCCATCGAGCACAAGCTGGGCATTCACGCCAGCCCCACCTGCGTCATGTCGTTTGGCGAGCAGGAAGGCGCAGTGGGCTATCTGCTGGGTCCGCCCCATGCGGGCCTGTCGTTCATGTTCATCATGATGAACGCGGCGCGGCTGTCCGTCGGGGTGCAGGGCCTGGCGCAATCCGAGCGTGCCTTGCAGGGCGCGCTGGACTGGGCGCGCAACCGTCTGCAGGGACGAGTGGCGGGCAAGCCGGCGCCTGTTGCCATCATTGAGCATCCCGATGTGAAGCGCATGCTGCTGTCGATGAAGGCGCGCACCGAAGGCATGCGCGCGCTGTGCTATTTCGCGGCCCTGGAACTGGACAAGGCGCATCGCTCTGCCGATGAGGCGCAGCGCAAGGCCGCGCTGCTGCGCGCCGAGTTGCTGATCCCCATCGTGAAGGGCTGGTGCACGGAAACCGGTGTTGAAATTACCTCCACCGGCGTGCAGGTGCATGGCGGCATGGGCTATGTGGAAGAGACCGGTGCGGCGCAGTTCCTGCGCGATGTGCGCATCGCTTCCATCTATGAGGGCACGACGGGCATCCAGGCCAACGATCTGATCGGGCGCAAACTGGCACGGGATCGCGGCGCGGCGATGAATGCACTGATCCAGGACCTGCTGGCGGAACTGAATGCTTCGCGCGCGCTGATGCCGGGCGCCAAGGCCGCGCGCAATGCGGCAACCGAAGCGCTGACCACCTTGCGCGATGCAACTGAAGCCGTGCTGCGCATGCATGCAGAAGTGCCGGCACTCGCGCAGGCCGTGTCGGTGCCTTACCTCATGCTCTGCGGTCTGGTGCTTGCCGGCGCACTGATGGCGCGCGCGGCGACGGTGGCGGAAGCGGCGCTTGTCGCCAATGCGGACGACGCTTTTTATCTCGCGAAATTGCAGACCTGCCGTTTCTACGCGGAACAGGTGCTGCCGGAGGTGCTGGGCCTGGCGCGCGTGGTGAAAGGTGGCGCGGCCAGCGTCGCCGACACCGCGTCGGAACTTATCTGACGAAGCCCGTGCCGGTCTGGGTGCCTGGCGACGGCAGTCGTTTCGGCCACAACACGCTGCCCAGCAGCACGCACAACGCCGCGGCTATCAGGAGACCAGCGGCGATGCCGCTGCCCGCGAACGAAAGCTGCAGCGCGGCCTCGACCAGTTGCAGCAGGCCGAGGATGACGATGACCTCGCGCGACACGGCGTGCGGCTTCCAGGCCACCAGTGCATAGAGCAGCCCGATCAGCAGGGCCTGGCAGGCAAATGCCAGCCATAGTGCGCGGATGGACTGCTGCAGGTCGGGCTGCAGGCCGTTGTTGGTGAGTGCGATCGACAGCACGAAATACTTGATGAAATAGAACAGCGCGAGGCCGATTAGCGCCAGCGCGCCGATGATCATGCAGTAGCGGAAGCTTGCGAGTTTCATGTTCAGACCGCCCGTGGTGAGCTGTTGAGCGAAGCGAGGAACTGCCACCGCTGCAGCGCATCCAGCTGCGACCAGTCGATCTTGTTGCAGAGCTCCAGGCGCAGCTCGCTGTCGGACGCGCCGTGCGGGTTGCTGGGCGACGCCGGCGGTGCGCCCGCGAGCTGTGGTGCGGCATCCGCCAGCAACTGCAGGATGGCCTCGTGCACCACCGGGCTGCGCATCAATTCGTTGTGCGGGACATGGCAATACCAGGCTTCGCAACCGTCCAGCG
>JAATEY010000271.1 GCA_015655465.1 Gammaproteobacteria bacterium | reverse complement strand
GCGGTGCTGAATTTTTCGCGCGGCGGCATCGTGGATGCGGCGGCGGTCATCGCGGCCCTCGATGCCGGGCATCTGCATGCCTATGTGTGCGACTTCCCCAGCAATGCGCTGAAGGATCACCCGAAGGTCGTGACGCTGCCGCATCTGGGCGCCTCCACCAATGAGGCTGAAGAGAACTGCGCGGTCATGGCGGCTGAACAGCTGCGCGACTTTCTCGAAAACGGCAACATCCGCAATTCGGTGAACTTCCCCGAAGCGGTGATGCCAAGGCTTCCCGGCACCACGCGGCTGGTGATCACCAACAGCAACGTGCCCAACATGGTGGGGCAGATCTCCACCTGTCTCGCCACGGCCAACGTGAACATTGCCGACCTGCTGAACAAGTCGCGCGGCGAATATGCATACACCCTGATCGACTGCGACGGCACGGTCGGCGAAGACACCCTGCAGAAGATTCGGGCCATCCACGGCGTGCTGTCGGCCCGTCTTGTCTGAAGGTTGCCCATGACCCGGAAGAAGTCGCCTCCCGCAAAAGACCGGCCGGCCATCGAGTCAATCCGCAAACAGATCGATTCGGTCGACCAGCAGCTGCATGCGCTGATCAACCAGCGCGCCGAGCTTGCCCGGCAGGTGGGTGTTTCCAAGCACAAGGAAGGCCGGCTGGTCGATTTCTATCGACCGGAACGCGAGGCAGAAGTGCTGCGCATGGCGCTGGCCCGCAACAGCAAGGGCCCGCTGCGCGATGAAGAAGTGCTGCGGCTGTTCCGCGAGATCATGTCGGCCTGCCTGGCGCAGGAAAAGCCCTTGAAGGTGGCCTATCTCGGGCCCGAGGGCACCTATTCCCAATCCGCCGTGCTCAAGCACTTCGGGCATTCGGTGCGCGCCCTGTCGCTGGCATCCATCGACGAGGTGTTCCAGGAAGTGCAGGCCGGCAATGCCGATTTCGGCGTGGTGCCGGTGGAAAACTCCTCGGAAGGCACCGTCAACAACACCCTCGACCGGTTCATGACCACCAGCCTGCACATCTGCGGCGAAGTGGAACTGCGCGTGCATCACAACCTGATCGGCCGCATGAAGGATATGGCGCAGGTGCAGCGTATCTGCGCGCACCCACAGGCGCTGGGCCAGTGCCGGGGCTGGCTGGAGGAACATCTGCCGGGCATCGAACGTGTGCCGGTCAGCAGCAATGCCGAGGGAGCGCGCAGGGCGCGGGACGAAAAGGGCACGGCTGCAATAGCGGGAGCCGTGGCCGCAGAGGTCTACAGCCTCGAGATCCTCGCGCCGAACATCGAGGACAACGACGACAACACCACGCGCTTCCTCGTGCTGGGCGGCAAGCTGCTGCAGTCCAGCGGCAGCGACAAGACCACCATCCTGGTGTCGGGCGCCGAAACCACGGAATCCGGCGTGCTGTTCCATCTGCTGGAGCCGCTGGCGAAGCACAAGGTCAACTTGACGCGCATCGAGTCCCGCCCGTCGCGGCGGCGCAAGTGGGACTACGTATTCTTCATCGACCTTGAAGGTCATGCAGACGACGAGCCGGTAGCGAAGGCACTGGCCGAGCTGCGCAAACGGGCTTCGCTGTTCCGCATTCTCGGCTCCTACCCACGGGCCATCCTGTGACAGTGGCGCCGGCGAAGGGTGCGGGCCTGGGCGGCCTCGCCGCCGCGCCGGTGCGGCAACTCGCTCCCTACGTCATTGGCAAACCCATCGGCGAACTGCAGCGCGAACTGGGCGTGGATGACGTCATCAAACTGGCGTCCAACGAGAATCCGCTGGGACCCAGCCCGCGCGCCATCGCAGCGATGCAGCAGTCGCTGGCCGATATATGGCTGTATCCGGATGGCAATGGCCACGAATTGAAGCAGGCACTGGCGCTGCATCATGGTGTGCTGCCCTCGCAGGTGACGCTGGGCAATGGTTCGAACGATCTGCTGGTCATGCTGGCCGAAGCATTCCTCACGCCTGCGACCAGCGCGGTCTATTCGCAGCATGCATTCGCCATCTACGGCATCGTGGTGCAGGCGACTGGCGCCCGGGCGAAGATCACGCCGGCGTATCCGGAAGGTCATGCGATGCAGATGGGGCATGACCTCACTGCCATGCTTGCCGCCATCGACGACAGCACCAGGGTTGTGTTCATCGCCAATCCGAACAACCCCACCGGCACCTGGAACACCACCGCGCAAATCAGGCAGTTTCTGCAGGCGGTGCCGCCGACCGTCATCGTGGCGCTGGACGAGGCCTATTTCGAGTATTCGCGCCGCGTCGACTGCCCCGACGGCACGGCGTTGCTGCAGGCCCATCCGAATCTGGTGGTGCTGCGCACCTTCTCGAAGGCGCATGCGCTGGCGGGTGTGCGCGTGGGTTACGGCCTCTCGCATCCCGAAGTGGCAGACATGCTCAACCGCGTGCGCCAGCCCTTCAATGTGACCATTCCGGCACTCGCGGGCGCAGAGGCTGCCATCGGCGACGCGCAGCAGGTGCATAGTGCCATACGACTGGTGGAAGACGGGCTGCAGCAACTGCAGGCTGCGCTGCCGCAGCTTGGCATCAGGCTCTATCCAACGGCCGGCAATTTCGTGCTCGCCGACGTGGGCAGCGGCAGCGCCATTTACGAGCGGCTGCTGCGGCAGGGCGTGATCGTGCGTCCGGTGGCCGGATACGGCCTGCCGCACTGCGTGCGCATCACCATCGGCACCGCCGCGCAGAACGACAGACTCATCCAGTCACTGGCAACAGCGATGCAGGGCAAACAGGATTCATGAGCAACTATCGGGTATCTCCAGCCTCCCGGGTTTCCGGGCGCATCCGGGTTCCAGGCGACAAGTCCATTTCACATCGCACGCTGATGCTGGGTGGCATCGCGGAAGGGCAGACGGAAGTAACCGGCTTCCTGGCCAGTGCGGACTGCCTGGCTACTCTCGAGGCATTTCGCGCAATGGGCGTGCAGGTCGACCGGCGTGGTGCCACATCGCTCACCGTGCACGGACGCGGCCTGCACGGGCTGCAGGCGCCAGGCAAGGTACTGGACATGGGCAATGCCGGCACGGCGATACGCCTGTCCATGGGTTTGCTGTCCGGCCAGCGCTTCGAGTCGGTGCTGACGGGCGATGCATCGCTGCGTTCGCGGCCGATGGAGCGTGTGGCCAAACCATTGCGCCTGATGGGCGCAGACATCGCCACCACCGAAGGCAGGCCCCCAGTCACGGTGCGCCCCGCGGCGCGTCTTGCCGGCATCGACTACCCGTTGCCCGTTGCCAGTGCCCAGGTGAAATCGGCCATCCTGCTTGCAGGCCTCTACGCCGAGGGCCTTACCGTCGTAACCGAACCCGCGCCCACGCGCGACCATACCGAACGCATGCTGCGCAGCTTCGGTGTGGCCATCGAGACCAGCGGTGCACGCGTGCGGCTGGCTGGCCAGCAGAAATTGTCGGGCACCCGCATCGATGTGCCAGGCGACATTTCGTCGGCCGCGTTCTTCCTCGTGGCCGGGTGTCTGGCAGGGGTGGAAGAGTTCGTGGTGGAAAACGTCGGCGTAAACCCGACCCGCACCGGCGTGATCGACATCCTCAAGCTGATGGGCGCCGACATCCACCTGCACGCGCGTCCGTCGCAGGGCGCGGAGCCGGTGGCAGATATCGAGGTGCGCCGTTCTGCATTGCGGGGAATCAGGGTTCCTGAATCGCTGGTGCCATTGGCCATCGACGAACTGCCGGTGCTGTTCATCGCCGCGGCGGCTGCATCCGGCGAGACCGTGTTCACCGGTGCCGCCGAGCTGCGTGTCAAGGAAAGCGATCGCCTGGCCGTCATGGCAGAGGGCCTGTCACGCATCGGCG
>JAATEY010000260.1 GCA_015655465.1 Gammaproteobacteria bacterium | reverse complement strand
CGCGCGAGTGCACGCAAGAGTCCCGGCACCGTGCCGCCAACCGCGACACGCCTTGCAGAAGTTTCAAACCAGCTGCAGGTCATGCGCCACAACTGGCTGGCACTCGCCAATGAATTCGACGAGATCGATGCCGCACCCGCCGGACGCGAAGACCTGCTCTCCCTGGGCTGGGCACTGAAGATGAACAATCTCAAGATCGCAGCCTCCGAGAGTGCACCGCAGATCGTGCACAAGGCGCTGCAGATCATCGGCATCCTGGCCTACAAGAACGACACGAAGTTCAGCCTTGGCAGGCAATATCGCGATGTGCTGTCCGCTGCGCTGATGATTTCCAACGACCGCATCGCGTCGAAGAGTGCATCCATGCTGCTCGTGTTCAAGGACCAGTGAACAGTGACCGTCGAATATGACATCGACAAATTCCACGCGGGTCTGGTTGAACACGATCTCATCGTCCCTGTGGGGGTGCAAGGCGCCTTCGGACGTGGACCGGTTTTCGAGGAAGTCATCGACCGCTTCAACGCCCGCGTAAGCGAGATAGCCCGGGATGACGGCGCGGAGACGCGCGCCTTTCCGCCGGTCATCAATCGCAGTGTCATCGAGAAGAACAACTATCTCGAGTCCTTCCCGCATCTGTGCGGCACGGTATTCAGCTTCTTCGGCAAGGAACCCGCGGCGCGTGAAATGGCGCAGCAGGCGTTGCAGGGCGAGGCATGGACCGCGCACCTGCACCCCACGGACCTCTGCCTGACGCCGGCCATCTGCTACCCGCTCTATCCGACACTGGCAGGCAAGGTGCCGGAAGGCGGTCGCCTGTTCTCGCTGCTCGGCTGGGCATATCGCCATGAACCGTCGCCGGAGCCAACACGCATGCAGTCCTTCCGCATGCGCGAGTTCGTCCGCGTGGGCAATCCGGAAGATGTGGTGCAGTGGCGCGACATGTGGTTGCAGCGAGGCCTCACGCTGTTGCAGTCCCTCGGCCTCGATGCGCGTTCGGATGTCGCCAGCGACCCGTTCTTCGGTCGTGGCGGCAAGATGATGGCCACCAACCAGCGCGACCAGCGTCTCAAGTTCGAGATCCTGGTGCCGGTCATCTCGCTCGAGAACCCCACTGCCGTGTGCTCGTTCAATTTCCATCAGGACCACTTCGGCAGCAAGTGGGGGATTCAGACGGCCGATGGTGCCGTTGCCAACACGGCATGCCTGGGGTTCGGCCTCGAACGCATCGCCATGGCGCTGTTCAAGACTCACGGCTTCGATGTAGCACGCTGGCCTGCAGATGTCCGCCAGCAGCTCTGGCGTTGAACGAATGAACCGGAAGCCGCAATGAGCAAGACCTATGACGCGCAGGTTTTCTATGACGACCTCGTCAGGGCCGGCCACATCATCCCGGTTGGTGTCGACGGCGCATTCGGACGCGGCGCGGTATTCGAGTCGATCCTCGAAGGCTTCAACGCGCTCGTCAGCCGCATTGCCCTGGCCGACAAGGCCGAGCAGCTGACATTCCCGCCGGTCATCAACCGCCAGATCCTCGAGCGTGTGCATTACCTGGACAACTTCCCGCATCTCTGCGGTGCCGTGCACAGCTTCTTTGGCAATGAACTGGAGTCACGGCGGCTGGCCGACACGGCCAACAAGGGCGGGGACTGGTCCGGGATGCTCAAGATGACGCAGGTGACCCTGAGTCCGGCGGCCTGCTATCCGCTGTATCCGACGATCACCGGCACGCTGCCGGCGCAGGGGCGCCTGTTCAGCATGCTGCATTGGGTGTACCGGCACGAGCCGTCTCCGGAGCCGACACGCATGCAGTCCTTCCGCGTCCGCGAAATGGTCCGGGCAGGCAAGGCCGAGCAGGTGGTGGAGTGGCGTGACCTGTGGCTGCAGCGCGGTGTCGATATTCTTGCGGGCCTGGGTTTGCCGGCGAAGTCCGACGTTGCCTCCGATCCATTCTTCGGGCGCGGCGGCAAGGTACTGGGACAAAGCCAGAAGGAGCAGCGGCTGAAGTTCGAGGTGCTGGTGCCGGTGATCTCGGCGGAAAATCCGACGGCCCTGTGCTCGTTCAATTTTCACCAGGAGCATTTTGGCTCCACCTTCGACATCCGCACCTCCGATGGCAACACGGCAAATACAGCCTGTCTCGGCTTTGGACTGGAGCGCATCACCATGGCGCTGTTGAAGGAGCATGGCCTGGATCCAGGCAAGTGGCCCTCGATCATCCAGCAGCAGCTCTGGCCCTGAGGAGGAAGAGCCGGAATGAACGCATTGGCCGCCATACAGGGACTCGATCCGTCCAGCCACGTGCGCAGTCCGCTGCATGCGGATGACCGGATCTGGCCGGAGAAGAACTGCTACATCGACATCTGGATCGAGGTATTGAATGCCCTGCGGCTCGAGGCAAGGGGGATTCTTCCCTTTGTGCTCGCGCTTGATTTTGAAGGTGACCAGTGGACGTTCTTCAAGCCGCCTCACGGTGAACTCTACGAACTGTATGGCCTGGATGTGCAGGAACTGACTGTCTGGAAGCCCTTGCTGGAGCATGTGGTCGAACATCTGCCGGCGGGGCGGGTGGTCAGCACCGAGGCGGATTCGTTCTGGCTGCCGGACACCGCAGGCACGGATTACCGGCGCAATCACGTCAAGACCAGTATTGCCATCAACGCCATAGACGTCGAGGCGCAAACTCTCGACTACTTTCACAGCGCCGGCTATCACCGCCTCGCGGGCGAGGACTTCCGCGCGCTGTTCCGCCTGGATATCGCGCCGGATCCCGCCTATCTGCCGCTGTTTGCCGAGTTCATCCGCATCGATCGTTGCCGGCGGGAAACCCCGGCCGGCCTCGCCACCCTGTCGCGCCAGCTGCTTGCCCGGCACCTCGCCCGCCGGCCGCTTCATAATCCGCTCGAGAAATTCGCGGTCCGGTTTGCAGCCGAGCTGCCGCAACTGCAGGACAAGGGACTCGACTACTACCACAGCTGGGCTTTCGGAAGCCTGCGTCAGCTTGGCGCCGCATTTGAACTCGCGGCCATCAACCTGCGATGGTTGCAGGAGCAGCAGGCTCTTGCTGCCGGAACTGCCGCAGAGGATTTCCAGCTCATCTCCAGCACCTCCAAGTCGTTGGTGCTGAAGGGTGCGCGGGCCGTCAATGCGCGACGGACTTTTGATATCCAGACCCCATGCTCCGCCATGGCAGAAGCCTGGAGCCGGGGCATGCTCGATCTCGAGAACAGTCTGCGATAGCGGATATCCGTGCCTTCACAGTCCCTTCTTCGCCGCGTCGCAGTCCTTTCGGGCCTGCTCATACTCGGTATTTCCGGGGCTGCAGCTCTCATAGCCTGGCGCAACTACCATGGCATGCACTCCCTGCTGGAGGCCGATCCGCCGGCGCCGATGCTCGCAGCACCGCAACTTGCCGGTATCGCGAATCTGACTGCGGTTACGTTTGTATCGGGGGATGGCCTGAGACTCGCCGCCTGGTACGTACCGTCCAGGGAAGGAGCCGCAGTCGTCATCGCCCACGGCACGAACAGTGATCGAAGCGCGATGCTGGCGGAGATCCGGCTGCTGGCCGATGCAGGGTTCGGTGTGCTGGCTTTCGACTGGCCGGGTCTGGGCGGCAGTGAAGGAAAAATTCGCTGGGATGGCCAGGCACGTCGCGCCTTGGTCGCCGCGGTGGACTGGCTTGCTTCCCGGCCCGAGGTCGACTCCAGGCGTATAGGAGGCCTGGGATTCTCGATTGGCGGCTTCGTATTGACGCAGGTTGCTGCCCGGGATCCGCGTCTGCGCGCCGTGGTACTGGAGGCGCCGCCGCCGAATTACGAGGACTATCTCGAGGTGCACTGCCGACACTGGGGGCCGCTCAGCCTGTGGGCCGGACGGCAGGCGATCCGGGACTCCGGGCTGCTGGACCCCGACTTCGAGCCCGTGAAACTCATCGCCGGGATCGCGCCCCGACCGGTGCTGATACTCGGCGGAACGAAGGACAGCGAGATTCCCGCCCCACTGGTCCAGAAACTTTACGACGCCGCCCGCGATCCCAGGTCGCTGTGGATCGTCGCCGGTGCCGGGCACGGCGACTATTTTCTTGTTGCAGCGACTGAGTACACGCAGAAGCTGACCGGGTTCTTCAGGACGAATCTGCGCAGCGATTAACGCGTCAATTCGGCGTCCAGGAGCTTCACCAGCTCCATCCTCGGCCCATGCTGCGAGAATATGTGGTCCGCTCCATCGATGACGTGAATGCGGCAGTGCTCGCCGAGCCTGTTCACCATCGAACCGCCCTGGTTACGCAGGAGCGCAAGGCCGGTATCGCTCCGTGCAAAGATGAACACCATGGGAATGTCCCGCTGTGCCACTGAAGCCAGGTCCCAGCCCAGATCGTCAACGATCCTGATGCCCAGTCTTCGGCACAGGTCCCGCAGGGTGCTGTCGATTGCCAGCCAGCCTCGACGCACGAATACCTTCACCACCCGCCACAGGTTGACGTGTCCACGCAGAAGCTTGCGCCAGTGCCGCATCGAAAAGGCGTTTTCGAAGTACACCCCGGGATTACGCATCACTTCCGATATCTGCAGGTCCGCCAGGGTGTCTCCCTGCCGCCAGTAAAACGTCAGCGGGTTGATGAGCAATACCTTGTTGACCGGCAGACCCGAAATGGCCGATCTCAGCGCATGGTAGGCACCTGAGCACAATCCGACCAGGGTGATCTTCCGCACCCCGCGCCGTCGTCGCAGGAATTCAACCGCGATGCCGATGTCATACAGCGCGCCCGGCGGATAGACCTGGTTTCGAGGTTCTCCCGGACGGCTGCCGCTGTCGCCCAGGCCCGCGATGTCGAGCCGGAGTACGACATACCCTTTCGCCGCCCATTGCCTCGCAATGTCCACGGACATGCGATTCGGGCCGATGTGGCTGGTAGCACCACAGTTGAGGAGTATCACTCCACGCGCACCTGAATCCGCCGGAACCGCTTCAACCGGCTCGGTGACGATGGCGAACAGCGTCCTCTCGCCATCGATGAATGTGGCGCGCTCGGTCAGTTCCACGCCGGATTCGGATCGGACGCGCATGCGGGCACCCGCCGGAATCTTCGTGATCGTTGCCCTGGCTTCAGCACCGGCGGTGCTCATGGCGCGGGTTTCGAGCCAGTCCCTGATGGCCGCGATCATCGCGACCGGAATGACAGACGCATGCGGCGTCGAGACCATTTCGAGGTACCCCGGAAGAGCCGCATAGCGGACCTCGACACCGGATGCTTCGAGCCTGTTCGCCCAGCGATCCGCATCGGCCAGGTCGCTGCGATCGAGAATGAGTGCTGCGGTATCCGGCGCTACGGCCACTTCCGTCAGGTCGATGCGCTTGAGTGTCGCGACTGCCCTGGCGGAGAGCCGGAATCCGGCAACCTCCAGCTCGGGGTCGGGACGATCATCCACTGCGGTGGTTGTGGCAGCCGATGCTCCCGCCTGAAATGCCCGCAGCTCCCGCAGATACCGGCGACCCGTGGTGACTGGAGCGACTGCGATCAGGCAATCGATCCGGCGCTGCGCGGCCACCAGAGCGCCAAGCAGCGCGCCCAGTCGCATCCCGAGCAGGCATATTCTCCGTGTGCCGCATGTGCGCTGGAGCGTATCGATGGCAGCGCAGATATCCTCGCACCACTGCGATATTTCGTCGCCTTCGTCGGTGCTGTCAGTCGAATCCCCGGTGCCCGAGTAGTCGAATCGCAATGTGTCCACGCCTGCGGCAGCACAGGTGTCAGCAAATGCCCTGAGGCTTTCCTGCGCACAGATCGCCTCGTAGCCAAAGGGCTTGCAGATGACCACACCCATGTCCGACGGATTGGCGCCGCGGCCTGCGTGCAGCCAGCCAAAAAGGGTCCGACTTCCGGACGGGAAGTACAGCGGTCTGGCGTCCTGTTTCATGAAATATATGCGGTGCGAGTGATCAATTGCTGGCGCGGCGGCGCGTGCGTACATGAAGGGCGAGGGCGATCCACAGGCCGACAGCAAAGCAGGAGACCCACAGTCCCAGTTTCTCATTGGCTCCCCTGGCCAGCACCAGCTCGGCCCTGTAAGTGCCGGCCGGCAGTTCGGCCAGTACCAGGCCTTCATCGGCCGAAGGCATGACCTTGCCGAGTGGCTGGCCCGAGGAATTCACGAACGCGGTTCCGGGATAAAAATATCGACGCAGCAGGATGGTGACCGGTGTTGCAGCATCGACATCAAAAGTGCTGCGGCGGGCAGAGTGATCGACCAGGGACACCTTGCCGCTGCCAGCCGTCAACGTGACGGGCTGCAGGGAATCCCGCAGTCCGGACATGTGGCTGTGATTGTAGTTCTCCCGTGGCACCGTGTGGATCCTGTACTCCGGGGGATCCCACGAAACGGCCACTTGTGCCCGCCTTTCGTCCCGCTTCGCGTCCGGCGGATGGCCATGCTTGCGCAGCGTTTCCAGGTGCCAGGCCACATGCGGAATGACAGGTGGAATATTCGCCAGCACGAGAAAACCGCCGATCAGCCAGGTACCAAGTACGGCACGCCGTTCGCTGCCAGCGAACGGCAAACCCAGTCCATACACCGTGCAATACACCAACGCCAGCGCGGCTATCGAAGCCCCGAACCAGGGAATGGGGTACCGGTACCAGTTGCCCGTGTACTCGAACACGACCCAGGAAAAGCCGAGCAGGGATAGCGCCAGGAAAGTGGCCGACTTCCAGGATTCGACGTACTCCAGCACCAGTACTCTCACGCCCGTACCCCGTGCCTGCGCGCGCGCAAGTACCAGCGCAGCCAGTGCGGTAACGGCCAGCGTCGAGACCGTGCCAAACCGCCACGGAAACTGGACAGTCTTGATGAGAGGAAGATAGCGCCACGCGGGCTCGGTAATGCGCGTGGTGATGAGCACGGAACCCAGGGCAACCAGTATCCAGAACCAGGTCTCCCGGTCCGGCTTGCGTTCCTGTCTCCAGAGGAACAGGGCCGCATGGATGGTGAATGCCAGGACGAGGCAGATCCACAGGTCGAGTCCCCGCTCGAACCAGTTGATGGCGGCATCGACCAGGTTGCCGGTGGCATCGACCAGGAAGTGGTGATCGTAGAATGCCCACCCGGTGGCGACCTCGTCTATGGAAGCGAATGCGCGGTCGCTCCATGCCGGGACGACATAGACGGCAGCCATGGCGAAACCCAGCACCATGCCGGACAGGACACTGAGCACATGCCCGAGGCGGCGCTGCGGCGATGGCAGCACCACAGCCTGCAGGGCAGGGACCGCGGAGAAGAGCAGCAGCGTAGGCAGGTGTGTGGTGGCGAGCAGCGCGTAGGGGATTGCCACGCCCAGGCAGGTACGTATTGCAGCCGGGAAGGATGACGCGCCCGCCTGTACGGGGCGACTGGCACGGAGCACCAGCGGTATCCATACAAAGCTCCACAACTCGGCGTACGAGAACCGCGCATAGAGGTCGGCGCCCAGATGATAGGGGGTTGCCATGTAGAAGATTGCCGCAACCAGCGACGCGCGCGGGGTGGCAAATGAACGCAACCATGCATAGGCGGAAAATCCGGAGGCGACCATCGCCGTGGTTGCCGCCGCCGCAACGGCAAACCATGGAATTCCGGTGATCAACGTCAGCGGATACCACAAGGTGGATGCATAGAAGGGCAGTGGCGGATAGAAGAAGAAGGTCGGGCTGCCCAGCCCGCCGTTCTCGGGTTCAAGCCACCGCGGATACAGTTCGCCGGACAATAACTGCCGCGCGAAGTTCTCCGACCACAGCACGTGGTGTTGAACGTCCGCTCCCAGCGCTACCTCGCCGGTGTGCAGCCAGACTGGAATCGAGAACGCGATTCCCAGCAGCACGATGGCGAAAGCAGAACCTGGAGGCGCCGATTGCTTCCCTGGCGCATATGGCAAGCGGATCTCCTATTCCTGTGCAGCCGCCTGCGATGCCTTGCCGGCTGCATGCTGGCTGATGAATGCACGCATGGCGTCCTGCGCGGCTTCGGACATGGGAAGCTCATAGTGTCCAAGCCCGGGCAGCTCCAGCAGCTTTGCGCGTGAGCCCAGGGCTTGCGCCACGGCGCGCCCGTTCTCGACATCGAGCGTGGCATCGCGTTCGCCATGGATCACGAGCACCGGACTTGCGATTCTGTCGAGCCATTTCGACGTTTCGTATCGATGCAGTCGAAGTTGTGTGCGTTCACCCAGATAGAGCCTGGTCATGGGTGCGAGCAGTGTCAGCGATGCCGGCGGCTTCTGGTAGGCCCGCGCAGCGACCGCGGCCGCAATGCTGGTGCCCAGCGAGAAACCAACCAGGTGCACTGCATCCGGCTGGACCTTCTGTCCGGTTAGCAGTTCCGAGTAGGTTCTGAAGCCGTCGTCCTCGAGCGCCGCAGGGTCGGGAGTGCCGCCGCCGGAATCGAAGCCGCGATACGCCCACACCACGCCGCCCCAGCCGCGCTCGGCGCACAACGCGTCGAGCACCTGCTGGCCTTCGCTCAGCAGGTGCG
>JAATEY010000178.1 GCA_015655465.1 Gammaproteobacteria bacterium | reverse complement strand
GTGGTGCATGACCTGTCCTACCAGCAGGCGCGGCACTTCAACCTGCCCGTGCGGGGCGTATATGTGGCGAACCCGGGCTACAGCCTGGCCGCCGCCGGTGTGCCGCGCGGTGCATTGATCAGCGAATTCAACAACAAGCCGGTGGCAAGCCTCGGCGAGTTCAGTGCGCAGCTGGCGTTGCTGGGCGATGGCGATCGCGCCACCGTGCGCTACACCACCGCCGCCGAGCCCGCCAACTCGCAGCTCAAATCCATGCGCATGGACCGTCGCTGGTTCCCTGCCGGCAGCTGCAAGCGCGACGATGTCACGGGCCTGTGGCCATGCGTGGCGCTGCCGCCCGGTCCCGCGCCACGCGCGGTGACGCCGGGCAGTGCAACGCTGCCGATGGTGCGCGACCCGCTGGTTGCCAAGCTGGCGCCGTCGCTGGTACAGGTCACCTTCGACATGCCGTTTGCAGTCGCCGGCATCAGCGAGCGCAACTATCACGGTACCGGCCTGATCGTGGATGCCGAACGCGGTCTCGTCGTCGTGGATCGCAATACGGTGCCGGTGTCGCTGGGCGATGTGCGCCTGATTTTTGGCGGTGAGCTGGAGATTCCCGGCCGCGTGGAGTTCGTCAATCCGCTGCACAACCTGGCGGTGGTTTCGTACGACCCGAAACTGATCGGCAGCACGCCGGTGCGCAGCGCGATCCTGAACACAGCACCGCTGGCCGAAGGCGCAGGCGTGACGGCGATCGGCATGAATGGCGATGGCGAGCTGCGGTCGCGCACCACGCTGGTGGTGGCAGTCGAGCCGCTGGCGCTGCCGCTGTCACGCACCATGCAGTTCCGCGACAGCAACCTGGAAACGGCGGAGCTGCTGAATCCCCCGGACGAGTTCGATGGCGTGCTGGTAGACAAGGCCGGCGCAGTGCAGGCGCTGTGGTCCAGCTTCGCGGTGGACACCGGCCGCGACAACGTGCAATCCAATCGTGGCGTAGCCATCGACCTCGTGGTGGAGATGCTGGATCACGTGCGCAGCGGTGCGCCGCTGCATACCCTCGATGTGGAGCTGAACCCGCGCTCGCTCACCGATGCCGGACGCCTGGGCCTGCCGGAATCCTGGATGCGCAGGATCGAGGCGAAGAATCCCGAGGCGCGCCAGGTGCTGGGCGTGGCGCGGATCACCGGCGGTGCGGCGGCGGCCAAGGTGCTGCGGCAGGGCGACCTGATCCTGGCCATCGAAGGCGCGCCGGTTGCGGTGTACCGCGATGTGGAACGCGCGGTGGTGGATCGTCCCGAAGTTGCCGTGACCCTGTGGCGGGGGCAGGAAGAACTGACGCTGAAAGTGCCTACCACTGCGCTGACCGGCCGTGATTTCGACCGCGTGGTGCAGTGGGCCGGAGCCACGCTGCATGCGCCGCATCGGGCCATGAGTGCGCAGCGCGGCGTGGTGCCGCAGGGTGTCTATGTGGCGTTCTTCTCCTATGGGTCGCCCGCCACCCGGTACCGGCTGGTTCCCGGACGTCGTATCGTCGAGGTCGATGGCCAGCCTACGCCGGACCTCGATGCATTCCTGAAAGTGGTGGCCGGCCGGCCGGACCGCTCTTCGCTGCGGCTGCGCACCCTGTCCTGGAACAATGTGCCGGAAGTCATAACGCTGAAGCTGGACCGGCACTACTGGCCGACGTCGGAGATCGTGCGCACGGCCACCGGCTGGGACCGCCGTTCGCTCGACTGAGCAGCTAGAATGCCGCGATGGTAAAAGTGGTCCGTGCCTCCCAGGCCGATCTTGAAGCAGCCGTCGACGCCCTGCGCGACGGCGAGCTGGTCGCATTTCCAACCGAGACGGTCTATGGTCTCGGCGCCAATGCGTCCAATCCTGTGGCGGTGCGCAAGGTTTTCGAGCTCAAGGACCGGCCGGCATCCCACCCGGTGATCGTGCATATCGACCAGCAGAAGTATCTCAAGCGCTGGGTAACGGAGCTGACGCCGGAAGCCGAGAAGCTTGCCGATGCATTCTGGCCCGGTCCGCTGACGCTGGTGCTGCCGCGTGCCGAGTCCGTGCTCGACGTGGTCACGGGAGGGCAGGACAGCGTCGCCATCCGCATTCCTTCACATCCCATGGCGCGCCAGCTGCTGGATGCATTCGGTGGCGGCATCGCCGCGCCATCTGCCAACCGCTTCGGGCGCCTGTCGGCCACGCGGGCCGAACATGTGCAGGATGAGTTTGGCGATGCGGTCAAGGTGATCCTCGATGGCGGGGAATGCCAGGTCGGACTGGAATCCACCATCGTCAGCTGCCTGGATGGCAGCGTGCGCCTGTTGCGGCCGGGGTCCATCACGCTGGGCCAGTTGCGCGCCACGGTTGGCGAGGTGCTGATCGGTGCCGACAGCACCTCGCCGCGCGTGCCGGGTAGCAGTGCTGCACACTATTCTCCGGGCACCCCGCTGACCATCGTGCCCGGCGGTGAACTCGACGCGCTGGCCGAGTCGCTGTCGGAAGGCGGGCAGCGCATCGCCGTGCTTGCGCAGCGCCTGCCGCTCAAGACCTACCAGTATGTCACCTGGGTCAATGCCGGCAAGCGGGCCGAGGCCTTCGGCCACGATCTCTATGCCAACCTGCGCACACTGGACAAGGCCGGCTGCGCGCGCATCCTGGTGCAGGAAGTTCCCGGCGACGAGCGCTGGGACGCGATCCGGGACCGTCTCGCACGGGCCGCCGCGGGCGCGGCAGCCGACAGTGGTCGCTATGCAGCACTGGGTACCGGCGTACTGCCATGAAGAAAACGGGCTGGATCGATCCGTTCGAACCGGAACAGGTTCGGCGTCTGGTGGCATCCTTCGGTTCGCCACTGCTGATCATCGATTGCGAGCGGGTGCGGGTGCAGTTTCGCCGGCTGCAGAAGGCGTTGCCGGGCGTCGACCTGCACTATGCGCTGAAACCCCTGCCACATGCCGCGGTGGTACGCACGGTGGCGTCGCTGGGCGGGTACCTCGACCTTGCCACCACTGGCGAGGTGCAGCTGATATCGCGCCTGGGAATGGATCCTGCGCGTTGCATCCACACCCACCCGATCAAGCGCGACAAGGACATCCGCAATGCGCTGCATGCCGGCGTGCGGGTGTTCGTGGCCGACAATCCGGACGAAGTCCGCAAGTTCCGCCGGCACCGCGCACAGGCCGAGCTGCTGCTGCGGGTTTCATTCCGCAGCCCGGGCGCGGTCAGCGACCTGTCGCGCAAGTTCGGCTGCGATCCGGAAAGCGCGCTGGAGCTGGCGCGCCTGGCCGCGAAACTCGGCATCCAGGTGCGTGGCTTTTCTTTTCACGTGGGTTCGCAGGCGCCCAATCCGCTCAAGCATGTGGAGGCCATCGAAGCCTGCGTGGGGCTGCTGAAGCAGGCGCGGCGCGAGAAGCTCGGCCGTTTCGATGTGCTCGATATCGGTGGCGGGTTTCCCATCGATTATGCCAAGCGCGTGCCCGACATCGTGCGTTTCTGCGCACCGATCCGCAAGGCGCTGGCCGCCGTGCCGAAGAGCGTGCGCATCATTGCCGAGCCGGGCCGGTTCATTGCCGGCCCCTGCG
>JAATEY010000240.1 GCA_015655465.1 Gammaproteobacteria bacterium | reverse complement strand
GAATACCAGCAGATCCGGCCAGTTCGTCACTCCCAGCAGACGCGTGACGGGATCGCGCAATGGCGCGCCGGCCGCGCTGCGCCAGAGCCAGACGGGGTCGCCAGCCAGTGCGATCATGCGGGCGCCATTCGCATCGAGCCGTCGCAGCACTTCCGGCGGCATGGCGATGCGCGGATCGTGCAACACCACCGATGCTCCAGCCGCCGACGCCAATTTTTCCAGATGCGCGGCATGCACTTCGGCACCCTGCAGGGTCGCGGCAAGGCCTGCGAACGCGCTGCCTGCAATAAACCGCCTCCGCTCCAGATCGGGGTCCAGAGGCTCGCTCATGGCTTGCCGCGCGAAAGATAGTTAGCGATCAGCGCGAGCTCAGGATCGCTGACTTCGCCGCGCGAGATGCGCGGCATATTGGCAATGCCAGTGCGCACCACCGTGCGAACAAAGGCAGCGGCAAGATCCTTGCGATCTTCGAGCAGGCCCTTGCTGGCATCATCCGGCCGGCGCGACAGGATGCCCACCGCCATGCCGATGGTCTGATGGCACATACCACAGCGGCTGATGTAAATCGCTTTGCCATCGGGTGATTCTGCGGCGGAGACACCTTCTGCCGCAAGACTGGCGGCGAGCAGCATGGCAACGGCGGAACGTTTGCACTTCCGGGTTCGCATGCTCACTTCCTGAGATTCCGGTAGCGCTTTGGCCAGATGCCGCTCTTGCCCGGTGCCAGGATACCGTTGGGGTCGAGAGCGTCCTTGATGGTCTCGTTGGTCCGCCGCAGCGCGTTGTGGTTGAAGTCGTAGGTGCCGGCCACCAGGTCCATGTAGTCGATGTGCGTGCGGTATTCACCGTAGCGCTGCTGCGTGGCATCGTTCACCAGCGCGCGGAAGAACCCGTTCACACGCGACATCATGTCCCTGTCGTCCTTGTTGAACAGCACCTGGTTCACGTTGACGATGCTGCGTTCGCCCATCGCGAACGAGCCGTGGTAGTCCATGCCGAATTCGCGGTAGCGGTCGTAGGTGCGACGGAACTGTTCCATCGCGGCGCGACCGTTTGCCGGCAGCACCGGCGAATAGCCGAGATGCCCGCCGCGTCCGCCATGCCATGCGGCATTGGCCAGCGGGAAGGTGACCGGAATGCCGGCAAATGCAGCCTGGCCCGGCGCGGGATTCATCGGCATGCCCTGCTTCCAGCGCGTGACCGTCATGGGTTGCTTCGTCTGCTTTGCAAACTGTGCCTGGATGACGCCCGCAGCTGCCTCGTTCACGGCTTCGTAGCCATAGAGGCGCAGGCTGATCGACCACCAGCCGATGTTGAAGCGCTTGCGGATCGCCGCGATCACATCATCGGGCAGCGCGCCGGGTTTGTCGTACCACTCCTTGCGGGTGGTGAGCACGGCCGCGCCACGCAGCCAGCTGCCGATCGACGGCGACTGCTGCAGCAGTCCATCGCGACGCATGCCTGCGATCAGATCCACCGCCCAGCCGAGGTCATCGGCATTCTCGAGTTCCAGGTCGAGGCCGATCATCGATTCGGGCGCGGGCATCAGCCACACGCCCGCCCTGGTGACCACGCCAAAGTTCGACTGCACGAACATCTGTTCCCACGACGGTCCGAAGCCGTAGCGGTAGAGATTCCAGGTGGGCGAACCGCTCATTGCGCCCATGCCGGTGCGCACCAGTTCGCCACTTGGCAGCACCACTTCCATGCCGCAGAGTTTCTCGGTGTGCTGCCCATAGGTGGTGTAACCCACACCGCGATCGAGCGCGTTGCCGATGACCGAACCCCAGCTGTTGCCCGGGACGGAGGTCCAGTAAGGCAGCTTGTGCTGCTGGATGTGATCGTAAAGGTCATAGAACCCGACACCGGGCTCCAACAGCGCCACGCCATTTTCGGCATCGAATTCGATCTTCTTCATGCGCGACAGATCGAGCACCACCGAACCCTTGAGCAATGGCGCGGCGCCGCCATAGCCGAAGTTCTTGCCGCGGCTGATGGGCCACAGCGGCACCTTGTGGCGGTTGGCCACGCGCAGGATTTCCTGTACCTGCTCCGCGGCCAGGGGTGCCACTGCCGCCGACGGCGCATGCGCCGCCTCATCGACCGCGAAATGATCGAGATAGGTGTCCCGGTCCAGATCGGTGGCGAGCACCCAGTCGTTGCCCACGACCTGCGCGAAATCCTTGAGCGCGCGATCCATCTGCGCAGCCGACAGGCCCGGGGGCAGCGCCTGCTTCATCTTCAGGTCACCTTGAAGTAACGCACCAGGTTGCCGTCGGGCTTGCGTTCGCCGATTCCCACGAACACGTGCCTGGTGAGCCAGTCATGCTTGCCGACACTGGTTTCGAAGGTCGGGCTGGCGCGCAGGTAATATTCGGACTGGGGCACAGCCTTGCCGCCTTCGAATGCCCACTTGCGCAGGCGGTCCATCACGTCCGGCTTGCGGCCCCACAGGAACCCCTTGTTGTAGAGCATGATCAGCGTGCCATCGTCTTCCTGCAGCATGTAGCGCGCGTCGAAGACCGCTG
>JAATEY010000234.1 GCA_015655465.1 Gammaproteobacteria bacterium | reverse complement strand
CACCACATCATTGAGCGCCAGCTGGCTGCGGAGGCTGCCGTCCGCAGTGATCACCCTTGCGTCGAGCAGCGGCCGGTGATCGGGCTGGCAGCGGTTTTCCAGGGCAGCGTCCACGCACTGCAGCGTGTCCTGCGGCATGACATCGGTGAGGAAACCCAGCCGGCCGCGGTTGATGCCCAGCATCGGCATGCCGCTGGCGGCCACCAGGCGGGCGGCATAGAGCAGCGAGCCGTCGCCACCGATCACGATCGCCAGCTGAGCGCGGGCCACCAGTTCTTCGTCGCTGACCGCGCTGGCAAGGTCGGCGAACTGCAGGCCGGCCGCGGATTGCTGGATCAGGGTGACCAGGCCGCGCGCGCGCAGATGCGGCAACAGCACGGCTGCGGTTTCCCGCACCGTGTTCTCTTCGAACCGTCCCAGCAGGGCACAGGTCTGAATCGGGCCGCTCATGTGCCCTAGTTTACTTGGCCCGGGATGGCTGGCTGGGGGCGTTTGTGCCCCTTATGTGAGGAATGCGGCGATCTGCGCGGCGTGCTTGACCGCGAATGGCATGCGCGGCTAGCGTCTATTCATCCATGAGCCAGGATCCACGCGACGAATCGCAGCTTTCCGAACGCGCCCAGCAGCTGCTGAAGGTGCTGATCGAGAGCTATATCCGCGATGGCCAGCCGGTGGGTTCGCGCAGCCTGTCGCGCGATTCAGGCATGAGCCTCTCCTCCGCCACCATCCGCAATGTGATGGCCGATCTCGAGGCTTACGGCTTTGTCAGTTCGCCGCACACTTCGGCCGGCCGCGTGCCCACTCCCAAGGGCTATCGTTTCTTCATCGATACCCTGCTGCAGGTGCAGCCGCTGGAGCGCATTGCGGCCGACGAGATGCGCCTGCAGTTCCAGGCTGCGGACGATCCGCGCGCGCTGGTGTCCATGGCTTCGCAGCTGCTGTCCAATGTGACGCAGATGGCGGGGGTGGTGTCGCTGCAGCCCCCCAAGGCCGCATCGCTGACGCATATCGAGTTCCTGCCGCTGTCGGAACAGCGCGTGCTCGCGATCCTGGTGTTCGACGACCGGGAAGTGCAGAACCGCGTGGTGCACATGGAGCGCCCGATATCGCCGGAAGACCTGCGGCGGGCGGCGGCGGCATTGAATGAACAGTTCATTGGACGCACGCTGGACGAGGTGCGGCAGGAGCTCATCGACCAGCTGTCGGAGATGCGCGAGCGGCTCAACCAGGGCATGGTCGACACCATCTCCGTGGCGCAGCAGCTGTTCGCAGGCGGGCCGCGGCGCAACGACATGGAGCTGGTCATCGCCGGCGAAACCAAGCTGATGGGGTTTGCCGAGCTCTCCAGCGTCGAGAAACTGCGGCGCCTGTTCGAGGCCTTCGACGAGAAGCGTGCCATCCTGCAGTTGCTCGACATGAGCCTGCGCGGGCAGGGCGTGCAGATCTTCATCGGGCGTGAGTCGGGCTATCAGATCCTGGATGACTGCAGCGTGGTGACGGCGCCGTACAGTTCGGATACCGGCGCTGTCGGAGTGATCGGCGTCATCGGTCCCACGCGCATGTCCTATGAGCGCGTCATCCCTGTGGTCGATCTCACCGCGAAGCTGCTGGGCGCGGCCTTGAATTCCCGTCGCTAGTCCCCATAACAGCGGCCTATTGCAACCATCAGCATATATAATATTGGAGATTAGGTAACCTCTCCAATATGTTGATTTTAAGGAGAAATAATGTCGGATACCGGTGCTGAACCAACCTCTCCCGACCTGGAGCAGCCACCCCAGGCGGAAGTCGCCGACCCGACCGAGTCGGAGCAACTGCGGCAGGAACTGGCCGAGGCCCAGGCGCAGGTGTCGCAGCATCGTGACCAGCTGCTGCGTGCAGCGGCCGAACTGGACAACATCCGCAAGCGTGCCGCCCGTGACATCGAGCAGGCGCATCGCTACGCACTGGAGAAGATTGCGCAGGAACTGCTGCCGGTGCGCGACAGCCTTGAGCTTGCAGCGGCCAGTGCGGCAACTGCCGATGCGGCAAGTCTTGCAGCGGGCCAGCAGGCAACGTTGAAACTGCTGACGCGTGCGTTCGAGAGGTTCGCCATCAAGGGCATCGAGCCGGTGGGTGAGCCTTTCGATCCGCAACGCCACGAAGCCATGGTCATGCAGGAATCGGCCACCGCCGAACCGGATTCGGTGCTGCAGGTCGTGCAGCGCGGCTACGAGCTGAACGGTCGCCTGCTGCGCCCGGCACGGGTGATCGTGGCCCGCGCACCCGGACCTACTTGAATCGATCTGCATCCGCTCCCAGATAGAGCTTCATCCAGCCCGTCAACGGGTAATTTCAGGGTATACGCAAATGGCAAAAATCATCGGAATCGACCTGGGGACCACCAACTCCTGCGTCGCCGTCATGGAAGCAGGCAAGCCGCGCGTTCTCGAGAACAGCGAGGGTGATCGCACCACACCGTCCATCGTCGCCTACACCAAGGATGGCGAAGTCGTGGTCGGCCAGTCGGCCAAGCGCCAGGCGGTGACCAATCCCAAGAACACTCTGTTCGCGGTGAAGCGCCTCATCGGCCGCAAGTTCCAGGATGACGTCGTGCAGAAGGACGTCGGCATGGTGCCGTACAGGATCGCCGCTGCCGAAAACGGCGATGCCTGGGTCGAGGTGCAGGGCAGGAACCTGTCGCCGCCGGAAATTTCGGCGCGCGTGCTGGCCAAGATGAAAAAGACCGCCGAGGACTACCTGGGTGAGGAAGTGACTGAAGCCGTCATCACGGTGCCGGCCTACTTCAACGATTCGCAGCGCCAGGCTACCAAGGACGCCGGCCGCATTGCCGGTCTGACGGTAAAGCGCATCATCAACGAACCCACCGCCGCCGCGCTGGCCTATGGGCTCGACAAGGTTGCCGCCGGTGATCGCAAGATTGCCGTGTATGACCTGGGTGGCGGCACCTTCGACGTTTCCATCATCGAGATCGCCGAGGTGGATGGCGAGCGCCAGTTCGAAGTGCTGTCGACCAACGGCGATACCTTCCTGGGCGGCGAAGACTTCGACAACCGCATCATCCATTTCCTGGCCGATGAGTTCCTGAAGGAATCCGGCGTCGACGTGCGCAGGGATCCGCTTGCGATGCAGCGCCTGAAGGAAGCCGGCGAGAAGGCGAAGATCGAGCTTTCGTCCAGCCAGCAGACCGATGTGAACCTGCCGTACATCACGGCCGATGCGGCAGGGCCAAAGCACCTGAGCGTGAAACTGACGCGCGCCAAACTGGAAGCGCTGGTCGAGGATCTGGTCAAGAAGACCGTCGACCCCTGCCGCATGGCATTGAAGGACGCGGGCGTCTCTGCGGCCGATGTAGCCGAGGTCATCCTGGTCGGTGGCCAGACGCGCATGCCGCTGGTGCAGAAGTACGTGAAGGACTTCTTCGGCAAGGAGCCGCGTCGTGATGTGAATCCGGACGAAGCCGTGGCTGTGGGCGCCGCGATCCAGGCCGGTGTATTGTCCGGCGAAGTGAAGGACGTGCTGCTGCTCGATGTCACCCCGCTGTCGCTGGGCATCGAGACGCTGGGCCAGGTCATGACCAAGCTCATCGAAAAGAACACCACCATCCCCACCAAGGCTTCGCAGGTGTTCTCGACCGCCGACGATAACCAGACGGCCGTGACCATCCACGTGCTGCAGGGCGAGCGCGATCGCGCTTCGGACAACAAGTCGCTGGGCCGTTTCGACCTCAGCGACATCGGTCCGGCGCCACGCGGCATGCCGCAGGTCGAGGTCACCTTCGACATCGATGCCAACGGCATTCTCAATGTCTCGGCCAAGGACAAGGGCACGGGCAAGGAGCAGAAAATCGTCATCCGCGCTTCCAGCGGCCTCTCCGAGGACGAGATCAAGCGCATGGTGGCCGATGCCGAAGCACACGCCGCGGATGACAGGAAATTCCGCGAACTGGTGGAAAGCCGCAACCGCGCCGATGGCATGCTGCACGCCACCGACAAGTCATTGCAGGAACTGGGCGACAAGGTGGCGGCGGCTGATCGCGCCGCGGTCGAGTCGGCGCTGTCGGATCTGCGCACCGCCATCAAGGGCGAGGACAAGGACGTGATCGACCGCAAGACCGAAGCGCTCGCCAAGGCATCTGCAGGCCTGATGGCCGCGGCCCAGCAGGGTGCGCAGGCTCCGGGTGCCGGCAGTGCCGGTGCCGGTGAAGGCGGTGCCAGTGCCAGGAACGATGACGTCGTGGATGCCGAGTTCGAAGAAGTAAAAGACAAGGACCGCAAGGCCTGAAGGCTTGAGGTCAAGGGAATCGCAGCAGCATGGCGAAGCGTGACTACTACCAGGTACTCGATGTAGCGCGCGACGCGTCGGAGGCCGACCTCAAGAAGGCTTATCGGCGCCTCGCCATGAAGCTGCATCCGGATCGCAATCCGGACGACAAGGCAGCTGAAGAGCAGTTCAAGGAGGCCAAGGAAGCCTACGAAGTGCTGTCGGATCCTGCCAAGCGCGCAACCTATGACCAGTTGGGGCACGCCGGGCTCGACCAGCAACGCGGCGGCGGTGCCGGCATGCATCCGGGTGAAGGTTTCGGCGACATCTTCGGTGATGTGTTCGGCGACATCTTCGGCGGCGCGCGCCGTGGCGGCCGCTCGCAGGTGTTCCGTGGTGCCGATCTGCGCTACGAGCTCGAACTCGACCTGAACCAGGCCGTGTTCGGTGCGGCGGTCGAGATTGACGTGCCGAAGCTGTGCGAATGCGAAACCTGCAAGGGCACAGGTGCAGCCAAGGGCTCCAACCCCATCCAGTGCGACACCTGCCATGGTTCCGGCCAGGTGCGGGTGTCGCAGGGTTTCTTCCAGCTGCAGCAGGCCTGTCCGCGTTGCCGTGGCAGCGGCAGGATCGTCAAGAACCCCTGCGATACCTGTCTGGGCCAGGGACGCGTGCGCCGCACCAGGAAGCTGTCGGTGAAGATTCCGGCCGGTGTCGACACCGGCGACCGCATTCGCCTCAGCGGTGAAGGCGAAGCAGGTCGCAACGGCGGACCAGCCGGTGACCTGTATGTGGAAGTGCATGTGCGTGCGCACGAGATCTTCGAACGCGACGCCGAACATCTGTCCTGCGAGGTGCCGGTGAGCTTTGTCACCGCCTCGCTGGGAGGCACGGTGGTCGTGCCCACCCTCGAAGGCCAGGTGTCGTTGAAGATTCCGCCCGAATCCCAGTCCGGCCGGGTATTCCGGTTGCGCGACAAGGGCGTGAAGCCGGTGCGCGGCGGCGCCCGTGGCGACTTGTTCTGCAAGGTGATGGTCGAGACCCCGGTCAAACTGTCCAGCGAGCAAAAAGAATTGCTGCGAAAATTCGAAGCATCGCTGAAGGCCGACAATGGCCGGCACACGCCGCGTGAAGAAGGATTCTTCGAGGGCGTGAAGAGGTTTTTTACCGGCGCGGAGAGCTGAATTTGAACATCCGGGTGGGGATCGTCGGAGTGGCTGGGCGCATGGGAGCGCAACTGGTCAAGACCATTCACGACACACCCGACCTGCGGCTCGCGGCGGCTATCGACCAGCCTGGCGGTCTCGCCATCGGCAAGGATGCCGGCAGCCTTGCGGGCCTGCCGCCCTGCGGAGTTTCCGTCGGTGGCGATCTGCATGCGGCGCTGGCTGGCATCGACGTAGTCATCGATTTTTCCCGGGCGGATGCGGTTGCCGCCACGGCCGAAGCCTGTGGAGCTTCCGGTGTGGCATTGATGGTCGGCACCACCGGTCTTGATATCCCGACGCTGGCTCGCCTCGAGGCAGCTGCGTCCAGGGTGCCGGTGCTGGTTTCGGCCAACACCAGTCTGGCGCTGAATGTGCTGCTGGATCTGGTGGAGCGCGCAGCAAATGCGTTGCCCGTGAGCTATGACATCGAAATTTTCGAAGCGCACCACCGTCACAAGGTGGACGCGCCCTCCGGCACTGCGCTCGCCCTGGGCGCGGCGGCTGCCGCGGGGCGGGGTGAGCAGTTGCCACGACACCCGAATCTTACGGGGAGCCAGCCCGGGGCCCGTGCCAGCGGCGGCATCGGATTTTCAGTCGTCCGGGGCGGCGATGTGGTGGGCGAGCACGATGTGCGCTTCCTGGGGGCGGGCGAGCAGCTGCGGTTAACGCATGTAGCTACTGACCGGGCAATATTTGCCAGGGGCGCGGTGGCTGCTGCCGCCTGGCTGGTCGGGCGGCCCCCAGGGCGCTATCGAATGGCCGATTTTTTGTTGTCTAAACAATAGGTTATAGTATATCAAGCGGTGGCAGTCAGGCCTTGGCCCGGGTGTATTTTCGAGGCAAGATTGCATGGACAGAAAGGGGCCGGAACCTTAGAATTTCGCCCGAATCCGTAACATCCAGTTAACGGGTTTAGTCCGCGCAAGGCGGGAGGGCGTTCCACAAGAACTCCTCCCGCTTTGTGCATCCGCCCCTGAAAAACTTAGTTGAGATCAATGACAAGCCGCCAAGAACACGCGGAGGTCGTGGAGTGAGTGTGAGCGCCGTACTGGCTCTGGCAGATGGAACCGTTTTCAACGGCATCTCCATTGGAGCAAAAGGGAATCCGACCGGCGAAGTTGT
>JAATEY010000177.1 GCA_015655465.1 Gammaproteobacteria bacterium | reverse complement strand
GCCGTCGACTTCCACCAGTTTCAGATCGACGCCGGCGATGGAGGCAAATTCCTGCAGCACGGATTCGATTTCTCCGACCAGCGTGCGCACTCCGCGCAGGATCTGGCCGGTCAGGTCCTGGAACCCCTGCGCCAGCATCACGTCGGTGAGGTTGCGACGCACCTGCTCGGCATTGCCACGCACCTCGGCGAGAAAGTGCCGGATTTCCCTGTGCGACCGCTCGTCGAGCGTGTCCGTAAGTTCGGCCGCACCCTTTGCGGTTGCATCTGCCAGCGGGGCCGACTGCTCGATGATGTCGAGCGTCCGGTGCGCGGCTTCTTCGGTCATCTGCAGCACATGATCCAGGCGCAGGCGCGCATCGGGAACGTCCTTGACGGCCAGCGTCGCGATGCGGGATTCGGAGCGAAACTTCGCCAGCGCCGCCAGCAGGGAATCCGACAGGCGATGCACATCTGCCAGGACCTGCGACTTGCGGTTGGCGAACAGTTCTTCCAGCGCCAGTTCGAAGTTGCCCTCGTCGCCGGTTGCATAGGCGTGGTTCAGCCGGGCAAGCGCCGCGCGGTGACGCGTTACAAATTCATCGACAACCATGGTCATCAGCCCGCCGCCCGACTGGCGAGGATCTTCTCGATCTTTTCCTTCAGGGTCTGTGCGGTAAACGGCTTTACCACATAGCCGTTCACGCCTGCCTGCGCCGCCTCGACGATCTGCTCGCGCTTGGCCTCTGCGGTCACCAGCAGCACCGGCATCTTTGCCAGCGCCGGGTCGGCACGCACCGCCTTGAGCAGTTCCAGTCCGGGCATGTTCGGCATGTTCCAGTCCGTGACCAGGAAATCGATGCCGCCTGCCTTGAGGATCGGCAGCGCGGTGTTGCCGTCATCGGCTTCGGCAACGTTCGAGTATCCGAGATCGGCGAGGAAGTTCTTCACGATGCGGCGCATCGTGGAGAAATCATCGACCACCAGGAATCGCAGATCTGCATTCATGACTATGTTCTCCCGATTGGTCCTGCGACTTCAGCGCCGCTTGTCCGAGGCACCCACCGCCTCCGTGAATCGCACACCGTACTTGTCGTTCACCATGACGACCTCGCCGTGCGCAACCAGCCGGTCGTTCACGAAGACGTCCAGCGGATCGCCGGCCGGACGCTCCAGCTGCACGACCGAGCCGGGGCCCAGCACCAGGAAGTCCCGGATGGTCATGCGGGCGCGCCCGACTTCCAGCGTGAGTCGCACGCCCACGTCGAGAACCACATCGGATGCAGGGGCCATGGCGGCATTCACGTGTTTTTCCTCACAAATGCATCAAGGGAGTTGCCTGCCTTGCGGATGTTCATTTCATTGACGCGCACCACCTGGTTGCCGCGCTGCTGGCCCAGCTCGCCCCAGAACAGCGGGATGCCATCGGAGAGCACCGTGGCGCGGCCGTCGAAATCGCAGGGAATGATGTCGCCGGGACGCATGTCGATCAGCGAGCTCACCGTCATGCTTATCGAACCGAGGCGGGTCACCAGATCCACCTCCGAATCTTCCAGCTCATTGCGCAGCAGCTGCGACCAGCGTTCTTCGCGGTCCGCGCGATCGCTCTGCATGCCGGCGCGCAGGGTGTCCTTGAGCGGCTCGAGCATGGCGTAAGGCAGGGTGATGTGGACCTCGCCACCCTTGCCATCCAGATCGATGCGCAGCCGGCTGACCACGACGATCTCGGTCGGGCTGACCAGATTGGCAAAGTGCGGATTCATCTCGCGATTGATGAACTCCACCCTGGCGGCCAGCACCGGGGACCAGGCTTCCTCGATTCCGGCGACCACCTGGTCCAGCAGCATCTGGATGATCTGGTTCTCGGTGGGCGTGAAGTCACGCCCTTCGATCTTTGCATGCCGCCCGCTGCCGCCGAAGTAGGTATCGATGAGGGCGAAGATGAGCTTCGCCTCGAAGATCATGAGTCCGGTCCCCGACAATGGGTGGAAGCGGATCAGGTTCAGGCTGGTGGGAACACTGAGGGTCGGAATGTATTCGGCGTACTTGGGCGTGGTGACGCCGAGCACCGAGATTTCCGGCGAGCGACGCAGCATGCCGAAGATCGACAGCCGCAGGGCACGGGCCAGGCGCTCGTTGATCATCTCCAGCGTCGGCATGCGGCCGCGCACGATGCGCGTCTGCGTGCTGAAGTCGTACTGCTTCACGACGGAGGGATCTTCCACCGCCTTCGGCGCCGTATCGACGGCACCGGAATTGACGCCGTTCAGCAGCGCATCGATCTCGTCCTGTTCCAGCACCTCGTTCATACGTAGGCCTCGCCGCCGCCACCGCCCAGCACGATGGTGCCGGCATCAGACAGCTTGCGGGTGATGGCGAGAATCTCCTTCTGTGCCGCCTCCACTTCGGAAAGCTTGACCGGGCCCCTGGACTCCATGTCGTCCTTGAGCATTTCGGCGGCACGCTGCGACATGTTCTTGAGGAAGTGCTGCACCAGCGTCGGTTCGGCACCCTTGAGGGCAATGACCAGGCGCGCCGAGTCCACCTCGCGCAGCACGGACTGGATGCCCTTGTCGTCGACGGAAATCATGTCGTCGAAGACGAACATCAGGTCCTGCAGTTTCTGCGCAACGCCCTCGTCGGCCTTGCGCAGCTCGTCCAGGGTGGAGGCGGGCAGGAAATTGAGGATGCTGGCTGCGGCCTTGGCACCGCCGAGGTTGGCGGACACGCTCGCGCCCTTGCCGGCGATCTGCTTCTCGATCATCTCGTCGAGCTTGCCCAGCGCGGCCGGCTGGATGCCGTCCAGCTGCGAGATGCGCAGCAGCACTTCCGCCTGCACCCATTGCGGCAATTCTGTCAGCACCTTGGCGGCGAGGTCGGAATCGAGATAGGAAATGATGATGGCCAGCACCTGCGGATGCTCCTGGCGCACGATCTCGGCGATCGCCCGCGGCTCCATCCACTTGAGCACGTCGAGGCCCTTGCTCTTGCGACCCACCAGGATGCGGTCGATGATGCCATTGGCCTTGTCGTCGCCCAGGGCGTCGGTGAGCACCTTGCGGATGTAGTCATCAGAGCCGATCTTGATATCGGCCTGCCCGTCCATCGTCGTCACGAAATCGGTAACGACGTCGCTCACCTCGTCCCGGGAGGCGGACTTGAGTTGCGCCATGGCCGTGCCCAGGCGCTGCACGACCTTGGCGTCGAGATGTTTGAGGACGGTTGCCGCCTCGCTCTCGCCGAGAGCCAGCAGCAACACCGCCGCACTGCGTGTCGTTTGAAGTTCGGTATTCATCGTGGCATCAGGCAAGCAAGAGTCATGCCGCGCATGGACTGCGACCTGCATCACAATCCTGCGCCGGAATTCCGTCTGGTTGCGCTGCTTCAGCCGGCATGGCGTGTGATGTCCATCGCATTTGCCAGCGCCATGACCCGTGGTGCCACCTTCAGCAGCGGCAGAACTTCGACGGCGGCGCCGATCTGCACCGCTTCGCCCGGCATGCCCCAGACCACACTGGTGGCCTCGTCCTGGGCGATGGTCGGCGCGCCGGCATCGCGCATTTCCCTGAGGCCCAGGGCGCCATCCTTGCCCATGCCGGTGAGCAGCACGCCGATGGAATTGAACCCCGCCTGCTGCGCCACCGACCTGAACAGCACATCCACCGACGGCTTGTGACGATTGACCGGGGAGCCATCATCCAGCCGGCAGATCCAGCGGGCACCACTGCGGACCACCACCAGGTGCCGGTCGCCAGGAGCGATGTACGCATGTCCCGGCCTGATCTGCTGGCCGTCGGTTGCCTCGTAGACCGTCATGGGGCAGGTGCGATTCATGCGCTCCGCGAACGGTGTGCTGAACGCCTTGGGTATGTGCTGCGCGATGACGATGCCGGGCGCATCCGCGGGCATGCCCATCAGGAAATCCTTGATGGCCTCGGTGCCGCCGGTGGAAGCGCCAACCGCAATCAACCGGTCCGTGGTGCGGAACTTCATCGGCGCGGACCTTGCGAGCACCGCATCGGCACTCAGGCTCCTTGTGGGCTGCAGATCGGATGCGCCAGTCTCACGTGCCGGCTCGTAGACGCGCACGCGTGCGCCGGCGGCAGCCCTGACCTTCTCGATGAGCTCGATCCGGTAGTCGCCCAGTGTCGCAGCCAGGTCGACCTTCGGCTTGGGGAGATAGTCCACCGCGCCTACTGCCAGCGCATCAAGCGTGATTTCCGCCCCGTGGTCGGTCAGCGATGAGACCATGACCACCGGTATGGGACGCAGCCGCATCAGGTTGCGCAGGAAGGTCACGCCGTCCATCTTCGGCATCTCGACATCCAGCGTCAGCACATCCGGATTCAGTGCCTTGATCTTCTCGCGGGCGACAAAGGCATCCGGCGCGGCACCGACCACCTCGATGCCGGGATCCGAACCCAGCAGTTCCGTCAGTATCTTCCGCACCAGCGCCGAATCGTCGACGATCAGCACCCTGATTTTCCTGTCCGAAGTGATCGCCACAGACTCTCCTAGAACAACTCGATATCGCTGGTGACCGGCTGCTTCGCAAACGACTGCAGATGCTGCTGCTCGCGCCTCGCGATATCGCCGCTTTCGGTGGAGCGCAGATGCTTCACCTGCACCTTGCCGGTGGAAGGCATGTAGACGACCCGGCGCGGCACGTCGCTGCCGACATCTTCAGCGACGACCCGGAAACCTTCGGTGCGCAGCCACTGGCGCGCGAACTCGATGTTGCGGTCGCCGACTTCGATGGCCGCCTTGAGCACGTGGCCGCCGCCGAACAGCTTCACTTCCAGGCGCTCGCGCCGCGCGCCCAGCTTGAGCAGGCCGTTGATGAGACTTTCCATCGCAAAGGAGCCATAGCGGGTTGCAAGACCGGCATTGGCATCCAGCCATGCGCTTTTTCCCTGTGTGGTGTCTTCGGGCAGCATGAAGTGATTCATGCCGCCGACGCGAATGGCCGGGTCGCGGATACATGCCGAAATGCAGGAGCCCAGCACCGTAGTGATGCCCTCGTCGGCAGCCGTGATGTAGAACTCGCCCGGCAGGATCTTTGCCATCCAGCAACCCAGCCTGTTGTCCCAGTTGCTGCCGATGGCTTCGAAGCCAGGCACGACCTTCGGACGATCATGGGTTGCCGCGCGGTTGAACTGGCTCAGCACGACGTACCCCGGCGGTAGATGGTCTTGCCGATCAGGGCCCAGGCGTCGGAAACCTTGAACAGGCTTTCCGAATGCCCGAGGAACATCAGGTCGCCAGGTCGCTGCAGCGGCGCAAAACGCCTGAACAGCTCGCGCTGCGTGTCCTTGTCGAAGTAGATGATGACATTGCGGCAGAAGATCACATCCAGCGGGCCCTTCATGGGCAGCCGGTGCATCAGGTTCAGCTGGCGAAAGGTGATCATGTGCGCAAGCGCAGGCTTCACCCGGTAGCGCAGGCCGGCGCCCGTGCCTTCGCGGGTGAAATACTTTTCGATGCGCGCGCGAGGCATGGCTGCGACCCGGTCTTCCTTGTAGGTCGCAGCCTTGCACTGAGCCAGGACTTCCGTGTCCAGATCCGTGGCCAGGATCTTGATGTCCCATCGTTCCCAGTCCGGAATCGCATCGGCAACCGTCATCGCTATCGAGTACGGTTCCTCGCCGGTCGAGGCAGCCGCACACCAGATGCGCAGGCGGCGCGTGCCGCTGGGGTTTGCCGCCAGCGGCAGCAGGTACTGGTTCTTCAGGAATTCGAAGTGATGATTCTCGCGGAAGAACGATGTCAGGTTGGTGGTCACCGCATTGGTAAACTCACCGATCTCGGAGTGTCCATCCTCGCCGGCCAGCAGTGCGCGATAGTCGGCGAACGAACTCATGCCGTAGTGACGCAGGCGCCGCGACAGCCGGCCATAGACCAGCTCGCGCTTGGACTCTGCAAGCGTGATGCCCGAGATGTCCTTCACCAGTTTGCGGATCGAATTGAAATCCGCGTCTGTAAAAACAAACTCGCGCTGTTTGGCCGACTCGGCAGTCATCACCGTCTCCGTCGCGCCCGGCACAGCCGTCGCGACCAAAAATTCAGGCCAGGACCTTGTCGACCGTCGCCAGCAGGCGCTCGGGGTCGAAGGGCTTCACGATCCATCCGGTTGCGCCGGCTGCCCTGCCTTCCTGCTTCCTTTCTGCGCTTGCCTCCGTGGTCAATACCAGCAATGGCACACCGCGGTACTGCGGCAGGCGCCGCAGTTCCCGCACCAGCGTGATGCCGTCCATGTTCGGCATGTTGACGTCGGTGATCACCAGATCGACCGGATCGCCGTCGCTGGCTTTCTTCAGGCCATCGACACCGTCGATTGCGCTGACCACCACATGTCCGGCCGACTTCAGCGTCAGATCCACCATCTGCCGCATCGACGCCGAGTCATCCACTGCGAGAATTCTTGCCATTGGCTGTTTCCTTAAAATTCCTTCCAGGCAGCGTCATCGCCGGCTGCCAGATCATGGCGGACCGGTCTTGCCGCCTTGCGGGCAGATGCCGCGGCGGCCGCCCCCTTGCCGGGCGCTGCCCACGCACGCGTCGGCTTGCGACGCTCGCCCATGTCTGCCTTCGCCGGCGCGCGGCGCGCCGCCTCGTTCATGCTGGCCGCATCGACCACGTAGCGCTGCATGGATTCATTCAGGCCGCGCGCCTGGTCGGCCATGGACTGGCTCGCTGCCGAAGCCTCTTCCACCAGCGCCGCATTCTGCTGCGTCAATTCATCCAGCTGCATCACGGCCTTGTTGACCTGCTCGATGCCCGCGCTCTGTTCGTTGCTCGCGGCGGCGATCTCCGCCACGATGTCGGTGACTTTCTTGACCGAAGCCACGATCTGCGTGAGCGTGGATCCGGACTGGATGACCAGGTTCGAGCCCTCGTCCACCTTCCGCACGCTGTCCTGGATGAGGGCCTTGATTTCCTTGGCTGCCGTAGCCGACCGCCCGGCAAGGTTGCGCACCTCGGTGGCCACCACTGCAAACCCGCGACCCTGCTCACCGGCCCGGGCAGCTTCCACTGCGGCACTCAGTGCCAGCAGGTTGGTCTGGAAGGCGATTTCGTCGATGACGCTGATGATGTCCGCGATCTTCTTCGACGACTCGTTGATCTCGGTCATGGCGCGTACAGCCCGGGCGACCACGGCACCACCGCGTTCGGCCTGGTCGCGCGCGGCAACTGCCAGTTGATTGGCCTGCCCGGCATTGTCGGCATTCTGCTTGACCGTACTGGTCATCTCCTCCATCGAAGACGCCGTTTCCTCGAGTGAGGAGGCCTGCTCTTCGGTGCGCTGCGACAGGTTGGTGTTGCCCTGGCTGATCTCGTCCGCGCCCCGGTTGATTTCCTCCGCCGCGTATTTCACCTGCGACACCACCGCGGCCAGGCTCCCGACCAGTTCGTTGATGCCGGAGGAGAGGCTGTGGAAGAAGCCCTGCTTGCCATCCAGCACGATGCGCCTGCTGAGACTGCCCTGCGCCGCATCGGCAACGATGCCCTGCACTTCCGCCTCGACCATCACTTCCTGCGTGCGATCGATCCACTCGACCACGGTACCCAGGCGCTCGCCACCCTCGCCCAGCATCGGGTTGGCGATGATCTTCATCGTGCGGCCGCCGATATCGAGCTGCGACGAGAACGTCCTGTTGAGCGCGGTCAGCATGCCGCGCGGGTGGAATGCATCGGTCTGGAAGACATCCATGCTGGTGCCGATCAGCGTCGCGGCGTCGAAGTTCGGCAGCACCTTGCGGAAATCCGCCTGACAGGTTGCCATGACGGCCCTTGCGGCCGCGTTCATGTATATGACGTCCAGGTTCAGGTCGGCCACCATGACATTGGCAGTGACATTGTCGAGGGCGCCCTTGAACGCCGCATTCATGCGCGCTTCGAGCTTCTGCCTGGTGATGTCGGTCGCGAATTCCATGACCTTGAAGGGCCTGCCCTTCGCGTCCATGATCGGGTTGTAGCTGGCCTGTATCCACAGCTGCCTGCCGCCCCTGCCGATGCACAGGTACTGCCCGGCATCGAACTCGCCGCGCGCGAGCTTCTCCCAGAATTGACGGTATTCGGCAGACTCGCTCCGGGCTGTTTCCACGAACATGCTGTGGTGCTTGCCCTTGATCTCTGCGAGGCTGTAGCCCAGCGTCTTCAGGAAATTGTCGTTGGCCCCGAGAATCACGCCATCGAGCGAGAACTCGATGACCGCGTCGGCGCGCCCGATTGCGGCAACGATGCCATCTGCCTGGGCGGCGGCAAGCTTGTGGCCAGTAATGTCCGTGGCGAATGTCACCACCTTGCAGGGCCTGCCATTGGCATCCATGATCGGGTTGTAGCTGGCACCGATCCAGATTTCCCGGCCACCCTTGCCGATGAGCAGGTACTGCGCGGCGTCGACTTCGCCGCGGCCAAGCTTTTCCCAGAACAGGCGATATGCGGTTGAATCGCGGTAGCCTGGCTCCACGAACATGCTGTGGTTCTTGCCGAGAATCTCCTCCAGGGAATATCCGACGGTCTTCAGGAAATTCCCGTTGGCCGTCAGGATCGTGCCGTCGAGGGTGAATTCGATGACGGCCTGGACCCGGTTGATGGCCGCTATCTGCCCGCTCATGTTCTGCGCAATCGCACGCGCCCTGCTTCCGGTGATGATCTCTTTGATATTCACGGCTCGTCCCTGTAGTTGTGTTGCGGCGCCAGGCAGGTGATCAGGCGGCTGCGCTTACAGCTGCAGACTTCAGATCGCGCGCTATGAGCTCATCGACATTCAGGACGATCAGCATCTTGCCGTCCACCGTGGCGATGCCGTTGATGCAGTCGGAAGTCCTGCCGTTGTTCAGCGATGGTGGCGGCTTGACGGCATCAGCCGGGATGTCGACGACATCCGATACGCTGTCGACCACCACACCGCATTCGCGCACGCCGTCTTCCATGTGCAGCGACAGCACGATGATCACGGTCTTCGGTGAGAACTCCGCCGGCAGCGCGAAGCGCAGGCGCAGGTCGATGATTGGCACGATGGCGCCGCGCAGGTTCAGCACACCCAGCACATGCGGCGGCGAGTGGGGAATGCGGGTGACGGGAGACCAGCCGCGGATCTCCTTCACTCGCAGTATGTCCACACCGTAACCCTCGCCGCCGAGGCAGAAAGTGAGCATCTGCCCATTGGCAGCGGCCGTCGCGTGCTGTTCCTGTGATGCCATTTCTGCGCAGACTCCATGGGCGGGTATGTGCAGCTTTATCGGCTATTTCGGGGAATTTCTTTACCTGCTACGTCACATTTTGCTGTCGTGTGCGATTGCACATCAGCCGCGGATATAAGTCTGCAGGGCTTCGATCGTCGAGCGTTGCGCATCGATCACGGAGCTCACCAGGTCGCCGATGGAAACCACGCCCACGACCTGCTCGCCCTGCACCACCGGCAGATGGCGGATGCGCCGGTCCGTCATGACCCGCATGGCATGATCCACCGTATCTCCAGGCCCGACCGTCACCACAGGCGTGCTCATGATCTCGCGGACTGCCGTGGTTGCGGACGCCCGGCCGTGGAGAATGACCTTGCGCGCATAGTCGCGCTCCGAGACGATTCCCGCCAGCCTGCTGCCGTCCATGACCAGCAGCGCCCCGACATGGTTGTCAGCCATGCTGCGGATCGCATCGATGACCGAAGCCCCCGCTGCCACCGTGTGCACACCATGCCCTTTACGATCCAGCAGCTGGCTGAGCAATGTCATGGTTCCCCCGGTACGGATTCCGCGATACTGACCCGCCCGCACCCATCAGGCGCGGCGGGATCAGTGTACGCCAGACCGGGAAGTCCGGCTCCGCGCGCGACCTAGAATTCCTTCCAGACCGCGTCATCGGCTCCCGAATTGGCTACCTTGGAGGATGACGCTTCCCTTGCCGGAGCAGTCTTGCCGGCATTCCAGGGACGACCTGGCTTGCGGCGATCCGCGGTGGTGCTGCGCATTTCAGCTGCAGGACGGCCCGCGGATGCACGACCTGCATCCCTGGGCGCGCCGCCCAGAACCCGGTAACGCTGCATCGATTCATTCAGGCCGCGCGCCTGCTCGGCCATGGACTGGCTGGCTGCCGAAGCCTCTTCCACCAGCGCGGCATTCTGCTGCGTCAGTTCGTCCAGCTGCATCACGGCCTTGTTGACCTGCTCGATGCCCGAGGACTGCTCGTTGCTGGCGGCCGAGATCTCGGCAACGATGTCGGTCACGCGCTTCACGGCGGCGACGATCTGCTCCAGCGTCGCGCCGGACTGCGTCACCAGATTCGAACCTTCGTCCACCTTGCGCACGCTGTCCTGGATCAGCGTCTTGATTTCCTTCGCGGCAGTGGCCGAGCGGCTGGCGAGGTTCCGCACCTCGGTGGCAACCACGGCGAAGCCGCGACCCTGCTCACCGGCGCGGGCAGCTTCCACCGCCGCGTTCAGGGCCAGCAGGTTGGTCTGGAACGCGATCTCGTCGATCACGCCGATGATGTCGGCGATCTTCTTCGAGGCATCGTTGATATCGGTCATGGCGCGCACG